>CBFCWN010000230.1:0-1550 GCA_965601515.1 uncultured Myxococcales bacterium | reverse complement strand
TTGAACGAGCGATAGAGCTCGCGCCCTTCGTTCTCGCGAATCGGAAGCCACTCGAAGTAGGCTTGACGCGCCGCTGCGAGCCTCTCCTCCCAGGACCCTTCGGTTTCAGGGTCGTGGTTCTCGGCTCCGCCCATCCATGCGTTGTTGGCGGATTCGTGGTCGTCCCAAATCGTGATGAACGGATGTTGGCGATGCGCCTCCTGCAAATCGGGATCGCGCCTATACAAGGCGAAACGCGTGCGGTAATCGTCGAGGGTGACGGTCTCCGTAGGTGGCTCGAGCAGGCGCAGCTGCTGATCCGCTGATGGGTAGTTCCCGTTCTCGTATTCGTAGAAATAGTCGCCGAGGTGGAGCACGGCGTCGAGGTCGGGACGCGCCGCCATATGCGCGTAGGAATGAAAGTAGCCGAAGCCGTAGTTCGAGCACGAGCACACGGCGAAGCGGAGCTGCTCGACGTCGGCGCCCGCCTCGGGTGCCAGGCGAGTGCGACCCACGGGGCTTTGCCGCCCCTGGTTGAAGAAGCGGTAGTAGTAGTCGCGACCCCGGGTGAGGTCGGTGACGTCCACTTTGACCGTGTAATCGCTGTCTGCCGACACGGTCACGGTGCCCTGCGCGACCCGCATGTCGAACGCTTCGTCGAGCGCGACCTCCCACCACACTGCGAGCGGGTCTCGAGAGGGGTCCTGTTTGAGCGCGGCATCGGCGGGCGCGGCATCGGGTTGGATGCTTGCGCGCGTCCAGATCACCACCGCGTCGGTAAGAGGGTCGCCGCTTGCGACGCCGTGCTCGAACAAGTTTTCCGGTCCGAGCTCGCCGTTCCAACTGTACTCAGGAAACGGTGAAGAACCCCCGCTACTATCGCTACTGCAGCCTGATTGGACGAGGAGCGGCGTCAAACCGGCGGCGCCCATCCCCTTCAGGATATCTCGACGACTGAAACGCATTTGTTTCCTATCTCCGGGCCGCGAGACTATTCCCAATCCGTAAAAAGTGCTACCGCGTCAGAGTCTCAAAGGAGCTGCCATGTCGAGCCACAGTCTGTCTTCGATTATCGATCCAACGCGCCGCGAGTTCCTTCGAAAGAGCTTCGCAAGCATGGGCTGGATGGTGGCCGGTGGAGCACTCAGTCAGTGCAGCAGCAGCGATAGCGGGAGCGGTGCAAAGACGAGTAACATCGCGAATCTCGGGCCGCTTCAAGACGCGGACGAGAACGGCGTTCGACTTCCCGTCGGTTTCACGAGTCGGGTGGTCGCACGCACCGGCGAAACGGTCGAGGGCTCGAGCTACACGTGGCATCCGTCGCCCGATGGAGGCGCCGTTTTCGTGACTGAAGACGACGGTTACATTTACGTGTCAAACTCCGAGCACGCGCCCGGAGGCGTGGGTGCGATTCGGTTTTCGTCCGACGGAGAGATCGCCGACGCATACAGCATCCTCGACGAGCCGACGCTCGTGAACTGCGCTGGCGGGATCACTCCTTGGGGGACCTGGCTCTCGTGCGAAGAGGTTCCTCTTGGCCGTGTCTACGAGTGCGACCCGACCGGGTCGGC
>CBFCWN010000229.1:0-1667 GCA_965601515.1 uncultured Myxococcales bacterium | reverse complement strand
CTTGCCAAGACTTCACCCAGCATGATCGCCAGACGTCCTGCCAAGACATCGCCCCAGCGATCGGCCAACGCGATGGGCGACCTCCGCCGTTAGAACGGAATGTCGTCGTCGCCGAACTCGTCGGCCGGTGGGGCGCTGCCACTACCGCCGCCGCCGAAGTCGTCGGGGGCGCTCGAGTCGCGGCCTCGGCCGCCGCCGAGAAGGACGATGTTCTGGGCGTTGATCTCGGTCGTATTCCGCTTGTTTCCGTCTTTGTCTTCCCACTGACGGTACTGGATGCGGCCTTCGACGCAGATGCTTCTGCCCTTCGAGAGGATATTGTTCAGAGCCTCGCCGCGCTTGCCCCAGACGATGACGGTGTGCCATTCGGTTCGCTGCTGGCGCTCTCCCGAGCGGTTGAGAAACGACTCAGAAGTCGCCAGGCGCAGACGAAGCACCGCCTGTCCGTTTTGGGTGTATTTGAGCTCCGGGTCCGCACCCAGGTTCCCGATGAGCGTCACTCGATTCAAGCCTTCAGCCATGGCTCCCCTCTTCTTCTAAGCCGCAGTGGGCGGCGAACATACGCGGCAAGCGGCCGCGGATCAATGGCCAGTCGCTTCGCTCTTCATGCGAAGCACGACTGCCAGCTCATCGGTCAATTCGCGCCTTCGTTGCTCGTAAAATGTCGGCCCAATGGCCTCTGACGCTCGGTCGCCCTCGAGGGCCGCGATTTCCTCCAGAAGCTCGGCCTCACGCGCTTCCCGTACCTTCGCCACGGATGCGCTGGAATCGGCCGGCCGTGTCACGAGCACGAAGCCGAGAACCAGGAACACGAGCGCAATCGCGGTAGCCACATACGGCAGGACGCCGCCCCCGGGGATGCCACGAATCCGAATGCGAAGCGGATCGATCGGAGGATCTCCCGGGCGTCGCATGAGTCCGGAAACGAGAAACCGTCGATCGCCACCGTCGTGCATCCGCGCCGTCTGGAACCCTTCGACTTCCAGACTCATACCGTCGACGTAGTCGCTCACGACCTGGTACTCCATCGTCGCGAACGGGACGCGCTGCTCGAAGACGATGTCTGTGCCCGTGACGGGAATGTCGTAGGTCCACATGAGGTTCGCGCGACCCGGCGGAATGGACCCCGTGATGTCGACGCCCTCATCGGTGCCAGTGATCTGCTGATCGGTCATCGACTTTCGCGTGTTGACCGCCTTGAACCCGTCTGGCAGCTGGATCTTCATCCCTCCGTCCGGGAACACGTAGGTCTCTTCACCGAGGTTCGTGAGGCGCGCCTCCTGCGTGACATGAGCGCGATCGTCGCGGAACTCGATCATCGTGCGGCCGAGCACCTGGAACACGCGCGAGTCGTCGGTGGTGGTACCGATGCGCACCACCCGGACCTGCTGCCCCTTGTCGGCTTCGAGTCGAAACGGTGTGGAGCTGTAGCGCGCACCTTCGTACGGCACGTTGACGCGGTACGAGTGCTTGTCATCGGTTAGGAGCCCCTCAAAGACGCAGGTCCCCTGCTCGTCGGTGAGGCATGTCTTGTTGTCACGTTGGCCCGACTGCTCCATCACGCCGAGACGAATCGGCTGACCGACCGCGGGCGCGTCACTCGCGTCCACGACCTCGATGCGTATGGTGCCCGCGGAAAGCGATGGATCGGCTACCGACGTCACCAG
>CBFCWN010000228.1:0-1710 GCA_965601515.1 uncultured Myxococcales bacterium | reverse complement strand
AGTAGGTCGCGAAGGCCGTCGCCCATCTGCTTGTAGAAGCGGCGCACGGCGGCGTCGGTCCAGTCCTCTTCGTACTGACCGGGCCTCAAGTGATAGAGGATGAGGAAGTGAACACGCTCTCGCTCAAAGCCTTCGAAGCCGAGTCGGTCCGCAACCCGCTTGCGGAACATCGCCGCGCCGACTTCCGCATGACCATAAAACGTCACGTTGCCCCGATCGTCGATCCGGCGCGTCTTCGGCTTGCCGATATCGTGGAGTAGGGCGCCCCAACGTACCTCCAGTCGAGGCACGGACTGCTTCACGACCTGCTTGGTGTGTTTCCACACGTCCTTGTGACGCCACTCGTTGTCGCCAAACCCTACCATCGCCGCAACTTCGGGGAGCCAGACGTCCAAGCCCCCGACCGCCTCGATCGCGTCGAGCCCAGGTTCCGGATGCTTTCCGACGAGCAGCCGGTCCATCTCCGCACGGAGGACCTCCAGCGATAGCGCGCGCCAGTCCGCCGGAGCGGGTCGCGGGGGAGCCGATGCGAGCAGGGCAGGGTCTCCCGCGACGTCGGCCGCCCATTTGAGAGCGGCCAGCGCGCGCTCAGGCGTCGCTTCGCGTTTCGTCACCGCAGACATGACTCAGCCCAGTATATCTCCGAGCGCCTCGAGCAGGCGCTGATTTTCATCTGGTGTACCAATCGTAATCCGAATGCAACTCCGAAGGCGCGAATCGCCGCTTTGGAACTGCCGAACCGCGACTCCGCGGTCGAGAAGGGCGGTGCAAAGCGCCGAGACCTCTCCGCCAAACTCCACCAGCAGGAAGTTTGCGTCGCTTGGGTAGCAGCGAAGGGAATCGTGCCTTTCGAGCTCCGTCGCAAGCCGTTGGCGCTCTGCGACAATCGACGTGATGTGATCTTCGAGCACTGGCGCCAGGTCGGTGAGCGCGAGCGTTGCGGTCACCTGTGATGCGGTGCTCAGATTGAACGGCTGACGTACCTTCTCGAGCTCCGCCGAGAGCTCTTCGTCGAGGCGGACCCAGCCGACCCGCGCACCGGCGAACCCAACCTTCGAAAGCGTTCCGAGGAGCGCGCACTGGGGGAGCTCTTCACAAAGCGATGCGAACGACTGGCCCGAGTACGCGCCGTAGGCCTCGTCGATCACGTGAAGCGTGTCTGGGTACTCTCGGACCAATGCTTCGACGCGGTCACGAGAGAAACAGTTCCCGGTCGGGTTGTTCGGCGTTGCGTAGTAGACGAGGTTCGGTCGGTGCGCTTCGATGGCGGCCGACATCGCATCGGGATCGAGGTCCCACGAGTGGTCGAGAGGCACGGAGACGGGCGTCCACCCGTGGGCACGACTGGTGATGCCGTACATGACGAACGTTGGTTCGGGGAAGACGACGACCGGACGATCCGCGCCAGCACGAGGTCGACACATCGCCGTCGCCATCAGCGCGATCAGTTCGTCGGAGCCGGCGCCCAGCACGTACTCGTCGGGGCTGCCACCGAGGCCCCACGAGAGCGCATTGCGAAGCTCGGTCGCGCGGCCGTCCGGATAGCGATTGACGTCGGTCGTGTGCATGACCGCAGACACCCGCGCGCGCGCTTCGGGCGGGAGCGGCCACGGACTCTCGTTGGCGTCGAGCTTCACCGGCGGCGGGGTCGGAGGCACGCGATACGCCTTGAGCTCCGCGAGCTCTGGTCGAAACAGCGATTTGAGCGAG
>CBFCWN010000227.1:0-1781 GCA_965601515.1 uncultured Myxococcales bacterium | reverse complement strand
GAGAGCGCAGGTAGCACTATTGGGTATGGACACTTGTAGACTCCCCGTGGTGTAGTCCTCGTGAGGCTGGGTAGTTCGATCCGTGCCAACCGCCTGGTGGTGGGCCTAGCGCGCAGGAGACGTCGGGCACCTGCTCGGGGAGGGTCCCATGGCTGTCAGCAGACGATTCTTGGTTCGCGCAATGGCAACGGTGGCATGCCTCACCGTCGGGCTCGGATGTAGCGAAAGCAACAGCGGCGGATCGGGTGGCGACGACGTTCCGTACGCCCCTTACGAGAGTGCCCTCTACGCGGGACTCGACAACTGGCTTTGCAACCCGGAGCTCGCAAGCGAAGACGACCTTTGTGCGGTCGACCTCGACGCGACCGTCGTCGAGGCGACTGGCGAGACCTCTCTCGAAGAGCACGTGCGCGCCGAAGACCCGTCCTTCGATTGCTTCTACGTGTATCCGACCGTGAGCGCCGATGAGGGCCTCTTCTCGGACCTCGAGCCGAACGACGAAGAGCGATTCATAATCTCTGACCAGGCCGCGCGTTTGAGCCGGCACTGCCGCGTGTTCGCGCCGTCATATCGGCAGGTCACCGTGTTCGGCCTCGAGGATGCAACCGTGGCCGACTTTGCCAAAGCCTACGAGGACGTTCTCGATGCGTTCAGGGATTACATCGCGAATCGCAACGAGGGACGCGGATTCGTGCTGGTGAGTCACTCGCAGGGCACGTTTCACGCCATTCGACTGATCGCCGAAGAGATCGAAGCCACGCCCTACCTGGCTGAGCGGATGATCTCCGCTTACTTGCTCGGGGGGACCTCGGTCCTTTTAGACAACGGAGCGGTTGAGGTGCCGCGAGGTCAGAGCGTGGGAGGAAGCTTCGCAGCCACGCCGCTCTGCGAGCGCGAAGACCAGTCTGGTTGCGTCGTCGCCTACGTGAGTTTCCTCAGCTCGAATCCACCGACCGACGGCGCGCTCTTCGGTGGTGCCTCGAGCCCCGAAAACGTCGTCGCGTGCGTGAACCCAGCTGCGCTCGAAGGCGGGCCAGCGATTCTCGATTCGTACTACGCATCGGAGATCGGGGGCCTCTTCGGCTCATTCATCGGCGACGTGAGCCCATGGGCCGATCCTACTTCACAGGACCCGATCCCAACGCCGTTCTATAAGATGCCTGATTTTCTCGAAGGCGAGTGCCTCGATCAGAATGGCTATAGCTTCCTTGCGCTCACGCCCCAGGCGGATCCATCCGATCCCCGTGCAGACACGATCAAAGGAGAGCTCGAGCCGCTCGTCGAGGGCTGGGGTACCCACTTGATCGACGCCACTGCCGCCATGGGCGACATCCTGAACTTGATCGAAAAACAGGCGGCGAGCTGGACGGCGAGTCGCTGATCGTCCTTCAACGCCGGAGTGTGGCGGTGAGGGCGACGATGACGAGCCGCCGAAGGTTCCGGAAAAGCCGGCCGGATCGGTCGAATAGTCGAGTGTGAAGTCGAACGGAATCGCCTCGGCGGGTTCAGATTTGTATTCGCCAGTGAAGTCCACCGTGTCGCCTTCTCCCGGGGTGATCCATCCGTTTTCGATCTCGTATGAGCCTCCCGCGGCGGTGTACCCGATCTGGACCGCAAACGGCTCCGAGTTCGGTGCTGCGAGATCGAGCTGATGGAGACTCTCGCGGGACGCGCTGACGAGCGCTTCGAGCGCAGAACGTCGAGCCACCGCGAAGCAAATCATGGCCCCAGGGGCTTCCACGCAGCTCATGCGTTTATCTGGCGCAAGCGCACCGGGTGCG
>CBFCWN010000226.1:0-1903 GCA_965601515.1 uncultured Myxococcales bacterium | reverse complement strand
GGGCGGCTCATCGGGGATGGGTCCTCCTATACGAGTCGGGACGGTTCCGACAAGGCCGCATGCACGCTCGGTGCCCATCGCTCGGTCCGGGCGCCGGACGACCAGGTGTGATAGTTGGATGTGACCTCGGACGTCACGACCCCATGAAAGTGCTGCGGAGCCACGATGGCTGACCTCCCGATCCTGGTTGCGACGGCGTTCGTCTTTGGCGTCGCCGCGCGATTCGCGCGTTTGCCGCCGTTGGTCGGCTTTTTGATTGCCGGCTTCATCCTGAAGGGCGCCGGGTACGAGTCATCGGCCGCCCTTCAGAAGATTGCCGATGTCGGCGTCACGCTGCTGCTCTTCACGATTGGCCTGAAGCTCGACATCAGAACCCTGTTGAAGCCGGTGGTCTGGGCAGGCGCGACGGTGCACATGGCGCTCTTCGTCGCGCTCTTCGGAGCCATGCTCTACGTGCTTGATTTCGGCGTGTTCCGCGGCACCGGCCTTGCGAACGCGGCCATCATTGCATTTGCGCTCAGCTTCTCGAGCACCGTGTTCGCGGTGAAGGCCTTCGAGGAGCGGGGACAGTCGGGGTCACTCGCGGCAAAGACCGCAATCGGAATCTTGATCATGCAAGACGTGATCGCGGTCGTTTTCCTCGCAGCGTCGAAAGGAACACCGCCGTCGCCATGGGCGCTTGCGCTGCTGCTCTTGATTCCCGCGCGCAGGCTTCTCAAGGCGCTCATGGAGCGGAGCGGTCATGGCGAGCTCCTGATTCTGCTGGGCTTCATGATGACGTTTGGGGGCTACTCGCTGTTCGAGTGGGCCAATTTGAAAGGCGACCTCGGAGCACTGATGATGGGGATGCTCGTCGCCGGCCACCCGAAGGCCCAGGAGATGGCGAAGTCGATGCTCGGCTTCAAGGACATCATGCTCGTGGGCTTCTTTCTGACGATTGGGCTGCGCGGTGTTCCGAGCCTGTCCGACTTCGGAGTCGCACTCTTCCTCGTTGCGCTGATTCCAATCAAAGTCGCCCTCTATTTCGGCGTGATGACGCGTTTCAACTTGAGGGCGCGCACCTCGCTCCTCTCATCTCTCGGTCTTGCGAACTACAGCGAGTTCGGCCTGATCGTCAGCACGCTTGGTGCGAAGATGGGATGGCTGACGGACCAATGGCTCTTGATCATCGCGGTGTCCGTTGCCGCGACCTTCATCGCCGCGTCTGCGATCAACACATTCTCGAACCAGCTCTATGACCGGTACCGCGACTCGTTGAAGCGATTCGAGACGTCCAAGCGGCTCCCCGAGGAGCAGCCGGTGAGCATCGGGGGGGCGGAGGTCTTGATCGTCGGCATGGGTGGTCTTGGCACGGCCGCGTACGATGCGATTGCCGAACATGACGGGGTTCGAATCTGCGGGATCGACAACAACCGTGACCTCGTTGCGCGGCACGTCGAGCTCGGGCGCCGCGTCGTCGCAGGCGACCCCACCGACCTCGACTTTTGGGACCGGGTCTCGCGCGAGCACACCCTGAAGCTCGCGATGCTCGCGCTCCCCAATCATCAAGCCAACCTCGCTGCGGCCATGGAAGTTCGAAAGTTCGAGGAGAAGAGCGGCGAGATCCTACTGACCGCCACGGCTCGCTACAAAGACCAGATCGACGAGCTCAAAGAGCACGGGGTCGACGAGGCGTTCGACCTCAGTACCGAGGCCGGCCAAGGATACGCCCTCCTCGTGCGAAAGCTGCTCGGCTAGATGCCGGCGATGGACCATGCCATCCCCCTCGAAGCAAGGCAGCAGTCGGGGCGAGGGGCCCCAGAACGCGAAGTCCATCCGGACGGCGTACCCATTATTAGCGGTGCGCGTTCGATTGGTGCTTACTTGGCGCCATGAGGGCACATCCAACGCGCGTTCTTCACGC
>CBFCWN010000225.1:0-1927 GCA_965601515.1 uncultured Myxococcales bacterium | reverse complement strand
CGGCTTAGCCGTTGTTCTCAGAGGGAACTTCGTTCCCTCAGGGAATGATCGCTTGTTCGCGGCTGCGGCTCGGTAGGCCTCTTTTGTCCGGAGGCCTTCGATCGCTGTTCTCGGCGAGAACTACGTTCTCACCGGGTATCGGGGGGCAGGGCGAAGATGACGCCCACCGTGAACATGTTGTTGAACTGGCGGATGCGGTCGCCACTGTCGATGGCGCCGTCGCCGTTGTTGTCGGTGCCGCTCGTGTTGTACTTGAACGGGATGCCGCGCCAACGGAATGCGATGCCGACGAACTCCTTGAAGAAGGCGGTGAAAGCGGCGCCGAAGGACGGTGCGACCCTCACTCGACTCGAGCGCGTCGTCTGGCTTTCGAGACAACCCGTATCGTCCTGATTGCCGCCTTCGATCTGGCAGAAGGTCACGTTGCCCGAAGCCGGTTGACCCACGACGTTCGCGCGCTCTTCGAGGCCGATGAATGCGGCGCCCACGAACAGGTCGATGTCGGCGTCGACGAAGACCTTTTGAAACATCGCGAGCTTTCCGCGGAACGGAATGAAGTGCATTTCCACGCCGGTCCACCAGTCGATTCGGCCGACCTGGCTCGGGTAGTTCTCACGCGACGGAAGGTCGAGCCGGTTGGCGTTGGTCGTGACGCCCTTCGATTGGACCTCCTTGGTGAGGTTCGTGTCGAGCTGGGCCACCGAGTAGCCGCCCCACACGCCAAGCCCCAGCCAGTCGGTGAAGTGGAAACGAAGCTCGCCGCCCACGATGAGCGAACGCGAGTATTCGTCCGCGATCGTGAACGCGAAAAACGGTTCGATGTGAAGGCGCTTGTCGCGCCAGAGTCGCTGGTCCATCACCGCAGGCGCTCCAGCAAGCGGGCCGCTCACCTGAACGCTCTGAGCGCTGGTTACGTTCGGGCTTTGAAGGCCGTCGGCTGTAAGGAAACCGAACGCCAACGTCGCCACCAAGCTGATTCGCAAAAGCGTCTGTCGTGCTCGCATCATCATTTCGGCAGCCTGTATTCAAACTTGATCGGCAGGAACAGAGTCAGACCGATCTGGATTGAGGTGTTGGCGACGAAGGTCGATCCCGACTGAAGCCAAGTCGACGGGTCGTTGCGGTTTGCAGGATCCACGCGTGTGTTCTCGAACTTGTCGGGCCACATGTACGCGCGAAACTCGGTGAAGAAGGTGAGGTACCGCGTCATGAAGATGCGAAGCCCGATGCCGACGTTGAACGCCACGTTGGTGTTCCAGTCGAAGCTCCGCACCTCCGGGTCGAAGATTGGAATCGGCTTGGTGCGCATCAGCCCGACGCCGCCGATCAGGTACGAGTCCCACTGGAAGATCGTCTTCCGAACCTTGAACTTCCCGTAGAACGGTACGTAGGTGAAGTTCGCCCAGAGACCGAACTGCCAGTCGTTGATGGGCACGCCCAATCGGAACTGGTCCTGAATCCGAGGAACGATGTCCGTTCCTCGGTCCAGCGGGTTGCAGGTCGGCCGGCCTCCACACCAGTCGTACCAGTTGAAGTTGAATCCGACCGCCAAGACGTTCGTGAACCAGTAGTTCATCGCGAACCCGAGGCCGTACCGTTTCAGGTACGGATCGTTCAGCGTGAACGCCGCGGACGGCGCCAGTTCGAATCGGTTCAAACGAAGCGCATAGATCTGCTGGACGGCGTAGATCTCTTCGGCAATCTCTTCCCGCTGTGGCTCCGGCTCCGTTGGACCCTCCGTCGACGAGTCGCCTGCGGCGAGCTCCTCGATGAGATCTCCCTCGCTCTCCGATTTCTCGGCGGGCGCGGGTTTCTCCTCATCGACCTCGTCGAGGGAGAACTCCATCTGGGCCTCGGCCACCGCCGGAAGCGTCAGCCAGAACGCCGCCATGAGTAGCGCAATCCCCCCAAAAACTCGCATCGGCCT
>CBFCWN010000224.1:0-2104 GCA_965601515.1 uncultured Myxococcales bacterium | reverse complement strand
ACCCCGGGGCCCCAGACACCCCAAAGCCACGCCCCCCACAGGCCGCGCGGCCTGCGAAAAACCCAGCGTTTTTCGCGAATCGCGCGGGTTGATCGGTAACCGGCTGGAATTGTGGGGGTTTTGGGGACCCCGCGTGTCCCCTAGGTGAGTTTGGTGATCAGGCGGTCTAGTTCGTCGTAGCTCGCGTAGGCGATGCGGAGCTCGCCTCGCTCTTTGCCCTTGTCGTGAACCGTCGTTCGGGAACCCAGGGACCGCGAGAGGCGTTGTTCGAGGTCGCGCACGTTCGCGCTCTTCCCGGACGATTTCGAGGGCTTCGCCGGAGCGTCCTTGCCCCGGGCGGCGCGGCGAGCCTGACGCTCGGTTTCGCGGACACTCCAGCTCTGGCTGACCGCGCTGCGGGCCAGCTTCTTCATCACCGACACGCTTGGTGCGGCGAGAAGGGCGCGCGCATGTCCCTCGCTGAGCTGGTTGTCCTCGACCATGCTCGCGACGTCATCGGGCAGCTTCAGCAGGCGCAGCGCGTTGGCCACCGTCGAGCGCTCCTTGCCCACCTTGGCCGCGATCGTTTCCTGCGTGTAGCCGTAGTCGTCGACCAGCCGTTGAAACGCCCGCGCCGTCTCCATCGCGTTCAGGTCCTCGCGCTGAAGGTTCTCGACGAGGGCCGCTTCGAATGCCGCCTCGTCGTCGAGCTCGTGCACGAAGATCGGCACCTCTTTCAAGCCCGCCTGCTGAGCCGCTCGCCATCGACGCTCGCCCGCGATGATTTCGTACCCGTCGGACGACCCCTTCCGCACGAGGATGGGTTCCAGCACCCCGTGCTCGCGAATTGATGCCGCAAGCTCGGCCAGCGCCTCCGCATCGATCCGTACGCGCGGCTGCATGTGCCCAGGCGTCAAATCTTCGATGGCAGCGGTGTTCTTCGAAGGACGCGCCGCCGCCTGCTGCGGTGGCGCCGCCGGAAGCAGGCCATCGAGTCCGCGCCCCAAACGCCGCCGAGCCACTACGCCGCTACCTCCAAATCGTCGAGCAGCTCACGCGCTAGATTGAGATACGTGTACGAGCCGCGCGACGACGCGTCGTAGAGAATGACCGGCTTTCCGTGCGACGGCGCCTCGGCCAGACGAACGTTCCGAGGGATGACGGTGTCGTACACCCGGAAGTGCCGGCGCACTTCGTCCGCGACCTCGTTCGCGAGGTTGTTGCGCGAGTCGAACATCGTGAGGAGCACACCGTGAATCTGAAGTTGCTCGTTCACCGACGCGCGCACGCGCTCGACGGTCCCGACCAGCTGGGACAGCCCCTCGAGCGCGTAGTACTCGCACTGGAGCGGGACGATGACCATGTCCGCCGCGGTGAGCGCGTTGATCGTCAACATCCCGAGCGAGGGTGGGCAGTCGACCACGATGAAGTCGTAGTCGTCGCGTACCGTGTCGAGCGCATCGCGAAGCCGCGTCGCGCTGTCGTCCGCCTGAAGGAGCTCTCGCTCGACCCCGACCAAGTCCTGAGTCGCCGCGATGACGTGCATGTACGGCATCTCGGTTTCATAGATGACGTCCGCCGCCCCGACCTCGTTGAGCAGCAGCTCGTACGAGCCCTCGACCTCCTCGTCGCCGGGACTCATGCCGACGCCGGTCGATGCGTTGCCCTGGGGGTCGAGGTCGACCAGCAGCACACGCTGCTCCGCGACGGCCAGGCTGGCGCCCAGATTGACCGCCGTCGTCGTCTTCCCCACGCCGCCCTTCTGGTTGGCTATCGCAACCACGCGACTCATGGAGTGCGTCTACCAGTGCCGGTGCGCGGTTTCAATCTCGTACGTTTTTTTGCCATCTCGATCGCGCTGGGTAGGGTGTGCTCAAATGTAGGACAAAGTAGTCCTCCGACATACCCGTAGCCGGGCGTCGGGATGGCATAAAGGGGGAGAGATGCGCCCGAAGGGACCCAAGAACTACAATACGCTCGCCGACTTTGAACGGGAGGAGCTGCGTCGTCATCACAAGGCGGGCTGGTCACTCGACGATCTTTACTCGGAAGCGGCGTTCGATCCCGGCGAGGACGATTCCCTCCGCAACGACGAGCCGAAAGAGCTCGACTTCGACTTCTAGCA
>CBFCWN010000223.1:0-2110 GCA_965601515.1 uncultured Myxococcales bacterium | reverse complement strand
TCAGCGGCTGCGAAAACGGTGAAACCGAGGAAGACACCGAGGCGCTCTGCGTTCCCGGTGCGGCGCCACCTCTCGACTGAGGCTGTGCACGCAGAGCAGTCTGCCCTACACACTCCGGATGCACCCAAAGAAGAAAGCGTGGCTGGCGATCAATGTCGTGGGCGGCATGGCCGTACTTGGCAGCTACGTCCACGGCCTCGTGACGCATCCGGAGACTCGAGGGCAGCTCTGGGGGTCGATGCCGCTCGAGCTGCAGGCCGTCTACAACGTCACGATGTGGCTGGCTGCGCTCGGCTACTTCTTCTTCTCGCACACGTTCTGCGTGAAGACGGATGCCGACGAGGTGCGATTCGGCAGCTACGGATTCGGACTCATCAACGCGCTCTACGCGCTCATCATGGTGACCTCGGCTCTCTGGCTACCTTTGACGTTCGCGTACCTCGAGTCGCCCTCTGAGGCACTGTGGCTGGCCGTACGCATCGACCTCTTCGGCGTCGCCTTGGGCTCGGTCGGCCTCATGATCGCGCTGTTCGTCATGCGACCACGTGCAGAAGGCCCATCCGGCGTGCTCGCCATGCTGGGCCTTCTTCTATTCCTGCTGCAGACCGCGTTCTTGGATCCGCTCGTCTGGCCTCAGTTCTTCTAGATCGGGCCGTCAGGCCTTCTTCGGAAACCAAGGAACGAGTCCACTGACCCGCTTCATGTGGTCGGCATACTCGGGCCGCCGTTCGCAGCTACGCTGGTCCATCCAGGGAATCGAAACGCCGACGAACATCGCGGTCATCCCGATTGGTCCGACGATGGTCCAGACGTAGCTCGGGTTCGCGGCGAGGCCGAAAATGTAGAGGCCCCACCAGAACGAGAGCTCGCCGAAGTAGTTCGGGTGACGAGAGTAGGCCCAAAGACCTGTCTTGATGATCTCCCCGGGCTTCTTCACCTTCGCGAACGCGACCAGCTGCTGATCGGCCACGGTCTCGATGATGATAGCTCCCGCTGTCACGAGGAGCGCCAGCCCGTCGATCCAGTTGAGGCCGTTGGTCCCCTGAGAGACCGCCACCCACGCGCCGCTGAGCGCCGCGAGAACCTGGACCGTCGGAAACAGGTGGATTCCGAACAGGTCGGTCACGAACCAGACCTTCGGATACTTGTGCTCCATCTCCACGTAGCGCCAATCGACGTGGTGCAGCCCAGGCCAACCACGGGCCCAGTTGTAGGTCAGGCGAATGCCCCACCAGCTCACCAAGAACAGAACCGCCCCGACGCGTACCGGGTGAACGCCCTCTTCCGCGGTGAACACCCAGTACAGCACGATCACGATGGGCGCGATCGACCAGTACGCGTCGTACATGCTCGAGCACTTCAGCCCGCGCGAAAACGCAAAGACGACGAAGGTCGCGGCGACGTCAGCGGCCGCCGCCTTCCAGAAAGTGTTCCAACCTTCCGGAACGAACATCAACGTGACCGCGGCGACGACGAACGAAAGCACGTAACAGCCCGCCACCCAGCCAAAGGAGGCGGACCGACTCCAACGAGGTTCGCTCATCGAGTGGTCTCAGCTACCGAGATTCGCGTTCGCAAAGTCCCAGTTGACCAAGGAATCGAGGTACACCTTGATGTAGTCCGGGCGCGCGTTGCGGTAGTCGATGTAGTACGCGTGCTCCCATACATCGATGGTGAGAAGGGGCTTCGCGCTGGTCGTGATGGGAGTCTCGGCGTTGCCGGTCTTCGAGATGGCGAGCTTGTCACCCTCGGCGACGAGCCACGCCCAACCCGAACCGAACTGGGTACCGGCCGCGGCGGTGAACTCTTCGCGGAACTTGTCGTAGCTGCCAAACGAACCATTGATGGCGTCCGCAATCGCGCCGGTCGGGGCTCCGCCGCCGCCTGGTTTCATGCTGTTCCAGTAGAAGGTGTGGTTCCACACCTGCGCTGCGTTGTTGAAGGTCGCCCCACCCTCGCGAATGATGTCGACGAGCGACTTGCTTGCAAGGTCGGTACCCTCGATTGCCGCGTTGAGCTTCTTCACGTAGCCGGCGTGATGCTTGCCGTAGTGGTACTCGATGGTCTCGGCGCTGATGTGTGGCGCCAGGGCGTCTTGAGCCCAGGGAAG
>CBFCWN010000222.1:0-2133 GCA_965601515.1 uncultured Myxococcales bacterium | reverse complement strand
GAAGCCGGCACCCGAGCGCCTCGAAATCGACTTCGCTGGGGTGCGATTCGATTCGACGAGCTTCGTTCGGGTCGAGCGGTATCTCGTTGATCCGGACGCGGGCACTGTAGCCGAGACCCACCGCGGTGGTATCGTCCCACTATGAAGCAGACGCTTCCCGTATGGGCCCTGACACTGCTGTTGGTCGCTACCTCCTTCGGCTGCAGTAAACGTTCACCGTCCCAACCCGCGCCTCCCTCGGGAGCTGACCCCGCGCCGGTGCCCGAGGAGGCTCCCAGCGCTCCAAGCGAGGTTGCTGTTCCCGAGAACCCTCTCAAGGAGCCCTACTTCGGCGAGACACACTTGCACACGGCGTATTCGCTCGACGCTTATCTCGGCGGCACGCGGATGTTGCCGTCCGATGCGTATCGGTTCGCCAAAGGCGCCGAGTCCGAGGTCAACGGGACGAAGTACACGATCAACAAGCCGCTCGACTTCGTCGCCGTCACGGACCACGCCGAATACCTCGGCGAGATGTACACGACCATGGTCGAAGGCGCTCCCGGTCACGATGACGAGCTAGTCAAGGAGCTCAGAAGCCTGACTGACCCGGAGGAGCGTGTGCAGTGGTTTCTCAAGTACGTCGTGAGCAACACCCGTGGTGACAACCCCAAGCATCCGGAGTTCTTCGCCGGAACCGCCACGACCAAGTCCGGGTGGCAGGTCGTCATCGACGCGGCCGAAGAACACAACGATCCGGGAAAGTTCACGGCCTTCGTCGCATTCGAATGGAGCGCTGCGCCCGGTGGCGCCAATCTGCATCGCAACATCATCTTTCGCGACGCGAACGTGCCAGACATGCCGATGAGCGCGTTCGAAATCGCGCGCGAAGAAGCGTTGTGGGACTGGCTAGGGACGCTCGAAGCCAAAGGGATGAAACCCCTTGCGATCCCCCACAACTCGAATGCCAGCAAGGGTCTGATGTTCCCCGAGACCGACGTCGACGGGGATCCAATCGACAAAGACTACGCACAGAAACGGCAACATTTCGAGCCGCTGATCGAGATCATGCAGATCAAGGGCAACTCTGAGGTCAATGCGCAGTTCTGGGCCGCCGACGAATTCGCTGATTTCGAGAACGCTCCCTCGATGACCAAGTACAGTGGTCGTACCTTCGAGAAGAAGAATTACGTCCGGGACGGCGTAATTCGAGGCATGGTCTGGGAGCAACAGCTCGGTGTGAACCCGTTCAAGCTCGGCTTCGTCGGAGGCACCGATAGCCACATCGGTTTGCCCTCCCACGTTGCAGAGGACGACTGGAACGGGGCGCACGGGCCCGAAGACGGATCGGTGGAAGCCCGTCGCAGTGGCGATGTGGGTGGCTGGATCGATGGCAAAGACGAAAACCCTGGGACGCTGACCGCAGTCTGGGCGACGCAGAACACCCGAGGGGCGATTTGGGATTCGATGAAGGCCCGTGAGACCTACGCAACCAGCGGGACGCGACCTCGGGTTCGCTTTTTTGCAGGCGTTGGGCTCACACCTCCCAAGGACTCACGCGCCCTCGTCGAGGAAGGCTACGCCCGCGGCGTACCGATGGGAGGTACGCTGCACGGCGTATCGAGCGCCCCGACCTTTACCGTGCACGCCGTGAAGGATCCCGACGGAGCGAACCTCGATCGCGTCCAGATCATCAAGGGTTGGGTCGACGCCACGGGGAAGATGCATGAGAAGATCATCGACGTCGTCTGGTCGGGCGATCGTAAGCCGAACAAGGACGGCAAGCTCCCACCGGTGGGCAACACCGTAGATGTGAAACGCGCGCGCTACACGAACACCATCGGGAGTCCGCAGCTCATCGGCAGCTGGACCGACGCCGACTTCAAGCCTGAGCAACACGCTCTCTATTACGCGCGAGTCTTGGAAATCCCGACGCCCCGATGGAGCACTTACGACGCAGTGCGCTCCGGCAAGCCACTGCTCGAGGGCGTGCCCGCCACGATTCAAGAACGCGCCTGGACTTCTCCCATTTGGGTCGTCCCGACGCCTTGATCGCCACAGGCGCGCCTACGGTGTGTACCAAATCGGCGAGGTGTATGCGCGCTCCTGAATGCTGCCGGGTACGTCGTCCGGTCGATCGACACCAAAGAACTT
>CBFCWN010000221.1:0-2351 GCA_965601515.1 uncultured Myxococcales bacterium | reverse complement strand
GTGTCCCCTGACGTAGGCGGCTAGGTAGGTTTGGAGGACGGTTCGGGTGGGGGCGTCGGTGAGCTTGCCGTCGGTGAAGCGTTGGTTGGCTTGGCCGACGAGGACCTCGGGGTGGGGGAAGACGTTCGCGAGCGTGCCGAAGAGGACGTTTCGGAGGTCGGCTTGGGCGCGTGCCGTGCCGACGATGCCAGGCGCAGCGCCGACGATGGCGACGGGTTTGCCGACGAGCGCCGACGTGAAGGCAGGGCGTGACACCCAGTCGATGACGTTCTTCAACACGCCGGGGACGCCGTAGTTGTATTCGGGCGTCGCGATGATCAGGCCGTCTGCCGCATCGATGTCGGCCTTGAGCGCGCGAACCGAGTCCGGTCCGCCGTCGACGTCCAGGTCGCCGTTGTAGAGAGGGATGTCGTCGATCGGTCGGACCGTCAGCTCCACGCCTTCGGGAAGCAGCTCTTTCATCGCTTCGAGGAGCATGGTGTTGTGAGAGCCCTTCCGAAGGCTGCCCGAGATTCCAACTAGGTTCGTCATGGGTCTGTCGTTTCCTTTCCTACGCAAGGTCGAAGAGAATGAACTCGCTCTCGCCCGTTGATGTCACCGAGATTGCGGTCGCCTCGTCGAAGGATACGCCGTCACCTTCGCCGAGCTCGACGCTGTTGACCGTCACGTTGCCTCGTACGACCTGGAGCCAAGCGTGCCTTCCTACCGTCAGCGTGTGCACGACCTGCTCGCCATCTGCAAGCACCGAAGCGTACATCTTCACGTCCTGCGCGATTTGGACGGAACCCTCCGACCCGTCGGGAGACGCGACCAACCGGAGCCTCCCCCGGCGCTCGTCGCCAAAGTACTTCTGCTCGTACCCGGGTTCGAGTCCTCGCTTCTCCGGAAGCACCCAAATCTGGAGGAAGCGAAGCGTATCCGTCGGCGAGTGGTTGTACTCGCTGTGGGTCACTCCGGTCCCCGCCCGCATCCGCTGGACATCACCCGGGCGAATGACCGAGCCGTTGCCCATGCTGTCGCGATGCTCGAGCTCCCCTTCGACGACGTACGAGATGATCTCCATGTCGCGGTGCGGGTGCGTGCCGAACCCTTGCCCGCCCCGCACGCGGTCGTCGTTGATCACCCGAAGGTCGCGAAAGCCCATGTGCTCGGGGTCGTAGTAGTTCGCGAACGAAAAGGTGTGGTGGCTGTCGAGCCAGCCGTGGTTCGCATGTCCTCGTTGATGGCTTCGTCGGACGTTCATCGACGGTTCCTCCTGTGAGCCTCAACATGCATCGTTTGAAAATACGTACAATATTGCTATAAGTGGAAAGATTGTTCGACAGAGCGAACGATGGACCTCAACGATCTCCGCACTTTCGTCGCCGTCGCCGAGCTCGGTAGCTTTTCCGAGGCCGCACGCGAGCTCCGCGTCGCCAAGTCGACGGTCAGCGATCGTGTGCGTTCCCTGGAAGAGCAGCTCGCCGCGTCGCTGCTTCAGCGATCCACGCGACGGGTGAGTCTCACCGACGCGGGCCAAACGCTGCTCGAGAAGGGAAGGGGCATCGTCGCCCTCGCGGCCGAGGCCGAGGCCGAGCTCGCCGCGACCACCCACAGCCCGGTAGGTCGCCTGCGCATCAGCGCCCCGACATCCTTCGGTCTTCGCTTTCTGACCGGCGTGGTCGCCGAGCTCGCGTGCGATCACCCGAAGCTTTCGGTCGATTTCCAGCTGGAAGATCGCGCGGTCGATCTCATTGCAGAACGCTACGACCTGGCGCTCCGCATCGGCCGACTCCCTGACTCGTCTCTGGTGGCGCAAAAGGTCGGGGTCTCACGGCGCCTCGTCGTCGCGTCGCACGACTACCTGAAGCGATACGGCAGGCCGGAGCAGCCGGCGGACCTGCGCACGCACGACTGCATCCTCTATACGCACCAGACCAACCTCGACACTTGGGTCTTCGATCGACTCGATGGGACCGAAGAACGCGTTCGAGTCTCGGGCCGGCTTCACTGCAACCATGGTGACGCCATCGCGCAGCTGGCCGCAGACGATGCCGGGGTCGCCTGGCTCCCCGAGTTCATCGTCGCTCCGCTCATCGACGAAGGCCGACTCGTTCCGCTGCTCGAGGAGCGGTGCATCGCCGAGATGCCCATTCACGTCGTCTTCTCCTCCCGTACGACCCGGACCGCCAAGGAAGACCTGTTCGTTGACGCGCTGCGCCGCCGACTTTCCTGAGCATCGGAAAGCCCCGTGGTAGCCTTGCGTCGCGATGCGCGCGACCCCCCTCATCGTTGGAATTCTCGTCGGGCTCCTCTCGCTGCCCATGGTGGCCTTGGCAGACGAGCCGAGCGGTCCCGAAAGCACACACGAC
>CBFCWN010000220.1:0-2363 GCA_965601515.1 uncultured Myxococcales bacterium | reverse complement strand
GGCCCCCAAACGACCCTTTCGCGACACGGTGTCCCGGCAGACCACTCGCGAATCGTGGAAGTGGAGGAGCTTCGGAAGGCGGCGAGAGCGCTCGTGTTGCGGGTGCTTGCAATGGTTGGGGTTTTCGGGGGCGAACCTGTCCCTATGAGGCGTCGCTGGCCGGTTGTAGGGCGCGGAGGTCGCGGCGTGCGGCTTGGTGGCCGCGGCGGATGAAGTCGAGCCAGGGGCGGCGGTCGATGAACTGTTCGTAGAGGCGAATGCCCTTAATTTCTTCGTACGGGAGGGGGTGGACCATAAGGCAGCGGTCTTGAATTCGGCGAAGCTGCATGCGGGCGGATTCGAGGTGCTGACACATCTGCGTCTGCGGGCTGAGTCGGAACATGCTGAGCGTGCTGCGGTGCCAACCGGTGTGATCCTCGCCATCGAAGTTCTGCGGATAGAACGCGTTGACGCCGATGAAGAAGTCGATCTCGGGGTGATGATCCACTAGCGGGTCGACTGGGAAGACGTTGACGATGCCGCCGTCGCCGCACAGCGCCCCGTCGAGCTCGAAGGGACGCATGAAGAGCGGCAGCGTGACGGCTGCGCGAACGATCTCGGGCAGACCCATGTCCGGACGGGTGCGAGTACCGAGGTACAAGAGCCGATTACGGTCCATGTCCCAGACGTTCGCGTAGAACGGGATGGGGAGGGTGCCGACCGGAACCGCCCCGACTAGATCCTCGTAGAGCCGGCCGATCGGCTCACTACTGAGGAGGCCCGTGAAGTCCCGACCCAGCGCCAGGGGTAGCTTGAGGAGCTGGCGCCAGTCAGGCTCGATGTAGTCGTTTTGGTGGAGGCCCAAGAGGAACGTTGCGGTCTGCTCGGCGTCGAGCCCTGCCGCCAAAGGCGCCAGTGTCATCGCCGACCCCGAGCACGTGGAGACGCCTGCAACCTCGACGCCGGCCTCTTCGAGAGCTCGAGCCACGCCCACAGCACACACCATGGCGCCACCACCTCCCGTAGCGACCAGCCCCACCTTCTTGCCGGCCAGAGCCGGGACCTCGAACGGTGCGAAGGCGGGGAAAATGTCGCCATCGACCTCGGGTGGGCCTTCGGGTGATGCGAGGAGTCGCACGGCTCGTGCGAACGAGCGGTCTGCCTCGAGGTCCATGACTCGAGCGACGCGGTGGAAGAGGTGTTTCACGGGAAGTGGTGCGAGCAAGCGTTCAAGCATGAAGGCCAGCATTCTGGCCGATCGGTGCCGATCTTTCTATGCCGTTGTTTTGTCCGACGGAGAAGCTCGCCCAATCCACGTGAGTCGTATCGAGTGCTCCAGGTAGTCTCGCGCTAGGGCTACACTCCGTCGCGTGACTGATTCGCGACGGCATCGCGGGCCTCATCCGCTCGACCAAGAGCTGTTCGGAGACGACGCGGTTTCCAAGCTGCGGGAGGCGGTGGCCGACTTGAGCTGGTTGCGAACGCGTGGATACGCGGAGCGTTCGTCCGTAAAGCTGGTCGGTGATCGCTATGCGCTTCGGCAGCGGCAGCGTGTCGCCGTTGCGAGGTGTGCTTGCTCGGATGCGTCGAAGGACTCTCGAGAGTCTCGACATGTGGGTCTCGATGCCATTGCGGGGCGAGAGCTCGTCGTCGATGGGCTCAACGTCATCACGACCATCGAGGTCGCATTGGCGGGAGGGGTCTTGCTGCTTGGGCGCGACGGGTGCTTGCGCGACATGGCGAGCTTTCACGGGAGCTATCGACTCGTCGAGGAAACCGAGCGCGCTGTCGACATCCTCGTCGAGCTCATCGATACGACGCAGGCTGAGAACGCGATCATCTACATCGATCAGCCGGTTTCGAACTCCGGCCGCCTTGCGGAGGTAATACGCCGAGTCGCTGCTTCACGCGGGTCTAGCCTCAGTGCAATCACCGCCCACGACGTCGACGGCACCCTCGTTCGTTCGGGCGCCGTCGTTGCGACTGCGGACAGCGCGATTGTCGACCGCTGCGAGAGCTGGGTCGGTCTTGCTCGCGCCGCGGTCGAGACGCACGAGGCCGAGCTCGTACCGCTCTGGCTGCTCGATCTTCAGTGATCGGCTGTGCGTCGTCCTCCGGGCTGCGTTGTCGACGTAGTCGCAAACGTGAAGCCGGATTTCGGCACCGAGTACCAAGCTGCCGTGCCCGGCGGCTACCGGACTCGGTGCAACCCCTCGCCAACGCCAAACCGTCGGCCGAACGCCCGATCGACACGTCCACGGGGCTCGAGATCCGGCTCGGGCGACGTCGTGGAACCCTTCAGCTGGCGTCAACGTCGGTCGGATCTCGCGGATCTCGCGCCATCACTTCGCGTGGCCGTCCACGACAGACGTGGAGCGCGCGGG
>CBFCWN010000219.1:0-2460 GCA_965601515.1 uncultured Myxococcales bacterium | reverse complement strand
ACCAGAAACTGATTGAACGTGAAGCCGGTGGGCCCGATGTCGGGGACGAAGGTGCTGATCCGGAAGACGTCGGACGCGATTTCGGTGGTCGTGGTATTCATGGGGTTCTCCCGTGCCCAAGGAGAGCACCCGAACGATAGTACGCCTGGACGCAAAAGGATGCACGGACCGAAGCGGAGCGACGGCCGCAAAACGCGGTCCCCGATTGCTCAGCTGCCATGGCTCGAAATAGCGTCCCCCGGATGTCGGACCGGGCCCACCAAACGAAGTCGACGCAACAGCAGAACCGAGGCGCCACTGACCGCGAGGTCAAGCTCGCCCGCTGGCTTCTGCGCTCGTACGTCTGAGCCCGTGACGCCGGCTACGACCCCTGCCTGTAGATCGTTTCGCCATCCTTGATGGTCTCGAGGACGCGGATGTCTTTGATCGCCCTGCGGTCCACCCTCAGGGGGTTCTCGTTGAGGATGACGAGGTCGGCACGCTTGCCGGGCTCCAGCGAGCCCTTCGAGTCCTGTTCGCCGTATTGCTCCGCCGCCCAGATCGTCATCGTCTTTAGGCCTTCAAGCGCGGTCACGCGTTGGGCGGAGCCAACCTTCCTTCCGCCACGCGAAATCCGATTCACCGCGGACCAGAGCATCATCATTTGGTCGAGCGGAGCCACGACGAAATCGGTGTGATTGGTCGGGTGAAGGCCCGCATCGATCGCATCGCGCATCGGGCTGATATACATCGCCTGCTTGCGGCCACGATTCGCGATGTGCGCTTCTGCAAAGTAGTACGTATGGAGCGTGTAGAACGAAGGCCGGATCTTGTACTTCACGAACCTGGGAATCTGATCCTTGCGCGTGAACTGGGCGTGAATCGCGGTAACGTTTCGGTACTTCGTCGGGTCGTCGGCGGCCGCGAACTCGTGCGCCTCCAACAACGCGTCGATGGCGCCGTCCCCGTTGGCGTGAAACGTGACTGGCACACCAAGTGAATAGACGTTTCTCAGGCTCTCGTTGATGAAGTCCTGCGGCACGAACAGCTCGCCGGTCCAATTTTTCTCGCCGCCAGGGCCGCCCGTCAGGTAGGGGGTCGTGAAGTAGGCGGTCCGACCTTGAGGTGAGCCGTCGATACTAATTTTGACACCACCGATCTTGAGGCCGTTCTCGTACTCGCCCCAGGTCTCGACGGGAAACTCCTCGAGAATCTTATCGAGGTCCGCGATGAAAGGGAACGCGACCACGTCGATGATGTGCACACCAGCCTCGGCAGCGCGCGTGATCGCTTGCAGCTGCCCCAAATGCGTCGCCCCTTCTTGTGCGGTTGTCACGCCGGCCTGTGCGTACAGCATCTGCCCCGCGCGAGTGGCCTCGATTTCTTGCTCGGGCGTCATCGGATCCTGCTGCTCCATCACGGGCAGAAACGCCATTTCCATGATGAGCCCGAAAGGCTCGTTGGTACCCGGCTTTCGGACAATCACGCCTCCAGGGGGCGTCTTCGTCTCCGCACTGATCCCAAACTTCTCGAGGGCGAGGCTGTTCAACACCGTGCCATGCATGGAGACGTGGTCGACGCGAACCGGGTTGTCTGGAAATGCTGCATCCAAATCGTCTCGGTTGAGCAACCGGCCATTTGGCATGACGCTGTCGTCATATCCGTAGCCCACGATCATCTCGCCCTTCGGTATCGCGCGCGCGGCCGCGAACTTCTCGAGCTCTCTGATGATGCTCGCGACGTCCTTGCCGGGACCCGATGGCGGTGGATAGAGCTTCGCCTGGTTCGCCACGAGCAACGAGTTGTAGTAGTGGCTGTGGGAGTCGATGAAGCCCGGAAGCAGCGTTTTGCCCTGCAAATCGACGACGTCAGTCGAATCTCCTTCGTACGCTCTTTCGATTTCTGCGCGAGCGCCCACTGCGACGATCTTCCCATCTCTGATCGCCAGCGCTTCCGCCGCTGGCTGATCGTCATCCATCGTGACGATGTCGCCATTCACATAGATGGCGTCCGCCGCATCGGTACACGTTTCGAATGTGCCGTCTTCGAGGGAAAGCGACCACTCGTCGCCTTTGTTCCACAGCACGATCAAGTCGTCCCCGACCGCCCGGTACTTCGCGCCCGACGCTGCCTCGACCTGCTCGAAACGATACGCCGTTCCCGAAATTTTTGCTTGCAACCCTTCGTCTGTACCGGTGACCATCACGCCGCTTCCGGCGCACACGAGCGCAACCTCGAGCGCTTTGTTCGCAGAGTGCTCACCTTCACCTGCGCCCCGCGTCGCTGTTTTCGTCTCCAAAGCGACGGGGCTCGCCGGTTCGGAGCGTTTGCAGGCATTGGTCATGAGCGCCGAGGCAAGCGCCGCGGCGAGCATCAGCTTGGGCCATGTGTGACGCATATCCGCGGGCCATAGCGTGGCTGCGCTGCACAGACAACTGTGTCGCATGACGTCGATGGCGACGATGTGACTACGACGGAGTC
>CBFCWN010000218.1:0-2542 GCA_965601515.1 uncultured Myxococcales bacterium | reverse complement strand
GGTCGCTTCTGCTGGCTGCGCAACGGCAACCTCCCACGGCATCGCCGAGACGAAAACCATGATGAGCAGCGACCACACTGCAAAACGCCCTATCATTTCTCGCTCCCATTGCTCGTGAGATGACGGATGCCGTCCTCGAGCAGCGCGAGCACGAAGGGGTCGCGGAGGCTGTAGTAGGCGAGCTTGCCCTCCATGCGGTAGCGAACCAGCCGCATTCCGCGCAACGCGCGGAGTTGATGCGAGGCGGCCGACACCGTCATGCTAAGCACCCGCGCGAGGTCGCACACACACAGTTCCTCTTTCGCCAGGGCACGAAGGATGCGGATCCGCGTCGGGTGCGCCAGCACCTTGAACGTCTCGGCGACTTCGATCACGAGCTCGCCGGGCAGCATCGCCTCGCGGACCCTCGCGACGCGCTCCTCGTCTACATAGAAGACTTCGCAACAGCCCTCATCGTCACCGGGTCCCGTAGCAGGCTGAGCCGAAGGCGCGCGATGCTTGGATGGGCGGGTCGGGTGGCGACGGGCGTGGGCAGAAGTGGAACTCATTTGAACGATTGCTCAAACGTTGGTAGCCCCCAGCGGACGCGCTGTCAAGCCGCCCGCTGGGCGGTGCCAGGCCGCTGGGGCCGAATAGGAAAACCGCCGCGTACTACTGTTGAAGACGAGCAGGGCGGCCTCCGTTTTACTCGGCGGCGGCCTCGCCCCCGCGCGGCTCACGATCGGGCCAACGGCGAAACGGCTCGACGAGCTGGCTCCAATAGCGGACTGGGAAGTCGGGGCGGCCGGCGACACCGAGCTCGCCGTCGCGCGGCGCCGGGCGCCCGATCACGAAGGTTCCGAGCAGGTGATCCCATAGCATCGTGAAGAGACCGAAGTTGACGTCACCCTTGGCTTTGGACGCGATGTGATGGTGCCGATGACCCGGCGCCACGGCCCAGAAATAGGTAAGGGCCCCTACCCGCATATCGACGTTCGAGTGCTGTAGAAGGAGTTGGATCGCCACCGCGAAACCGAGCAGCGCGCCCACCTCGAGTGGCATGCCGATCAGCACGAGGGGCGTCGTCCCGGTAGCCGTCTCGATCGCCTGGTGAAGCGGGTGCTTCATCAGTCCGTTGAAACCGTACATGCGCTCCGCACTGTGATGTACGGCATGCAGTCGCCAAAGCCACCGCACCTTGTGGCTCGCATAGTGCGCGAACGTGATCCCGAAATCGGCGACAAGGATGGCGAACGCGAGTTGCAGCCAAAGCGGCCACTGCGAGGGCCACGCAGCGACACCTGGGATGTGCGCCACCAACCACGGTATCGAGGCGACGCTAACGACCGTGCCGAACTCGTTGAAAGTTGCGTGCAACACGTCCCGCCGTCCATCTCCCTTGGAGTGATTCCATTTCGATTCGTAGGGAAGCAGACGCTCAGCGAGCATCGATATCGCAATGGCGACGAGTAGCAGCGCGGCAAACCAGACTTTGCTCTCCCCTTCTGCGACGACCATGAGGGCGGCACCGATGAAACTCAGGAAGAATGCGGGTGCGTAGAGATACACGAGGGCAAATCGAGTCATTGGGGGTTGGGCCTCCTACCCCCTAGATAGCGATGTGGCCCCCGCCGTTCTTGAACAAATCGGTTGCCGTCATTTGAGTGCGTCTGTCGCCATCCCGGGCGTCACGCCGAACATTCGCCGCATCGACCGCGCGAAGTGGGCCTGGTCTGAGAAACCACCGGCGAGCGCAGCCTCCGCGAGACTCGCGCCAGCGGCTAGCGCCTGAGCCGCCCGCTCGAGCTTTCGCCAGATCAACCAAGTCGAAAGAGGGAGGCCGAGGCGGTCGCGCGCCAGGGTTCGTAAGCGCGACTCCGACAGACCGCACAGGCGGGCAGCTCCCGCGATCGTGATTGCGCCCGGGTCTCGAGCAAGCTCGACAAGGGCCATCGCGAGACGCGAATCAAGCGCCGCTGTCGAAACCGGCACGAGTTGCTCAAGTTTCGAGAACCACTGCTCGGTAGGGCCGGAGAGATCGATGAGCTCTGCGGTCTCGTGTGGCAGGAGGGCAATGTCCCCTGGTCCTACGAGCTCAAGGAGAGCAGAAGCCATCGGCGACTGCGGCTCGACATACATGAGGGACAAATCTCCCGCCGCCGAGACAGAATGCGGGACCATCGGCCGAATGAGGATGGCACGCCCAGAAGTCTCATCGCCGCCGCAAGTGACGACCGCCGGTTCTTTCCCGTGGCCGACCACGATCTGAAACGCGGCGTGGGCGTGGAGCGTGTTCTCGGCCGTCGGCCCCCGGTAGGCGGCCCATGTCTCGCCGAAACAAAATTCACCGCGCCAAACCATGCCCGTGCTGTGTCCTGGCTTTGAGACTACCTCCAACGAGGCGCGGCTGAGAAGGACACCGACCCCGTCGCGAATCTGAACAGGTGCGAGGTCTAGAGTGCACGCGCGTGACACATATTTGCCACAACGCATCAAGGGACTCCGAGGGAAGTCAGAATCCCTTGATTTTTCGGTGACCCCAGCGAGGTTCGAACTCGCGTTA
>CBFCWN010000217.1:0-2618 GCA_965601515.1 uncultured Myxococcales bacterium | reverse complement strand
GTGAAAAAGGCCCTGCCTCGCGCGAATTGCGCGGGTTGTTTTGTAAGTCGTTGGAAAGAGGGTTGTTTTGGGGGGGCCGCGTGTCCCCTAGGAGTAGTGGGCGATCGTGCGGGTGAAGGCTTCTTCGGGGGTATAGCGGGGGGTGTAGCCTAGGTCTTCCCGGAGGCGGGTGCTTTTGATCGAGATGGTGTTCGTGAGGACGGCGACGCTCGAGCGCGTGAGCACGGGGCGGACGTCGAAGACGGGCTTCACCAGGCGGGCGAAGCTTTCGCTTGCGCGACCGGCGAACATGGCGATCGGATCGGGGATCGTGCGCGACGGAGGCGGGAAGCCGTAGCCGAGGCGCTCGATGAAGGGGCGCATGAACTCGAAGAAGTTGTCGGCCGGCTGGTCGGTCACGAAGTACTTCCGTCCAGCAATGGCAGGTGGTTCGCCTTCGAGCAGAGCGAACGTCGCGAGCGCATGTGCATACGCGACGTTGCCGACATACACGTGCTCGAACTTCGTGTCGGGTGAACCCAATCGGAACGTGAGCTTTCCTTGCTTGGCCTGCTCGAGCACGTTTTCCATGTGGTACGGGTCCGCTTCGCCGTACATCCCGCACGCGCGGAGGACGGTCGTGCGCAGACCATCCCTATTGGCGTCGAGCACGACCTGTTCGGCGAGCGCTTTGCTCTCCGAGTACGCATCGAGGAAGCGAGCCGGGTAGGGCTGTGATTCGTCGATGTCGGACAGGGGGCCGCCGTCCATCACCGCGTCCATGGTTCCCGTGTAGACGACGCCGTTGGCGCCGTGGCGCCGAGCGGCGGCGACGACATGTCGCGTGCCCTGGACATTGACGTCGAAGACCCGGCTCCGAGGCGTGTTCCCCCAGTCGATCATCGCTGCCGCGTGAATGAGCACGTCGGAGTCGCCTGCGGCGGAATCCACGGTGCCGGCGTCGGTGATGTCGCCGACGATCGAATCGTCCGCCACCTCGCAGGGCTGGAGATCGAGCGATCTCACGTAGACCGAGGTGTTCCGCAACGACCCAAGCTCGCGAAGCTCGGCGATCACTCGCCGGCCAAGAAAACCGGCGCCGCCCGTGAGAAGGACGCGAATCTGCTTCGCCACACCCATTCTAGAGCGCTCGGAGCACCGTCTCCATGCGGCGGAAGACGTCCTCAATGACGTGCGCCAGCGGCAGGATCGTGACGCGGAAATAGTTGGTGTAGTCGACGTTGAAGCTCGAACCCGGCGCGACGAGCACGTGCTGAGTTTCGAGGAGCTCCATCGCGAACTGCTGGTCGTCGAAGGAAGGTAGCTTTTCGGTGTCTGCCCCAACGAACGCGTACATGGACCCCTGCGGCTGCATCACGTGCAGGTAGTCACTGGCCTCGACTCCTTCGATGACGGCCTTGCGCGACTCATAAAGGCGCCCGCCCGGACGAATCAGCTTCTTCAGACTTTGGTAGCCGCCCAGCGCCGTCTGCACCCCCCACTGCCCAGGCACGTTGCTGCATAGCCGGAGTGACGCCAGGAGGTCGAGGCCGTGGAGGTAGTCGCCGGCAAGGTCGTTCGTCCCGTTGAACGACACCCAGCCCACGCGGAACCCGCACGCGCGATAGACTTTGGAGAGGCCGCTGAAAGTGCCACACAGCGTCTTCGTCACCATCGGGGCAATCGGAAAGAACTCGGCATCGTCGTAGACCATTCCGTCGTAAATCTCGTCGCTGAAGATCACGAGCTGATGTCGTTCCGCCAGCTCGACCATCGCCTCGAGAACCTCGCGGCCGTACACCGCACCCGTCGGATTGTTCGGGTTGATGATGACGATCGCACGCGTGCGTGGCGTGATCAGCTCCTCGAGTGCGTCGACATCAGGCTGAAACGCCTTTTCCGGAGGACACGAATAGTGAATCGGCTTCCCGCCGTTCAGCGAGACCGACGCGGTCCAGAGCGGATAGTCGGGACTCGGAATCAGCACTTCGTCGCCCGGGTTGATCAGCGCGCGCAGCGCGAGGTCGATGAGCTCGCTGACGCCGTTCCCCATGAAGACGTGCTCTGCCGTAACGTTCATCACGCCGCGGTCCTGCTGCTGCATCACCACCGCTTCGCGCGCCGGGAAGATCCCTTTCTGATGGCAATAGGCCTCGCTGCTCGGCAGGTTTTCGATCATCGCCATCCGCATCGTTTCCGGTGTGCGGAAACCGAAGAGCCCGGGGTTGCCGATGTTGAGTGAGATGATCTCGTAGCCCTGGCGCTCCATTTCGTGTGCGCGCTGAGCAAGCTGTCCGCGAATCTCGTAGCGGACGCCCCGAAGGCTTTCGCTGGTCTGGATCTCGTGGGTCATGTGTTTGCTCGAATCGACGCCCACTCATGGACGATCGCGCGCCGGGTGTCGAGTCGGCCACTTGCCACTTGGTTTCAGCCCTTTCGCGGCCGCACGCGGCGGCCGTCCTCGACCTGATCGCCAGGGTGAACGATGACGAGCGTGTCCGCGTCGAGCCCCTCGACGACTTCCACTTCGAGCCCGTTGCGCGCGCCGATTTCGATCGGAGTGAGCACGGCCCGCCCGTCGTCAACGCGGTAAACGGCCCAGCCATCACCGTGACGAAATACCGCGCTATCGTCGACCT
>CBFCWN010000216.1:0-2633 GCA_965601515.1 uncultured Myxococcales bacterium | reverse complement strand
ACACACGTGTCTGCGCCTGGCCTCGTCGCCGAAGACGACTTCAAGGGTCACGGGGGAGCCGGTCAGCCAAACCGTTTCCTACCCCCTCCAGGTGGGTTTCCCGATATCGAGTACCTAAGCGGAGGCGGACTGACGGGAGTCTGGGCCGAAGAGAACGCACGTGAGGCCATTTTCTCCGCCTTCCGCCGACGCGAGCTGTTCGGCACCAGCGGCCCCCGCATCGCAGTCCGCATCTTCGGTGGCTGGGAGTATCCGGACGATCTCTGCGATGCGGAAGACCTGGTCGCGCAGGGCTACGAAGGTGGCGTCCCCATGGGCGGCGAGCTCGGAGATCGAATCGGCGACGGGGGCCCGCGCTTCGTCGTGACGGCAAAACAGGACCCGCTCGGAGCACCGCTTCAACGCGTCCAGATCGTCAAAGGCTGGATCGAGAACGGCGAACAGCAGGTCGAGGTGTTCGAGGTGGCCGGCGACCCGGACAATGGCGCAAGCGTCGACCTCGAGACGTGCGCACCCGAGGGATCCGGCGCCAGCGACCTGTGCGAGGTCTGGGAGGATCCCAACTTCGACGCGTCTCAGCGCGCCTATTATTACGCGCGCGTCATCGAGAACCCTACGTGTCGTTGGTCGACCTGGCAGTGCTCGACCGCGGAGTACGACTGCAACGAGTGGGACTACGCAGCCTGCGAGGAACTCCGGCGAGAAGAAGGTACCAAGTACCGCGAGAGCAGCTACCTCTGCGATTGCTGCGACCCGGCGGCCGGCCTCAACGTGGACTTTTGCGAATCCGTAGCGCCCGAGGACTGCGCCGACCCGGATAGCCTGACCGCGGAAGAAGCGCGTTGCTGCGTCCCGAGGGTCGAGACGTCGATCCAAGAGCGAGCATGGTCCTCGCCGATCTGGTATCAGCCTCCCGGCTGAGCCCATGCTGCGAGCGCTCCTTCACTACTTCTTGATCGGCGGCCTGCTGGTCGGCGGCAAGGCTCTCTACGACCGAGGCCGCGCTGAGAAGCGCGAACTGACGGTGGAAGTTCCTGCGGACGCGACTTCGTCTTCGACGGACCGTGCGGTTCGCGAGGCGATCCTCCTCAACGAGGCTCGCAGGCAGGGTTGGGATCGGAAGGATCCGGTCGTGTACAGCCACCTGGTCCGAAACATGAAGTTCATCGAGCCCGGCACCGAGGACGACGATGCGACGCTCTACCGGAGAGCGCTCGACATGAACATGCATCGCCACGATCCAATCGTTCGGGCTCGACTTCTATACCGCGCGAACGAAGCACTCGGGTACGTGCCAGACGATCAGATGCCCGACGCCGACGAGCTACAGGCTCATCTCGACAGACAAAGGTCTCGCTTTGAGCGACCCGGAAACGTTCGGTTTTGGCACGTGTTCCTGAGCGGAACCAAACGCGGCACGGAGCTGTCCGCAGACGCGAGCGCAATGCGATCGACGCTCGAGTCTCTCGGGGACAAAGAGCCATCGGGCCTCGGCGATCCACTTCCTGGCGTGCGCTCGGAGCAGTCCGCCAGCGCAAAGAGGCTGCGCGCCGAGTACGGTACTGCGGTGGCGGACGCGGTCGAACAGGGTGTGGTCGGTGTCTGGCGTGGTCCGATCCCGTCGGTGTATGGGGTCCATTTCGTCAACGTGCGGGAGGTGGCGCCGAGCTTCGTTCCTCCGCTGCGCGACATCACCCCGGAAGTTCGCGAGGATTTCCTTCGAGAGCTGAGAGACGAGCTCCGGGAGCGGCGCATGGCTGAGCTGCTCGATGCGTACGCCGTTCACGTGGAGAAGGTTCGATGATTCGAGCGTCGCTCCTCCTGTCGTTCCTCATGGCGCTCACGCCCCGACACGCCGACGCGCACGCGCTTGCTCCGTCGGTGCTCACGTTCGTGCTTGGCGAAGATGGTCGGGTGACGATGAGCTGGCGCGCGCCGCGGCAACGTCCGGTGGGTCAATCGCTCGCCCCCCAGATTCCCACCGGCTGCGAACCCGTTGGAGAGGCGAGCGTCACCGTCGACGAAGATGGAAGCGCGGCCACCGAGACGCTCGAGCTCGAGTGCGACACCAAGGGTCTCACGGGCGCACGGATCGCGGTCGAAGGTTTCGAAGACTCACAGATCAACGTCGTCGTGCGCATCGTGAGCTCGGACGGAGAGGTTGACCACGCGATCCTCGATGCGAGCAGGCCGGAGCTACTCGTCGTTGCCCCCGAGGAACGAGACCATTCGTTCGCCGAGTATCTCTCGCTCGGTGTGGAGCATCTTCTGACCGGCTGGGACCACCTCACCTTCTTGCTCGGGTTGGTCGTGCTCTTCGGATGGCATCGCCGACTCATCGCCGCCATCACGGCCTTCACGATCGGTCACAGCCTCACCCTGGCCCTGTCGGTGCTCGGGGTGCTCAGCGTTCCGCAGGCGCTCGTCGAAGCGCTCATCGCGCTCACGATCGTCGTGTTAGCCCTCGAGATCCAGTTCGGTGGTCGCGGGCCCGTCTGGCGCCATCCGTGGATCTTGCCAGGTGCACTCGGTCTGCTTCATGGGCTTGGTTTCGCCTCGGTGCTCTTCGATGCCGGTCTGCCAACGGAGGAGATCCCCCTCGCGTTGCTCGGGTTCAATCTAGGCCTCGAGCT
>CBFCWN010000215.1:0-2651 GCA_965601515.1 uncultured Myxococcales bacterium | reverse complement strand
AGCTCGGCGCTGGCTACGTACCAAGGCGCGACCTCGGTGAACTCGCCCAAGGCTTCGACCGACGACATCAGGCAAGCGTCGAAGCCGATCAGGTCGACGGTGCGGTATGCGCTCGACCCGTCGTTCGGGTTGTCGCGAAACTGAGCTGCGATTTCGTCCACGCCCATCGCGCCTGAAAGCCTGGCGCTGTCGTCGCTCCCGAACGTGAAAGAGGACCCGTGGTCCCAAAAGATCGCGACTCTCCGATCGACGTCTTCCTCCATGAGCCGATCGATGAATAGGCGGACAGTCTCGGGGTCCGCCGTGTTGATTTCACCAAGGTCCTCTTCCTCTATGATCTCGCTTCCGACCACGCGAAGCCACTTCGCAGTCGAGTGGGGTTCCAAACCCGGAACGTTGCCAAAGTCGCCGTACGCGCCGAGCCGCGCGCGATCGACCAGGATCAGCGCGCTCGAATTTTCAGCAACGCCAGCCCTGAGAATCTCGTTGATGTCGTTGGTCGCCGCTCGGTCGAGATTGTTGTCGGCCGCCATGTAGATGCCGATCGTCCAACGCTCGTCGGTGGGTTGCTGGGACGGAGCGCTGTCGCTGCTGCAGGCCACAAGGACAGAGAGCGAAAGCAGAAGAGCGCCGCTCACGCGAGAGCTGCAAGCCATGATCGCGTTGGTAGCACGAGAGCTCAGGTTTCGGCATCAGGGATCTCGATGTCTTCGGGGCTCCCCACGCAAATCCTGCATCACGTCACCCTCGTCTGCGTATCCGACAAGAAGAAGAAGCGTCTGCCGGAGAAATGCGCGAAGAAGGATCAGTCGATCCACGTCTTTCGTATCCCGAGCTGAGCGGCGCTACGGTTCGGCCTTGGCTTGCGGCTTGCGTTTCGGATCCTTGCACCGGGCTCCGCCCTTGAGCTTTACCGGGCCCTTCTGGAAAGAGAGCTTGTCCGACTTCTTTTTGCCGGCGATCTTGAGACCCATGCGGCCAAGCGCACCGCCTAGGCCTGCAGAGTCCGCTGTGATCCGCACCGCCGTGTGCCTCTTCGGGACCAAGGCGTGCATGCGAAGCTCGCTGTTTCCAATGCAGGCTCGAGCGGCAAGCTCGACGAGCGGCTTGCCCGCCAGGCGTACGAGACCCTTCGCGTGCGCGATGCGAACGGGCTGCGGAAGCGGGCTTGGCTCCAGCATGGCGCCTTCGATCTGATCGAAGTAGATCCGCGGCATCTCCTCGTGGCGCCCTTGTTCGACACGGACGAAGCCTCGATCAACCTTGATTTTCACAGGCCGCTCGGTGAAGCCGATGGTGAGAACCGCGTCGCGGATCGCGATCGGTCCGACGTCCATGATCCACTGTTCGGGAGTCGTCTCGTCGGGCACCGGAGGTAGCGCGAGGCTGCGCCGTACCGATGGGGGTGCCGTTCGAAGCGCGCTCGCGATGGAGATCTTGCCCTCTGCGTCGCGGTAAAGATTCACCTCGGCGCCCTGGACGAGACCTTTGGGGACGAGGAACTTTCCGTGCTTCATCGCCGAAAGCATAGCGGTCGTATGGGCGAGCTTGGCTTCGAGCACCTTGCGGCCCCGCTTGTCGACAACCAAGAGATCGTTCGCGGCAATACGGACGGTGCCTCCGAGTCCGAGCGATGGCGCGTTGGGGTCTTCTTCTTCCTCCTCGGTTTCTTCGTCGGTTTCTTCGTCGGTTTCTTCGTCGGTTTCCTCGTCTGTTTCCTCGTCGGTTTCCTCGTCTGTTTCCTCTCCTCGGGCTTCTTCTTCGGGCCAGGCCTCTGGAAGCCCTCCCAGTGCGTCGGCGAACGGCGGTTCCTGCAGCGGCCCGTCTTCGACCACGGCGGCCCGTTCGTCGAGATCGCTCTCGCTGTCGAAAAGACCTTCGGTGAACATCAGCCACACGAGAACGGCGAACAGCAGCGTGTTCCCGATGAGAAGAAATCTCGGAAGATACCTGCGCATCTCCTCGTCGAGTATCGTGGACTCGGATTTTCTGCAAGAACCACGGCGACGGGGACCGCTTGACGTCTCGGTCGAAGGCTCGAGGCTCCGCTGCATGGAGGTCCGCTCGAATTTCGCGGAGCGTGAGGTCATCTACACCCCCGACCTCGAATGGCTCCCCTCGCCGCTACCAGGTGTCGAGCGTCGTATGCTCGATCGGATCGGCGACGAAGTTGCTCGAGCTACTTCCGTCGTTCGGTATGCGCCCGAGTCGAGCTTTTCCGCACACACGCACGACCTCGGGGAAGAGTTCTTCGTGCTCGACGGAACGTTTTCCGACGAGCATGGCGACTACCCGGCCGGGACCTACGTGCGGAATCCTCCGGGCTCGAGTCACACGCCGTACACCGTCGACGGCTGCACCATCTTCGTGAAGCTTCGTCAGTTCGATCTAGAAGACCAGAAGACCGTGCGTATCGAGACGCGAAACGCGGCCTTCGTACCGGGAGCCGTCCGTGGGCTCAGCGTTCGCCCCCTCCACGATCACAAGGGCGAGAACGTTGCCCTCGTCCGCTGGGCTCCGGGAACCGAGTTTCACCCGCACACGCATATGGGCGGCGAGGAGATTTTCGTTCTCGAGGGCACCTTCTCGGATGAACACGGCGACTACCCGGCGGGCACGTGGATTCGAAGCCCCCATGCGAGCGTGCACCG
>CBFCWN010000214.1:0-2660 GCA_965601515.1 uncultured Myxococcales bacterium | reverse complement strand
AGCCAGTAAGCCATCGCCTTCACTGCGCTTTTCAGTTTCGTGTCCCAGTTTGTCCCAACCGACGCTCGCGGCGAGCGGCAAATGCAGGACGTTGTTCTTCGGCTTACGCCCCACGCTCTGATCCTCGCCGCGGGCGCACGGTTCTGTCGGTCTTTAGGGCACCCGATCGCTGGCGTTTCCACGTGGGCTTATGTAGGCTCGCTCGCGTGGTACGGAGCAGCAAATTTCTGATCGCAATCGTGATTCTTTCAGCGATCGCCGCCTGCAAGTCGACCCCCACTACGATGGTCTCCACTTGGCGGAACCCGGCCTTTACGGACGTCGGATTCGAGAACCTCTTCGTGATTGGAGTCGGCGACACCAACGAGACCCGACGCCTGTACGAAGACACGTTTGCCAGAGTGCTCGTTTCGAAGGGGTCGCAGGCGCAAGGGAGCTGGAAGCTTCTCCCTCAGAGTTCGGAGCTCACCGACGCGGAAATTCGCGGCGCGATGGAGAGCGGCGGCTTCGACGGGGTGCTGATTACCACGCTCTTGAGCGTGGATGAGAAACAGGAGTTCGTGCCGCCGCAGGAGCAGCAGCCTGGCCCGCCCGCAGGCGGTAGCAGTCGGCCCAACACGTTGAACGTTCGCTCGTCGCCAGGCGTCGGCTACTACCGATCGTACAACCGCAGCTACATGACGACGCACGAGACCGGGTACTACAAAACCCACACCACCTACCGCTTCCGAACCGAGCTCTACTCGGGCGCTACAGGGACAGCGGTCTGGTGGGGCGATTCCGAGACCGTGAACCCGAAGAACCGCTCCGACAAGATTGGTTCCGTCGCGGAGGCCGTTGTCCGCGAGCTCAAAGGCGAAAAGCTGATTCCATAGCGAGCCATCGGGCCCGCAAGCCGGGCCAACTGTTGTCACGGCGGGCGTTCAGTAGGTGCGTATCGGAAGTCTCGGAACCCAGGGCTGCACTTCCTCGAGCTGCGCCGCGAGCTGAAGCAGCATCCGTTCGCTTCCGTAGGGCGCGAGGAACTGTACGCCGATGGGGAGCTCATTCTCGGTCCAGAAAAGGGGCACCGACATCGCCGGCTGACCTGTGACGTTGGCGAGCGAGGTTCGGTGCATCAGTCGGTTCGCGAGTCCATCGAGCTGGGCGTCGAGAAGCCGGTCGACCGCCTTCGGCATTCGCATCAGAGGTCCAACCGGCGCGGACGCAAGCGCGTTGGCGAGAGCCACATCGGACCGTTTGGGCTCTGCATCTTCGATCAGAGGTGGTACACGGCCGATCGTCGATGTGACGAGGACGTCGTAGTCGCCGTGAAAGAGCGACATGTCTCGGCCGAGCTCGCGAGCTCTGAACTTTGCAGCCTCGAAGAAGGCGCTCGTCCATGCGCCGCCCAGCTTCCAGAGGAAACGACTGGTCGGCTCTAGCTTCGCGCGCACGGAAGCCGCCCCGTATTGCTCGGCTAGGTCATCGGCGAAGGCGGCAAAGCCCGTCGCGATGAAGATCGTGTCGAGACGCATCGCCTCCGCCTCGTCGAAGGGCAGGCCGACCTCGTCGACGTCGTGCCCCAAGTCTTCGAGGAGCGAGCCCGCGTGCCGGACTGCATCGATGCACGGCGCGTCGACCGTTCGGCCAAAGATCCGACCGTCGGTGCAGACAGCGACTCGAAGTTTTCTCCGAGGCTCCGAGAGGGCGGCGAGAAAATCGGTCGGACCGGGCGCCGCGTACGGGGACCCGGGCTCGACGCCAGCGGTCGCATCGAGCGCGGCGGCGCTGTCTCGAACACTCCGCGCAATCACGTGCGAAGTAGACAGCCCCTCGAGCTCCCAGCGGAAGTCTGGTCCGATGGGATTGCGGCCGCGGGATGGCTTGAGCCCGAACACGCCACAGCACGAGGACGGCATGCGGATCGACCCTCCCTCATCCGTGGCCGACGCGAGGGGCGCGATCCCGGCAGCGACCGCGGCTGCGGATCCACCGCTCGAGCCGCCCGGCGTGCGTGCGACATCCCAGGGATTGCGCGTGGGACCCCACACGACGGGATTCGTCGCCGTAGAGAGCTTGTATTCCGGCGTGTTGGTCTTTCCGAAAACGACGAGACCCGCATCGAGGTAACGGCGTACGATCTCGGCATTGCGCTTCGAGACTTCGCCCTTCTGCAACCGGCTGCCATTGCTCATCGGCGTTCCCGCAAGCGCGTGGTGAACGTCCTTGAGCAGGAACGGCACGTAGGCGAAGGGGCCTTTCACGTCGTCCTTTGCCGATCGCTCGAGCGCGTAGTCGTAGAGCGGCGCCACAATGGCGTTGAGCGTCGGGTTGACGCGTTCTGCCCTCCGCATCGCCGCTTCCAGCACCTCTTTCGGCGACACCTCCCCATTGCGAATCAGCTCTGCAAGCCCCAGAGCGTCGTAGCTGGTGTACTCGTCGAACACGAAGATGCCCCTAGCGAGTCGGCCCGAATCGGTCAACGTCCAGTACCGCGAAACTGCGCTCTGATGGTGGGCCTGATGGGCTAAAAGAGTCGGTTTCTGATCGCCGTAGCACCCTCACGTCTCCGATCTGGTACACGCCGTGACGATCCGCGCCTCGGTGGTTTCGACCTTGCCAGTCCCGCCGTGTTTCAGCGAGGTCTTCCGATCGGCGCCTTTCGTGCGTTTGTCCCA
>CBFCWN010000213.1:0-2673 GCA_965601515.1 uncultured Myxococcales bacterium | reverse complement strand
GGCCGCTCGAACACGACGATCGCTTCGTCGAGCAAGGCCGGGCCGCCGAGCTTCACCCTTCTCACGGCCCCGAGCCCGTTTCGTTCATGCGTGCCCTCTTGGATGAGCGTGCAGGACTGAACCCCGCGAAACCGGTCACTCTTTTCGTGGTCCGTGAGCACGTCGAACAGCGCCTCTCGACCGACGTTCACGGTTTCTTCGACTTGGATGGTCGGCATCCCGAACGATAGGCGCGGTCCGCCTCTCACGCCATCGGAGATGCACCCTGCCAACTTCCAGGAGGCACGAACGTGTGTTAGTCCGGCGCGGTGCGTAGCATCCTGATTTCTTGTCTTTTGGCGGTAGCCCTCGGCTGCTCGAGTAGCGGCCGGACTGAGAGCACTCCCATCAGCCCCCTGGACGCGTACTGCCCGATCGACTCGGCCGAGGTCGAGTCGAGGGTCGACGCCATCGTCGAATCACTGACGCTCGAGGAAAAGGCGGCCCTGATGCACGGCACGTCACTGCTTCCCGTGGACGGCACGTGGCACAGCCTCTCCATCCCGGAGAAAGGCATCCCTGGTTTCCGAATGCTCGACGGACCCAAGGGTGTCGGCGGACCGGGCATTCTCGAAATCGCAAACGGGGCGAACACCACCGCCTTTCCCGTCGCCGCGGCGCGTGCGGCGACCTGGGACCCCGAGCTCGAAGCCGAGGTGGGGCGCGCCATGGCGAGAGAGCTTCGCGCGGTCGGTGGAAACGTGCTGCTCGCGCCGGGACTCAACATCGCGTGGCACCCGCTCTCCGGGCGCAACCAGGAGTACTACGGCGAGGACCCGTTCCTCTCGGGAACCATCGGCGTCGGCTTCGTGCGCGGGGCCCAAAGCGGCGGCGTCATCGCTACGGCCAAGCACTACACGGCAAATCACATCGAAGACACGCGCCTCGAGATCAACGCCATCGTCGACGAGCGCACCCTGCGCGAGAACTTCCTCCCGCAGTTCCGAAAGGTCGTGCAGGAGGGCGCCGTCGGCTCGGTGATGAGCGCGTACAACCAGGTCAACGGGGACTATTGCTCGGAGAACCGACCTCTCCTCGGCGACATCCTCAAAGGAGAGTGGGAGTTCGCAGGCTACGTCGTGTCCGACTTCCTCAACGGCACGCACAATACGGTGCCCGCCGCCGAAGCAGGACTCGACCTCGAGATGATGATGTCGAAGATCTACGGCGAACCGGTCGTCGACGCCGTCACCGAGGGGCAGCTCGACGAAGCGAACGTCGATGAACACGTGCGCCGGATGCTGAGAGCCCAGCTCTGCTACGAGCTCGACACCAACCCGCCGACCGTCGACGAAAGCCAGCTCGAGGCTCCCGAAACGCTCGCGCTCGCACGCGAGGTGGCGGCTCGGGCAACGACTCTGCTTCGAAACGAAGGGGACATCCTTCCTCTGTCGAGGAGCGAAGCGCAGTCCGTAGTCCTTGTGGGACCGTTGGCCGACGTCGAGAACATCGGAGATCTTTCCGGTAGCAGCGCCGTGAACACGAGCGAGGTCGTGACCATTGCGGAGGGGCTGCTCGCTCGAACCGACGTCGCGGCCACCATCGAGTACGTGGAAGGCGATCTCTCGAGTCCAGACGATCGTGCGAAGGTGAGCGAGGCCGACGTGGTGCTCATCGCGGTTGGGCTCAGCGAAGAGGACGACGGAGGGGAAGCCAGGGACCGCGAGAGCTACAGCCTCTCCGAGGCGCACGAAGCGTTCCTCGAGGACGTGCTCGAGCTCAGCGATCGTGTCGTCGTGATTCTCGAGGGAGGGGCGGCGATCGACGTCACGGGATGGTTCGAAGACACCGAAGCGGTCTTGATGGCGTGGTACCCGGGCGCTCAGGGCGGGCACGCCATCGCCGACGTCCTGTTCGGGGACGTCAATCCGTCGGCGCGACTCCCCGTGACGTTCGTCGCGAGCCTCGACGACCTCCAACCGTTTCCGAGGGGCGCGCTCGAGGCGACCTACGAACGCTACCACGGCTATCAACGCCTCGACCGAAACGAGGTCTCTGCGTTTCTGCCGTTCGGCTTCGGCCTCAGCTACACGACGTTTGAATACGGTGAACTCACTGCGGAAGTCCGCACGACCGCAGGCGTCGAGTCGATCGAGCTGTCGTTCACGGTCACGAACACGGGGACGCGGGCCGGTATCGAAACCCCCCAGGTCTATGCGGGGATCGCAGAATCCGAAGTGGACCGCCCCGTTCGAAAGCTCGTCGGATTCGCGCGAGCGGAACTGGAACCGGGTGCCAGCCAAGTCATCACGATACGCGTCCCGGTGGACGAGCTCGCCTATTACGACGTCGGCACGGGGTGGGTGATCGAGCCGGGCACCTATACCCTAGAAGTCGGCCGCAACGTCGCCGACCGGCCACTCTCGGTGGACGTCACGCGCTAGCAGGTCAAGACGGATCGCAATGTGGCGATATCAGCGACAACGGCGCGGGCTGTTGGACAACAAGGGCGTTTCGCTTCAGAACCAGGCCTGCACGGCCCACAATTATGTTGTAATATTTCGTCATGAATGTATTTCGTGGCTTGGGGGTGCTTGGCCTCGCGTTCGTGCTCGCGTGCGGGGGCGATGGGACCGAAACCGGTGATGGCCGGGGCAGCGGCGGTGACGGTGGCACGGGAGCGGCAGGCGCCGG
>CBFCWN010000212.1:0-2738 GCA_965601515.1 uncultured Myxococcales bacterium | reverse complement strand
CGATGTATCAGGAGGTGGGGCTCACCGTACCTCAGCTGATGTGTCTCAAGGCCATTGGGGATCTCGAAGAAGAGTCCGATGAAGTGACCGTCGTGATGGTCTCGAAGCAGCTCGACCTTTCGGCTGCGACGGTCTCGCGAATCGTGGACCGCCTCACCCGGGCCAATCTAGTGACCCGCGAAAGGCGGGCCAAAGACCGCCGCAAGGTTTGTCTCTCGCTGACCGCCGCGGGTCTCGAGCGCTTTCAAACGCTGCCCATCCCGCTTCAGGAGATGTTCGTCCGGCGCCTGTCTGACCTCCCCTCAAAAGAGCGCACGGCCCTGCTCGCGTCCCTCCAGCACATCGCAGAGCTCATGGAAGCGACAGAGATCGATGCGGCACCGATGTTGACCCCCGAGGCGGACGTCAAGGTGAGCGCCGCGGACGAGTGATGCGCCCGGCCGCTTGCGCGATCGCGTAGATCACGAGCGGTACCAGCATTCCGGGGAACAATTTGAAGACAGCCCCGCTCCACGATGACGACTCCCACGACCATACGGTCCCGAGACCGGCCGCCATCATGGTGAGCGCAAGCGCTGGCGAAACGCTTCGCCCGAAGACGCGAAGCAACACCAAAGGCCCGAGCGAGGCGCCAAGCATCGACCAGGCGCTGAGCACCAGGTCGAACACGCCGTCGGCCGAGGAAAGGGCCAGAGTCAGCGCCAGGAGCGTGATGAACGTCGTCGCAGCTTTTGACGCGGCATAAGAATCACGCCACTTTGGCGCGATGTCTTGCGTGATCGCCGCCGAGCAGGCGATCACCTGGGAATCCGCCGTGGACATCGTGGCGGAAAACAGGCCGGCGAGCACCAGGCCGACGACGCCGTCTGGCAATAGCGTGAGAGCCATCCGAGGGAACGCGAGCTCCGCTTTGTGCACCGCGACTGCGGCGCTGCTCTCGGCCCCAATCGCCAGCTCGGGCAGCAAAGCACGTGAGTAGAGCCCCACCATTAAGGCGAGAACGCTGAAGGGAATGAACCATGCGAAGTAGATACGCCGGGCCGTTGGGATCTCTTCGGCAGACTCGATGGCCATGCTGCGCGCCAAGATGTGAGGTTGGCCGACCACCCCAAAGCCGCCGAAACAGAAACCAATGAAATAGAGACCGAAGCCAAGGGCAAGGCTCGAAGGGAACCAGTCGAGGAGAGGGGGGTCGATCTCCCCAAGCCTTCGCCATAGCGAGGCCGGATCCCCGAGACGGCGCCACGCCGAGGCGACGATCGCGGCCATGGAGACGATCATGACGATGGCCTGAGCCGCATCGGTCCAAATCGAAGCGCGAAGGCCGCCGGAGAAAGAGTAGACTAACACGATCGCCGCGCCGAGTATGGCACCGACTGCAAGGTCCCAGCCGAACAGGGCATGGAGCGCCGTGCTACCGGCCTTGAATTGAGCCGCAGCGTAGCCGCCTAGGAAGATGAACGTGAGCGCGCCCGCCGCGATCGAGACCGGCCTCAGCAGACGACCCGCATCCGAGGTGGCGATGAGGGCTGGCGTCGAGCACGCGTCGACATCTCCGGAGACGCGCCGCACGCGCCCGTGAACCCACCGCCATGCGACCCAGTCGCCGACGATCCACCCGAGCTGGAGCCAGACGGCCTGCACACCGAAACGATAGGTGAACCCGATCAGGCCAATGAACATAAAGCCGCTGTTGTTGGTCGCCGCGGAGGACAGGGCGGTCAGCCAGGCGGGGATCTTTCGTCCAGCGACGAGGTAATCCTCGGAGGTCTTTTGGCGAGCAACCGTGGAGGCGAAGCCAATCCCGGTGAACACCACCAAGGACAACACGAAGACTCCCATCGTTGCTGCCATCGCGTGTCTCTTTCAGCGCTTGCGTCGAGGTGGAAGGTCAGGTCGGAGTGCGCTCGGCGAGAAACTCCGGACGCGGCTGCAGGCCGCAAAAAGGCGCCTGAAGCGCGTTTTCCACACTGTTGAAGACGAAGAACACGTTGTGGCGTGGATAGGGCGACATGTTTCCGGAGGACCCGTGCATCGTATTGCAGTCGAAGAAGATCACCGAACCAGGTGGGCCGAGTGCCTGAACGAGCTCGCCCTGCTCCGTCAGCCGCGTGAGCGCTTCGTTGGAGGGCACGCCATAACGCTGGTTGCGAAGGGATTCCTTGAAGTGGTCGCGCGGCGTTTCACCGACACAACGCACGTAGCGTTTGTGTGAGCCTGCAATCAGCATGAGCGGCCCGTTGACCGGTGTGTTTTCGGTGAGCAGTACCGACGCGCTGAGAGCCCGCATCCGGGGCATCCCATCCTCCATGTGCCAGGTCTCGAAATCTGAATGCCAGGGGAACGCGCGGCCGTCGAAGGCGCGCTTGAAGTTGATGCGGGACTGATGAACGTAAACGTCGCTCCCGAGGATCTGCCGCGCAGTGCCTGAGAGGCGAGGATCTCGCGCGATCTTCTCGAACACCGGCGAAACTCGATGCACGCGAAAGACCGAGCGTATGACGCCGGTCCCTGGCTCACTCACGATCTCGTCGTGAGGTCGATCCGCGTATCGGCTCGGAAGGCGTCCGAGCTCCTCCGTCATCGTGGCCAGCTCCTCTTTCCCGAACAGCTTCTCCTTGACGATGAAGCCATTCGCTTCGAAACGTTCCAGCTCCGGAGCCGAAAGCGGCCCCGCGCCGGTGCCCCAAAGTACGGGATCGAAACGCTCGGCCAACTCCGAATCGCCCCTCCGAGAT
>CBFCWN010000211.1:0-2821 GCA_965601515.1 uncultured Myxococcales bacterium | reverse complement strand
CCTGCAATCGTGGAGGCTTAGTTGCCGATGAAGGCCGTGAAGCCGAGGATGGCCGCGTAGTTCTTGCTCTGATTCGGAATAAGACTGCCGTCGTCGGCGATATCAGCGTTCCGGTCGAAGTAGATGTCACGCGAGGTCCATTCGCCGCGACCCTCGAGGCTGAGCACGAGGTACTCGACCGGCTTGTAGCGAAGCGTGATCGTACCCGTGGCAAGGTAGCCGAAGGGCGAGTCGAGGTTCCGGTTCTGCTCGTTGCCGCTCAAGTGCTCGCCGCGAACGCCGATCGAAAACTTGTCGGTCACGTCGAAGATCAGGGCCGCGCTGTGACCGTAGACGAACCGAATACCGCCATCACCCTCGCCAAAGCTCGGGCTGGTGGTGTAGTCGCCGTTCAGGAGCAACGTGACAGGGCCTCCACCGATGCTCATGACCCAGTCGAAGAAGTTGTCCCAGTTTCGGTTGTCGAGGTCACCCCCTGCACCGTGGTTGCCGCCGATGTAGAGCCCAAAGACGTCGCCCGGAGCAAACGAGAACTGCCATCCGATCGTTGGAGTCGCGTTGTTGTCGATACCCTGAATGTCCGCGTCATCTACGCCCAACGAGCCGCCGCCGCCGAACACGCCGCCGTTGGTCACCATCATGGTAAAGCCGACCGAGTCGGACAGCTCCGCGCCCATCCGAATGCCCAAGTGGTTGAATGGTTGCCGTAGGAAGTAGAGAGCCCCGCGCGTGTAGTTGGCGTTGTTCCATTCGTCGGCAACCTCAGCACCAAAGATTGTGTCGAAGAAACCGAAGTCGAAGGTCAGTCGGTCGCTCGGCATCCAGCTCACATAGCCTTGCTTGACGGGGTGCAACGGCGACAGCTGCGGCGCGCCATTACCCCACCGGAGGTCGACGGTGACTCCGAATTTTTCGCCTGTGTACTGAGCCATGCCACCGACAAAGTTGAGGCCGAACCCATTGTAGTTGGTGTATGGGTATCCCAAACGTGCCGTCCCACCTAACAGGTTGTTGTAAGGGCCGGGAAGCACGCCCGCGTTCGTGTAACCACCGATTCGGTAGAATGCGCTGGCCATCGCCATCCAGCTGAAGTTGTCCAGGAACGGCCTCACTTCCTCCACTTCCTCGACCACGGTGGTCGTTTCTTCGACGACGGTGACCAGTTGATCGGGCGCACCGTCCTCGTCTTCGACGATCAGCGTGGTGGTCTCTTCTTCGGTGGTGACGCTCTTCGTGACCGTCTCCGTTTCGACCTCTCGGTCTCCGAATTGCCTTTCCATGTCGTCAGCGGCTTCCTTCGGCGCTTCCGGCTGTGCGAACGCCATCGCGGGCAGTGCCAAGCTGCACATCACCGCTAGGGAAAGAAACTTTCTCATTACTACCTCCACTCCCAGCGTGTCTCCACGCTCAAAATCTCTCAAATGTCCAAAATCGGTTGTTGACTGTGAAAAAGGGTAGAGAAGAAGGGCGGAGCAGACCGGGGAGCCACTCCACCCCTCTCCTCGAAGCACTTACTCGGCAGGCGCGGCCGACATGGCCGTCGCGCTCTGAATGCCCGTGAGCTCTTCGTTGTAGGCTTCGACGCCACACTCGGCGATGTCGAGACCCTCGAGCTCGTGCGCTTCGGAGACGCGGACGCCGCCCGGCACGAGGAACTTGAGTGCGAGCCAGAGGATCGCGCCCACGAAGAATGCGAAGGCGACGCCGGCCAGCGCACCCATGAGCTGGATGCCGAGCTGCGCACCGCCACCACCGACGAGAAGGCCCATGGGCTCTTCACCGGTGGCTGCGTTTCCGTAGCCGAAGAGGCCAACCGCCGCGGTTCCGAAGATGCCGCAGATGCCGTGCACGGTGATCGCACCGACCGGGTCGTCGATCTTCATCTTGTCGAGAAGGAGAACCCCTTCGACGACGAGCATGCCGGCGATGATGCCGACCACGATCGACCAGCCACCCGTGATGTTGTAGCAACCCGCCGTGATGCCGACGAGACCGGCGAGCGCGCCGTTGAGCGCCATCGAGAGGTCGAGAAGGCCGCTGCGGATCTTGATCCAGATGAGCGCACCAATGAAGCCAGCCGAGGCCGCGATGTTGGTCACGAGGACGATGCGGCCGACCTCCGCGTCGATGGCGAGCTCCGAGCCGCCGTTGAAGCCGAACCAACCGAGCCAGAGAATGAGGACACCCAGGGCCGCGAGCGGGAAGCTGTGAGCGGGCATCGGCTTGACCGAGCCGTCCTCCTGGTACTTGCCGAGGCGGGGTCCGATGATGATTGCACCGGCGAGCGCCATGCCACCGCCCACGCCGTGGACGACCGTGCTGCCTGCGAAGTCGACGAAGCCGCGCTCAGAGAGCCAGCCGCCGCCCCACACCCAGTGACCAACCACCGGGTAAATGACCATCGTTGCGAGGGCCGTGAACACGAAGAAAGTCAGGAGGCGGCCACGCTCTGCGATGGCGCCGGAGACGATCGTGCAGGCCGTCGCAGCGAAGACGAGCTGGAAAAAGAGGAAGACGTAGGGCGGCAGGTCCGCGTCCGCGCCTCCGTTTTCGGGGAAGAAGCTCGCCATCCCCATGAAGGCGTTGCCCTCACCAAACATCACCCCGTAGCCCACCAAGTAGAAAACGAGCGATGAGATTGATACGACGCCGAAGTTCTTCATCAGCACCATAACCGCGTTTTTCCTGCGGCAGAACCCGCTCTCTACGAGCGCGAACCCTGCATGCATGAAGAAAACGAGTGCGGCGCTAACGAGAACCCACAAAGCGTTTGCATACGTTGTCAGTTCCGAAAGTTGTTCTTCCATGATCTTTGCACCTC
>CBFCWN010000210.1:0-2853 GCA_965601515.1 uncultured Myxococcales bacterium | reverse complement strand
CAGAGGCAAGCGCTCTTCGCGTACGAGTCAGCCGCTCACTTGCGCTCCACCTCCTCGACGTCGTTTCTGGAGTGCGGCGCCTGTTCGACCTCGATTCCGACATGCTCGCGATTACCGCGCGACTCGGGAACGACCCTCAGCTTCGGAAATACGTGGAGCTGACACCCGGTCTCCGCGTGCCAGGCGCTTTCGATCACTTCGAGACCGCGGTGATGATGATCTTAAACCAGGGGACGAGTCCGAGCGACGCGTCCGACCTGATGGACCGTATCGTCGAGAAGTACGGGAGTCGCATCAAGACGTCGCACCTCTCACTCACTCATACGTTCCCAACGCCGGCGGCGTTGAGCGGGGCCAAGCTCGAGGCGGTAGGGCTTCCCACGCGTCGTGCGAGGTCTATCCAGCAGCTTGCGAAGGCGGTCCACGAAGGGTCGCTTCGGCTCGACGGTGCGGCGTCGCTCGAAGCGACCGTCGACAACCTGCGCGCGATTACCGACGTCAGTGCGGCCACCGCGCAGTATGTCGCGCTCCGTGTCTACCGAGAGCCCGATGCGTTTCCGAGCACCAACCCGTGGCTCCGTCAGGCCATGTCCACCAACGGTGTGCCGTTGTCCGTCACTGAGCTCGAAGCCCTCGCAGAGTCGTGGCGCCCGTATCGCGGGTACGCGGCGATGCACGTCTGGGCATCGCTCCTCGGCGACGAGCCGGGCGTCCGCCAGCTGTGGGGTGACCTCGCGCCGTCGCAGAGCGCCGGTCAAGTCGCCTAGCGTGCTGGCTTCGTCCTTGCGTTCGTGACAGCTTCCGCGGGATGCTCGCGCGCGCACGGCAGATCCCTCTTTCACGGCAGGCGAACTTTCGAGATCTCGGCGGGTACGAAGCGTCGGACGGTCGAACGGTCCGATGGGGCGTCGTGTTCCGGTCAGGGGAGCTTAGCCAGCTCGATGACGACGACGTCGCAACGCTTTCGAGCCTCGGCATCAAGACGGTGGTCGACCTTCGCTCGAACGAAGAGATCTCCGCGCGCGGGGAAGGGCGGCTCCCAGCGGGGGCGACACTTCACGCCATGCCGGTCGCATCGAGCGACATGTTTGCCAAGCTCATCCCCATGATGCTTGCGGGGAACTTTTCCGAAGTGCCGACCGATCTGCTCGACAGGGTCAACCGCTTGCTTGCTTCGGATTTCACGGCGGAGTTCGGACGGCTTCTTCACATGCTGTCCGATCCGAGCAATCGCCCGCTCGTGTTCCACTGCACGCAGGGCAAGGACCGCACCGGGTTTGGAGCCGCTGTGATTCTGTCGGCGCTTGGTGTCCCTTGGGAGCGGGTCGTCGAGGACTACCTGCTGTCGAACCACTACCGCAAAGCCGAAAACGAGAAGCTCCTCGAAATGATCAAGGGGTTCGCGTCCGACGGTGAAAGTGAACAGATCGCATTCGAGCGCGTCCAAGGCCTGTTGTACGTGAAAGAAACTAGTCTTCAGGCGGCGCGCGACGAGATCGTCGACCGCCATGGCAGCTTCGAGGGGTACCTCAGCCAAGCCCTCGGCTTTTCTCAGGATTCGCTCGAGCGGCTTCGAGACGATTTATTGGAGTCATGATGTTCCGACGAGGCGCGAAAACAGTGTGGGTGCTGGCGCTCCTTTGTGCGCTCGGGGTCGGTGGGTCCCACCTATCGCAGGCCGACGCTGACGAGCGGATCGTGATTCGCTATGCAACGCTCGCGCCCTCTGGCTCGACGTTCGGAAAGATCCTGAAAGCGTGGAGTCGGTCGCTCCTCAAAGAAACCGAAGGGCGGGTCGAGCTTCGCTACTACTCCGGTGGCAGCCAGGGTGACGAGCGCGACTTCATTCGAAAGATGCGCGCCGGCCAGATGGATGCGGCCGGGATTACAGCAACCGGGCTTGGCATCATCGTGCGTCCCGTTCTGGTGCTCTCGTCGCCAGGGCTGATCGAAACGTACGACCAGCTCGAGCGCGTGCGCGCCAAGCTCACGCCCAAGTTCCAAGAGATGTTTCGGGAGGCGGGCTTCGAGCTGCTTGCGTGGGCAGACGCGGGGCAGGGGCGCATCATGTCGACAGAGCCCATCCTGCGACCGTCCGATCTGCGTTCCGCGCGACCGTGGGTGTGGAAGGACGATCCGATTTTCGCCGAGTTCCTGAAGGTGGTCGGCGCGAACGGCGTTCGCCTTGGAGTCCCCGAAGTGTACGGCGCCCTTCAAACCAAGATGGTCGACGTGGTCCCGAACTCGTGCATCGGCGCGGTGGCGCTGCAGTGGTACACAAAGCTCAACTACATGTCGAAGGACACGTTCGGCATCGTGATGGGCGCGTCGGTCATCAAGAAGGAAAAGTTCGACCAACTCACTCCGGCTGACCAGGCGGTATTCAAAGATACGGCCGCCCGGGCCGCGAAGGCGCTCGACCGAGTCGTTCGAGGCGACGACGCCAAGGCGTATGAAGTGCTTCTGAAGCGCGGGATGAAGTTGGTCGACACGTCGCCGTATCTCGACGAGTGGGAAAAGGCCGGCGCGGAGACCCGGGAGCGTCTCACTGGGCGAGTCTTCAGCAAGAGTTTGCTCGAGGAAGCCGAAGCCGCGGCCAAGGGTCCGTAGCTATTCCTCCGGAGCCTGCGCCTGGAGCCCGTACGACGGCGAGGCGTTTACAAAGACGCCTGGCCGACATTTCATGCGCACCGATTCGAACTCGACGTCCTCCGTCTGACAGCGAAGGTCGTCGTCCGGCTCGTCTTCGGGCGGGTATTCCTCGAGGAACTGCGCCATCCGTTCGGGGTCCGAGACGCACGACGCCCGGAGCGTGTATTCGGCTGGGTCCGCGTTCAGGAGGAGCACGCCTCC
>CBFCWN010000209.1:0-2882 GCA_965601515.1 uncultured Myxococcales bacterium | reverse complement strand
GGCGACACGATTTGGAGGATCTCGTACCCGACCTCTTCGCTGCGGTCCGGGTCGGCGGCTTCGTCGCCTCCGTCACTGCAGCCGGCAAGTGCGGCGCACATGCCTAAAACCCATAGAGAGTAAGAATTCTTCGTCTTCAACTTCATCGCTAGGACCTCTTGTGGGTTGGAAAACGGGTGAAGCACGGTCAATCGGGCCAAATGAAATGATGCATTCGTCGCCACTCAGTACTTCTGGTACGAGTTGCGCAGCTCGTCTTGTGTGACGATGGCCTGGCCGGTGGCCTGCACGACGAGCTCGGAAGGCACCACGCGCGCTCGGAAGGTCCAGCCCGCGGGCAACTGCAACCGGCTTCCAAGCGACGGCAGGTCGGCGCTCGTCAGCGCGTCGTCCACCTGGTGGCTGTAGGATTGCATGACGTACGCTTCGCCGTCCGGGTTGACGAGCTCGTAGACCTCTCGGCCGGCGCTGAAGATCCAGGCGTTGTCGCGGTCGACGACGCCATCGGCGTAGGGGTCGGCTCTGCTCTGAAGCTCGAGGGCTTGGTCGAGTGGTAGTCGAATCTCCGCCACCTTCTGCATTGCGATGCCACCGAACTCCTCGATTTCTCCGGTGGCGGCATCGCCCCCGGCCGCATCGTCGATGGCCCAGAAGCGTGGGCCGTTTAGGAGGGCCAAGAAGACCTCTTGCTCTCGGGCGATCTCGTCGGTGTTCAGCGCCTCCCAAAGCTCCGAGGGACACTCGTTGAGTCCGACTGTGTTGAAAACGCTCACGATCGCCATGTCTCCCTCGACGTCGGCCAGAAGAACTTCGCAGTAGCGGCTCTCGAAGAGGCTCGCCTCATCGCCTCCGGTGCTGTCGCCGCTCGAGCTGCTTCCGCAACCGATCGCGACGAGCGTTAGACAAACAAGACTCGAGCTGACGTACCTCATTGGGGTCCTCCTAGTTTTCCTCTATGGGCGACCGTCGTTCGTGCGCAACAAGAAAGCCGGGGCGCACTCGCTGTCTTCATCGGTGGGCACAGGCTCACCGCGGACGATGGCCAGAACCTCTTGCGGGCGATCGTTCTGTACGTAGTGATTCCCGCATGGAACCCGCCAATAGTCGGCGGGCGCGGGCCGGCTCGCAAGCACCTCGTCCCACACGTAGTCGGCTACGGCTGGCACGGCCACGGGATCGAGCTCGGCCCAGATCAGCGTCGTGGGAACGCGGCTCTCGGCGAGCGCGGCCAACCACCGCTCGTCTTCGTAAATGCGGCGCTCCTCGAGGTATTGGATTGTCTGATGGAGTCGGTCGGTGCCGTCGTCGAAGTCGAACACGCTGGCGAGATCGGCCATCTCGATGGCGCTCAGACTCGGCGAATAGACACTTTCGCTGAGCAGCGCCGCCAGAGACGTCCCGTCCAACTCTTCTGCGATGGACGGACCACCGACTGGGTCCAGCAGAGCCGTCTGGAACGGCGAGAGCTCTGCCTGTTCGAGGTGAATGCTGCCGTTCAGCATCACGTACCCCGTCAACTCGAAGCTCGCTGAGCCGTTGACGTAGCGGTGCAACAGCTCGAGCCCAACGCTGTCTCCCTTGTCGTGCGCCAGGAGGAGCACCTCATCGACCTCCATGATCGTTTCGATGAAGGTCTCTACGATCTCGGCGTCCTCGAGCATCGAGTACGGGTAGCCGTCTGGTTTGTCGGAGAAGCCGTAGCCCGGCGTGTCGAGGGCGCACACGAAGAAGTCGGAGGAGAGCGCAGCAGAAAGCTCCTGGAAGTCGAAGCTGCTCGTCGGCCAGCCGTGCTGCATGTACAGCGCCGGCGCCGACGGCTCGCCTTCGCAGTGGTAGAAGAGCTCGATAGGCGACGGCCAATCCGCGCTCTGCCAAGTCATGACGGCACCTTCCTGACACCAGATCGCGGCGTTGGGCGCGTCGTTGGCGAGCGTTTCGTCATAGTATGAGACGCAACGTGGTGGCCCCTCCGTATCCCCTTGGGTCTGGGTCTGGTCTGCGGAGCTGCAGGCCGTCGTCAATACGATCAATGGAACGGCGAGTGACAAACGGATCATGTCATCCTCTTCGTATCCTTGGGGTCAGAGATGCGAGGCGAGTCATGACCGATTGTAGGTTACCCGGTAGCGCACGGGCGTCGAGAGGCGCTGTGCGGTGAAATCGACGTCGAGGACGAGGCGTTGGCCGTCGTCAAACAGCCGGTAGGTCGTCGTGCGCTCGCCATTGTCACCCTGCAGCGTGACGACGAGGTTGCCATCGCGACGGGTGGCCTGGGCACGCCCGCGTCGGCCCTCAGACTCGACGGGCACGGCCGGTCCTCCCACGGTGAGGTGGAAGGGCTGCCCGCTACTGGTGAGCTCGACCTGGTCGCCGGCGGCGACGATGCGCAGCTCGCGCGGCGGGGTCGTCCGCTCCTCGAGGCGCTCACGGGCACGGGAGCGCATGAACGACGGGAGGTCTTGGGTAGCGGTCTGTATCGCAGTACGTCGCTGAGAGGCCTCGGCGTTGGAGCTGGCCAGCTTCCAGTTCCCGGCGAGTCCGTCCTGAGCTCTGGAGGTGGGAGCGGCGACGCCTCCGGAGACGACGAGTGCAAAAAGAAAGAAGGCAAGTGCGGTTCGGGTCATGGGCTCACATCGGTGGTTGTGGTGTGATGGGTGAACCGTACAGCCGGCCGAGCCCCGAGTCTGTGGACTCTTGGCTGCGTTTCGTTGCGAAGCGTAGAGTTACTCGCTTCGCCCCGACGCTAAAACACGCCGGAGAAGAGCGAAACCCGGATTTCGCGACGCGGCTTCAAGCCCCCGAGCCGTAGCGTTTCGGGGGTGTTTTTCGGCCGCAGGGAGATGGAGAACTTCGGCTGCGCGATCCGGATTCCTGACCGGGTC
>CBFCWN010000208.1:0-2889 GCA_965601515.1 uncultured Myxococcales bacterium | reverse complement strand
TACCGATTCCTCGTCGCGTTTCAACTCGACGTGCTCACGTTCAACTACAAGATGCGGCCAAACCTCTGGATCGATTTCGGCATCCCCACGATTCGCTTTCATATCGAAACGGCGAACCAGGCTCGCTACAACGCGCAGTTCGTCTTCCCACTCGGTATCACGTTCGCGATCTAACCGAGGTTGGGGCATAACCCGGCCATGAGCGAGGAGCCGACCGCGGACCCGTCAGAGACGGCGGGTGAGCCCGCCGAGGGACGGCTTGCCCGTGTTCAGGCTTGGGGCCTTGCGCTCTACGAGCGAGTTCCGGTTTCGGTTCGACGAAATGCTCAGCGAGCGTTCTCGCTCGCGTTCTTCGTCGTCATCGGCACGATTCTCTACCGGCAGCTCGAGGGCACGGATTGGCGCGAGGTCTGGCGATCGCTTCCGGCATCGCCGTGGTTCTACATTCTGTTCCTCGCTCGGTTTCTTCTCCAGCCGATCGTCGAGGCTCTTTGTTACACGGCCGTGTGGAGCGTCAACATGTTCCGCTACTTCGGAGTGCTTCTCACCAAGCTGGTCATGAATTTCTCGGTGGCGGGCGGCAGCGGGGATCTCTACTTCTTAGTCTGGTCGGTGCGGACGCTTCGGCTGAGCTACCGAAAGGCGTTCGGCGGCATCAAGGACGTCACACTGCTCTCTGCAGCCGCGGCGAACATCGTTGCCGTTGTCGTGCTCGGAGGGTACTTCGCCTTTGGGGACCTCAGCCTCACCGAGACGGTCGACCCGGTGATTCTCAAGTTGGTCATCGGTGCCACGCTCGTTGGTGCGGTGATCAGTCTTTTCGTGATCATGCTTCGCGGAAAGACGCTCGGAATCGGTTCCGTGAAAGGTCGTCTGCTGGGCGTGGACAGAGGCACGATGTGGCAAATCATCGGGTATCACGTCGTCCGAAGCGGCGGCAATCTCGCCTTGCTCGGGCTTCAGTGGACGGTTGGCTTGCCGGGGTCGGTCTTCTCCGCGTGGATCAGCTTTCTCGTCATCGATCTCTTGGTGCAGCGAACGCCCTTCATTCCTGCGCGTGAGTTCCTCTTTTTGTCGATTGCGCTTGCCCTCTCTGACACCATCGATGCGCCGCAGGCTCAGGTGACTGCTCTTTTCCTCGCGGACACCGCGATGCGGCAGGTTGTCGTGATCGCGTCGCTCATCACAGGCTTCGTTTGGAAGAGCAAGCCCCTGCCGATTCCGCTCGACCCGGAGGGCAACGAAGCGCCATGACCCGACTGATTGCTTCTTCACCGAGTGATATCGGAAATTGGTAGGCGACGTGATCCTCGAAAGCGAACCCGCTATGCTGACGAACGAGGCTTCTTACCCCCTATGAAGATCATCGTTACCGGCGGCGCAGGATTCATCGGCGCCAACTTCCTCAACCAATTGGTGCCCCGCTTTCCGGAGCATCATTTCGTCAACGTCGATAAGCTCACGTACGCCGCCAACCCCGGAAGCCTGACCTCCATCGACGCGCTCTCGAACTACGAGCTTCGGGTCGTCGACATCACGGAGATGGACGCGCTCGATGCGCTGTTCGACGAGGTCGCGCCCGACCTGGTGGTTCACTTCGCCGCGGAGAGCCACGTGGACCGGAGCATTCACGGGCCGAGGGACTTCATTCGAACGAACATCGAGGGGACGTTCAACCTGCTCGAGGCGTGTCGGCAGCGCTGGGGCGCGAGCGACAATCACCTGTTTCATCACGTCAGCACCGACGAGGTCTACGGCTCGCTGGGTGACGCTGGGCTCTTCGAAGAAACCACCGCGTACGACCCGTCGAGCCCGTACTCGGCCTCCAAGGCCGCCAGCGATCACATCGTTCGAGCGTATCACCGCACCTACGGCCTGCCGGTGAAGATCACCAACTGCTCGAACAACTACGGCCCCATGCAGTTCCCGGAGAAGCTCATCCCGCTGATGATTCTCAACGCGGTCGACCGGAAGCCACTGCCGATCTACGGCAAGGGCCTCAACGTGCGCGACTGGCTCTACGTCGAAGACCATTGCGATGCGATTTGGACCGTCATCGAAAAGGGTGCGGTGGGCCGCACGTACAACGTCGGCGGCAACAACGAAAAGCAGAACATCGAGGTCGTCGATACCCTCTGCAAGATCGTCGCCGACGAAACCGGATGCGCGCCAGATGAGCTCCTAGGGCTCAAAGAGTTCGTCACCGACCGCCCGGGACACGACCTGCGCTACGCGATCGATGCGAGCCGAATCAAAGAGGAATGCGGCTGGGAGCCGAAGGAGACCTTCGATACCGGGATTCGCAAGACCGTGAAGTGGTACCTTTCGAACCAAGACTGGATCAACGACGTACGTTCCGGCGACTACCGCAAGTGGATGGAACTGAACTACCGCGACCGCGCGGGATGAGGGTAGGGGCATGATCACCAAAGGCATCATCCTCGCAGGTGGTTCGGGCACGCGGCTGCATCCGCTGACCAAGGGCGTCAGCAAGCAGCTCATGCCGATCTACGACAAGCCGATGATCTACTACCCCCTGTCGACGCTCATGTTGGCTGGCATCCGCGACGTCCTGATCATCACGACGCCCCACGAACAGGCGATGTTTCAGGCCCTGCTGGGGGATGGCGGCAGCTGGGGCATGCGTTTCGAATACGCGGTGCAGCCAAGCCCGGATGGCCTTGCGCAGGCGTTTCTCATTGGTGAGTCGTTCATCGACGGCGACCCCTGCGCGCTGGTCCTCGGCGACAACATTTTCTACGGGCACGGTCTTCAGGGTCTGCTGAGCGAAAGCGCCACCCAGTCTGACGGGGCGACCGTCTTTGGCTACTACGTGAGTGACCCCTCGGCGTACGGGGTGGCGGAGTTCAACGAGGACGGGGTCGTCAT
>CBFCWN010000207.1:0-2961 GCA_965601515.1 uncultured Myxococcales bacterium | reverse complement strand
TGGAATCGGACCATTTCACCCGATCGGCCAGGCACATGCTGCGGGTGAACTTCCTCAGCTTCGGTCGGGCCAAAGACGCGGCCGATCGGCGCTACAGGCTGCTGAGAGCGATCTGTCAGGCGCAGGAAGCGGGCGCGACGCACTTCCTCATGACAGGGGACATGACCGAGGATGGGCTGCCGAGCCAGTATGAGTCGCTCGCCGAGGTGCTTTCGGAGTCGGGCGTCGAGCCGGAGCGGATCACGCTGGTTCCGGGCAATCACGACCTCTACACCGATGATCACGCCTGGGACCTCGCCCTTTCGGGACCGCTCGCGCCGTGGGCGACCACGAGCAGGCTAGGATCGCTCATCGTTCGCGACGGGCTCGCCGTTCTTCCTGTATCGACTTCGTTCAAGCAGCACTACTTGTTTTCGGGCGGCAGACTCGGCGTTCACAACGCACTCCGCGTCGAGTGGGCCGCCCGTGAGGCCAAGGCCCTCGGATGCGCCCTTGCCATTGGCCTTCACCATCCCGTCTTCCCCTATCCCGTATCCGTAGGGACCTGGTGGGATGGCCTCCGCGACCACCAGGTCATGCTGAGCCTTCTCCGAGCGCACCGCGACGCTTTTGTATTTCACGGGCACATCCACAAAGAGGTCACGCGCGCGGTCGCACCGACCTCATACCCCCAAGTCTTTTGTGCCAGGGCGACCGTGGATAGCGACGTGCTGTACAGGCTCTACGACGTCGAAGATCAGACGATCGTGCCCGTCGAGGGGCTCGGCGCAGACGAGTGCTTCGCAGAAGACGCCGCCTTAGCGGCGGAGTGACCGGCCGGGCGCCGATAGCTCGTCAGCGTCGTGCCAGCGAGGATCACGCCACGGCGTGCCGCGAAACGAGCGGGGTCGGCACGAGCCGTCCCGCTTCCGGTGCAAAGGTGCCGTTTAGGTGGTCCTCGATGATCCGCGCGGTCACGGTGTTCCCACACATGCGCTGGCGATTGATGCGCGCCCGATAGAACGGAAGCTTTTCCATGAACGACGCGAGGCGGTCGCGTGTCAGTGTACCCGCGCTCGAAGCTTCGCCGACCCCCATCGCTCGAACGAAGTGCGCGTTGATGTCCTGTTCCCGGTTGTTGGGCTCGGGTACCGCGAACACGGGCTTCTCGAGATAGAGCGCCTCCCCGACGAGCTGATTCCCGGCGGTCGTGACGAGCGCGCTCGCCGTCGCCAAGTCTTCGAGGAACCGAGTGGGATGGATCTCGCGAAACTCTACGTTTCCAAAGCGCGGCTGCTTGCCGAGCCCGTACACCCGAATGGGATGGTTGAGCGCGTGCAGATGTGGCACGAGGTCCACCGTGTCCGGGCGCCGTACGTACGCGATGAGATGCCCTCGGTCCTCGGGGCGTGCCTCGAGAATGTGCTTTCGCATCATCACACCGACCTGCTTGGCAAACGCGTAGCGCGGCCGGGTTCGATAGCGAAAGAAGGACGAGATGACGGTCTCGGCAGGTCCTTCCGGACAGAACATACGAATGAACGTCCTCATCCAGAGCGCATGCTGGCGAAGACCGCTCGGCAGCTCGTTTGCGTCGCATGCCAAGAGAAAGTGCTGGTGATCGAGACTCAGGAACGGAACGCCGAGGCGTCGTCCAACGCGAGGTAGCACCGGCTCGAAATCCGAGATGATCAGGTCGGGCGGGGTGCGCTCCATCTCGCTTTGGACGCGCAAAAAAATGTCGCTCAGGTCCTTGAGGTACCCGACGTTCCGAAAGAACGTCCGGCTGTAGCTGAGCGTACGTCGGGAGTTATACGAAAACTCGAGTGAAGGTAGCGTTCTTACTTCGACGTCCAGGGCTGCGCATGCGGCCTTCAACAGCGACAGCGCCTGGCCGTAGCTGTAGACCACCACGCGGTGGTGTTGATGCAGGTGCTCGATGAGCCCCAGCGCTCGAGCCGCATGCCCCCGGCCCTCTCCCGCTACCCCGTAGTATAGGGTTTTCAATTTTCGTCCCTCCCAATATCGACGCTAGCGGACGATTTCGAACAGGGGGTGGCGGACCGGTTACATCCTGGTGCAGACGACGAGCGCCGCTTTGTGACATTCGCAGGGAGGTGGTGTGTCGGAGGCGTGAACGATGCTAAAAAAACGCGCTATGCCCACCGCCCAGGTCGGCGATGTCCGAATCGCGTACGAGACGTTTGGAGACCCTTCGGCGCCTCCCGTGCTGCTGATCATGGGGCTCGGGTCTCAGATGCTCGCCTGGCGAGGCGGGTTCTGCAGGCAGATTGCGAAGCAGGGCTTCCGCGTGATTCGCTTCGACAATCGAGACATCGGTTTGAGCTCTCGCGTCGCAGCCGGCAGGACAAACGCCGTTTGGACGCTCACGCGGCGCCGTCTTGGGCAACCCGTTGCGCCGCCGTACACGCTCATGGACATGGCGGACGACGCGATCGGTCTCATGGATGCGCTCGGCCTGCCGAGCGCGCATCTCGTGGGCGCCTCGATGGGCGGCATGATCGCCCAGCTCTGCGCCATCCATCATCGACCACGCGTGCGCAGCCTCACCTCGATGATGTCGTCGACCGGCGACCGCGATCTTCCGAAACCCGGCTGGAAGACCCGCTACGGGTTCATGCGCAGCATGCCGGACGTTCCCGAAGCGCAGGTCGAACGATTGGTGAGCCTCAGGCGCCTCGTGGGGAGCAGCCATTTCTTCGATGAGGAGGAGATCCGCGCGTACTTCGCGAAGGTCGTAGCGCGCTCGGCCGATCGCACGGGCGTGCCGCGTCAGGCGCTTGCGCTCCTGTGCTCGGGCTCGAGGCGGCGCGCGCTCTCACGACTCAGGGTGCCGACGCTCGTCCTCCACGGGATGGACGATCGGTTGCTCCCGCCCGCGCACGGCGTCCGGACGGCCGAGACCATTCCCGCCGCAAAGCTCCAGCTCATTCCGAGGCTCGGCCACGACTTGCCCCGTCC
>CBFCWN010000206.1:0-3014 GCA_965601515.1 uncultured Myxococcales bacterium | reverse complement strand
GTGTCAGTCGTCGGATGTCGCCGTCTCGGCATCTTTCGCGCGACGATGCTTCCGCCGCTGCCGACGTGACTCGTCGGCGTCGGCCCCTTCAGGCTCGGCCGTGTCGTCGTCATCCGACGACGCGGCTTCATCGTCGCCGCCTTTCTTCCCGGCTATCCCGAGCGTGAGCGCGCGCGCGGCAACCATGGCGGACGTCTTGCTCGTGACTCGCCGAAGCACCTTCGCCGTCACGTCTGCGACCGACGCTGCGTTCTCGCCTTCCCCAAGTCCTTGAAGCTCGATATCGAGCGGCGGCATGTCGGGCTTCATCTTTCCGATGGCTCCGCCGCTCGCATGGATTTGCGCGTCACTCATCACGAAGTGGTCGAGTTGGATCTTCTGCTCGGTGAGCTGCGTCCACAGCGCCTGCGCATCGTCCGCGCTAGGAGCCTCGGCACCCCCCTCGCTCTCGCCGCCGGCCCCTAGCCTCTTCTCGATGTGAACGACGATCTGCTCGAGATTGCTCGTCGCGTCCTTCGCCTCGAAGTTCACGTCCGACGATTTGATCCGGATCGAGCGAATCACGATCTTCTCCTGGAAGACAGAACGCGGCACCAGGTGCACGCTCGCATCGCGAACTCGAAACGCGTACTTCGTTTCAAAGCCCGCTGGATTCCCAATGACGAGCCCACGAACCGCGCCCTCGCCGTCGAACACCGACAGTTCCACGTCCTCGAGCTCAACGCTGGTCCCAGTGAGCACCGGTCCGAACGTTTCGATCGCCTTTTCGACGATGAGCTCGAAGCTCAGCGCCGCGATCATGACGACGGCGGCCAGCACCAGCAAAACCTTCGCCGCAACTTTCCCCGCAGCCATCTGGCGAAGGATGACACCTTTCTGCGAAGGGACACGCGGGGCGCCCCAAAAACCCCAACCATCCCGACCTCTTCCAAGCGAACCCGCGTGATTCGCCAAAACCCCTGGCTTTTTGCGGTCCGCGCAACCTTTGGGGCCAGCTCTCGAATCGCGCCCCTGGACGGCGCCCGGAGTTCGGCGGTAGGACACAAACCGTGGCGTCCGCACACCTCGCGACACTCTGCGTCCTCACGGTCGCACTCTCAGACTGCAGTGGCCCAGCCGATACCAGGACAGGGGGGGATCAAAGCTGCCGGGGACGCGGTACGAGCGTCGTCGTGGACCTCGTCGAGCATCGCCTTTGTCTCTGCGAGGACGAGGCCGTCGCTGCAGAGTACCGGGTCGCCATCGGCAAAGGTGGAACGGGAAAAAGACGCGAGGGCGACCACAAAACACCGGTCGGCACTTACCCCCTCGGCACGCCTCGGGCTTCATCGGAGTTCGGTACCTTCATTCCGGTCGGATACCCCACCGCAGAACAGCGGCGCGAGGGTTACACGGGTTCCGCGATCGGGATCCACGGCCCAAGTCGACCCTTCGCATGGGCCGGCCCAATGAACATCGCGGCAGACTGGACCGAGGGCTGCATCGCCGTGTCCTCCGACGAGGCGATCGACGACATCGCCACATGGGTCCGCCAGAAGCGTCCGAGGTGGGTCTACTTGGAAACCGACTAACGCACCCTGGCGGCAGCGGAATCCTCTAGAACCCCGCACGCGCGCGGTGTACACACACGGCGATGGCGGGCTTTGTAGAGCGGCGAAACTTCGGAGCCATCTCCGCCATCATCGTCGTGCTGGTGCTGGCGTCGGCGTTCGAGGCGCGGCTTTCGTACAGCTTCACGTTTGGCGCGCTCGACCCACTGGTTGGATTCGACCCATGGATCATCGCGCTGATGGCCGTCCGCGCCGCGCTGCTGGTACCGGTGTTCTGGTTCTGGCTCGCCAACAAACCACGCCCGCTTCTGATTTCCATCGTCGCGCTCAACACCACGCTGACGCTTGGGGTGGCGGTCTCGTGTGGGGCCCTCGTCGTGGCGCTGATGGGACCGATCGCGACGGTCGGGGACTTTTTCGTATTCGACCTCGTTCTTCTCGGTGCTGCCAACGTGCTGGTGTTCTCCGTCTGGTTCTGGATTATCGATCCACCGGGAATCCATCCGGAGCTTCCCCTGCGCGACGACTGGGAGTTCCTCTTTCCTCAGCGAAACAGCGTGCGTGCGATCGATAAGGAATGGATCCCCGGATACACCGAGTACCTCTACGTCTCGTTCGTCGTGTCGTTCACCTTCGGCCCCGCCGACGTCGTCCCTCTAAGCCGCCGCGCGAAGATCCTCGTCATGATCGAGACGCTGATCTCTCTGGTGATCATCGCGGTCCTCGCCGCGAATGTCATCAGCGCAGTCCAGGGCTGAATCGAGTCACGAGCCGAGCTGCCGCATCGCTTCCCGCACCGACCTCACGTGGTTCTCCGCGTGCTTCGGCCACTCCGCCTGCATCCTCCGAATCGCCTTTCCGGCACGAACGATGCGCGCGCGCTCCTCGGGTGGCGCCTGGCGATACTGCTTTCGCAGCTCCTTCAGCTTCCAGGCGTATGGCGGCGTGTCCCAAAGCTCCCACTGTGCGCACTCGGTGTGGACGGTGTAGCGACGCCCTTCGATCCAACGAGGCTCATCCGCCGCGAACCCGCCTCCACAGTGCTCACACCGCTCGTGCCAGCTCGATGGTGTCGCCTCGACCATCGGTTTCGTGTGCCGCGTCGGGCGCCGCCAGGTCAACGATCAGGATTGATACGCCGCCCGAGCGCTCCATCGCGACGCCGTCCCTGCTCACCCGGCCAGGCGAAAAATTCACAAAGATCGCAGATTCTTGGCTGGTCCTCGCGACACCCGGCCCTAGATTTGCTAACCAGTGGTCATTCACTGACCGACGGTCATTTCATCAGGGGCAAGCTGAGTTGGCAGTTGCAGCGCGGAGGCAGCGGGAGCGAACGGCTCGTCGGGAGGCGATTCTCGACGCGGCCCAGGAGCTCATCGGCTCGGACGGATACCACGCCCTCCGAATGGACGCGGTCGCCGACGCGGTCGAGCTCAGCAAGGGCACCCTCTACCTCTACTTCGA
>CBFCWN010000205.1:0-3029 GCA_965601515.1 uncultured Myxococcales bacterium | reverse complement strand
ATTTCCTCTTTGACCTGCCCGGTCATACCCGGCTGCTGTGCGCCGGCGTGCTTCGGCGTGTGCGAATACGGATCGGCGGGAAACGCCCCGTACTCGGAAGGGCTCTTGTTGAACCCTAGCCCTTCTCGCACTCGATAGTAGAGACGCCCGAGCTCTTGGATTATCTCGGGGTCCGCGCCCGCGTCCAGCCCAACGAAAAACGCTTCCTGCGCGGCAAGGAGGAGCTTCGATACCATGTGCCAATACACGCTGCCGAGACCCTCGAACCCGAACATCGTTCCGGCACGACCCGTGAAGGCTCGATGGTGGAATACGTGCTCATAGAGCTCGAGCAGCGGCTCGCGAATCGCGCCAATGGAGTCGCCTAGCTCGGCCTCCAAACCGTCGAGCCGCGCGCGTAGGTCACCGGCGTTACGAAGGTCTGCGTTGAAGCGGTAAGATCCGGTGGCGTCGCGAACGAGAAGACTGTGATCGCCGAGGTCGAGTACCGGCTCGACGCCCCGGATCGATTCGACTTTCTCGCTTGGCACTCGGTTTTTGTCGAGGAAGCGAGGCAAACGCCGATCGGGATAGAGGATGAACGTCCGAACGTCCGCCCTATAGAGCTCGCTTGCGAAAAGTGACTCGAGAACACGAACCGCCCTCCCCGGTGAAACAGCCCCCGAGCTCAGCGCGGCAACCTGCCCCTCGAGCATCGGGTCGAGGCGCTCGAGGCCGACGGTGTCGCCGTTGCGGTGGAGAATGTTGTACGCGTGATAGAGCCCGTCCTCACGCTCGTTTGCCGCAATGCTGTAGTCAGCTGCCGCGGCGACGTCGTCGAGCAATGACCTCACTTCGTCGATCGACAGCGGCTCCGTGCCCGTGAAGCCTTCCTGACGATAAAGCACCTCTCGGTAGCGTGACGACGCATTGCCAAGCGATGCGAGCAGCTTCGATCGGAGCCCGGGGTCGACGGTGCCACCCTCCCAGTGCGGGCGCGCTTCGCGGAGCGCGGTGGCGGTCTCGCGGAGCCAGACACCCACCTCTTTCGACACCTCGACGTCGCCAGAGCGTGCCTCGAGCGTCTGATCGAGGAACGTGACGTAGCGCCGCATGTAGCAAAGCGTCACCATCGAAACGCCGTGTCCGACGAGCGCGTTGTTGGCATCGTTCCACTCGGGGCGTTGCGTATTGAGCCAGATCCCACCTCCGAGCACGAAGTTCCCCAGCTTCGCAAGCAGTGGAACCAAGAGCTTTTCGAGCAGGTTGACGCGGTACACCTCGCCTCGAGCATCGACGATGAGCTTCCCGTCGTTCCCTCGTTCGGCGACGCGTTCCTCGATTCGTGACGCGAGGGCATCGTCGTAAGTCACCGTATTCTTCGGATCGTCGACGAGGCTTTCGAACGGCTTGATGCGATAGGGAACGTTCGCGTACGCGAACACGCGGCGATCCAAGAGTCGAGCAACTCGATCAGGGTGGAACTTCCGCGACAGCTCGAGAAGCCGCAGCAGGTAGACGATCTGATGGTCGCCCCAGTAGCCGATGTAGCTCCATGGGTCGTCGGGGTCCTCGACCTCCCAATCGATGCCTTCGTTGCTGATTCGGTAGGGGTTGTACCCGTCCGCGGTGCTGGCGTTGACAAACTTCGCGATCACGCTTTCGAAAAACTCTGGGAAGCTGAAAGCAAGCGCCTGCCAGTTCTGGAACACGTCACGCCAGTTGCCCTGATACGCCAAGAGCTTTTCGCCACGCTCGTCCTTGAGCTCGATCGCGAACTGATTCCACGGTCGGCTTGGGTCGCCGTGTCGCCTCCCGAAGCGGATCGGCAGGTACTCTCGAGCAAGCCGCTCGAGCTGAAGGTCGCCATGCGCCTCCACCAGCGAGAGCAGCTCGGGGTAGTCAATGTCCTCGGGAAGCCCCTCGAGGACTTCGCGGTTTCGCTCGTACAGATCCCGGTCAAAGCTCAGGATCGACCTTCTGAAATACTCGGAGCGGACCCGGTACTGGTCATCGAAGATGCCTCCGCGAAGCACGTTGAACATCACGTTCGCGTAGTGGTGGATACACTCGACTTCGCGCGCGGTTTCCTGAAACGCGTCGGCGGAGGCCATGATGCGCGCGAGCTCGTCGGACCCATCGTCGACCGATTGATCGATCTTCTTCGACAGAGCCTCGGGCTCTTCCAGGTCGCCGAGCAGTCGCACGACTTCGGCCTGGCTTTGCTCGACGTTTGCGACCAGCTGCCACCCCTCGGTGCCGCCGGGCTCGAGGTTCACCTGCGACCGGACGAGATAATCACCGCGAATCCCACGCTGGTGACGCTGCGAACGCGCAGCGCCCGTAGAGATCGACTCGTTGAGCTGCCTCGCTGAGAGGAACACCTCTCGCCCAGGAAGTCCGAGACAAAACACCGTCGTTGCACGAAGTGACTCACAGGGTTCGGCCCGGTCGGTGATGCCCGAGTAGAGCGTGTAGAGCCCGAGGTCGACGCCTTCATGAAGCTCACTCCACTTGTAGGCATCAACCAGGTTGCTGGTGTTGGTCTGAGCGAAGCGAGGTGTACCGGCGGGCAGGATGTTTCGCATGCCGTCAACGAGATCGAGTTCGCGCGACTGGTCGCCGAGGTTTTCGAGCTCGCAGCGCCGAACGAATCCGTATTCTTCGCTGGTGAGCCACCAGTACCGGAACGCGAGGCGCAGGTCGTGGTTGACCTCCTCGAAGCAAAGCTTGTTGCCAAGAACGTTCTTGTAGAGGTTGCGCTCTAGGGAGTACCGAAAGTCGTGAGCGCGGTTGAAAGGTTCCCACTCGTACTCGGCGCCGCCGTGCTCCGTACGCACGACGGTCACACTCCCCGTGTGAGTCCAACTCTCATGGACCTTGTCGACCGTGACGTAGGGGAAGAGGGCAGTCTCAGGCGACACGCGACCCGCAGTGAGGCCTCCGGTCGACGAGATGAACATCCAGTGGTCGCTGTCCGAGACCAAGCTGACGAAGAACGGCGGCATCTGGCCGACGTTGCGAATCGCGTAATACGGTTCGCCGTCGAG
>CBFCWN010000204.1:0-3093 GCA_965601515.1 uncultured Myxococcales bacterium | reverse complement strand
GGAAGCCTTGCCAAACCCCGCCGCGCAAAGTCTGCGTTTGGCAAATTGCGCGGGTTGGTTGGTAAATGCTGGGGATTGTTGGGGGTTTGGGGGGGCTGCGTGTCCCTTAGGATTCGGTGAAGGGGGTGGTGGGTTTGCCGGCGTCTTTCCAGCCCTTGATGCCTTCGCGCATGATGCGGACGTTCTCGTAGCCGTTCGCGGAGGCTCGCTCGGCGGCGGCATCCGACGCGGTGCAGGCCGTGTTCGAGCAGTAGAAGATCAGGTCTTTGCTCTTGTCCTCGGGAAGCTGGGCGAGGTCGTACTTCGAGGACGAGGTGAGGATGACGGCGTCGGGGACGGTTCCGTACTCCTTTCGAGTGCGCTCCGAGTTGGCGTCGAACGCCATCGCGCCGGATTGCAGCGCTTTGTCGGCGTCTGCGACGGTGATCTCGGCGATAGCGACCTCTTCCGCGGGCTGTTCGGCGGCAGGAGCAGGGGCTTCGGCCTTCGCGGCGTCAGCCGTGGGTTCCGCGGTGGAAGCGGAGCTTTCCGTCTTGCAGCCGAGGAGAAGGAGCGTGAGAGCAAGTGAGGTGAGGATGATGCGCATGGCGGAACTCTAAAGCGCCAACTCGAGCGAGCAAGAGTCCGCGACTGGCGGGTGGCTAGTCGCAGCGAATCGGTGCCGCTGCAAGCTCGGGAGGCATACGGTCCCAGGGGTAGCCGGACTTTCCGGCTTCGTAGGCCAAGTTGAAGAGCTTCGTCATGTAGGACGGATCGAAGTCGCCTTCTGGATCCTCATCGAATGTCTCCGGGATGTACGCCAGGTAGAAGTCGAGCCCGTCTCGACAGGTCTCGAGGAAGATGCGGTACAGATCGCCGATGCCCTGAGTGCGAATGATCGACGCAATCGAACGCCCGGCGATCGGAAAGAGCTTGTTCTCGACCTGCTCGTACTTCGGTGCGAGGCGCGAGTTGCGGATGACATACACCTTCGAGCGGCCCTTCACCTTCAGTCGCCTTTCGACCTCTTCGAGGTCCAGGCCGATCGGGTAGAGAAACACCTGCGACGCGGCGCCCCCGTCGACGTGCAGCTCGTCGTACATCTGCCCATCGTACTCCACCGGAATCAGTACGGGTGGGAAGGCGCCAGGAATCGAAGCCGACGCCAGGAGAATCGAGCGAATCAGCTCGAGCGACTTCGGGTGCCCACTGTTCGCGATGGCACCGAGTCTCCAAATCACCGGTCGGTTCGAGTCGAGATTCGCCGTTCCGATGTTGAGGACGCGCCCCTTCCGATGCTCCTCGGCGATCCGTTCCATCACCTCTTCGTCGACGTACCGGGCGATCAGCGCCTTGAGGGGCTCCGTCGAGGCGAAGGCATCGGTACGAATCGCTTTCAACAGGCGCCGCTTCTTGTACACGTCTTCTTCGTCGAGCTCGTAGGAGACCCGCTTAAGGACGTCGTCGTATTCGGAACCGAGAAACGCAAAGGGCGCGACGAGCGCGCCCGCGCTGATGCCCGTCACGACGGTGAACTCCGGACGGTTCCCCGACGCGGTCCAGCCGAGCAACAGGCCGGCCGCAAACGCGCCGTTCGATCCCCCGCCTGAGATCGCCAGATAGGTGTGTGGCTTTCCGTAGACCCCCGAGAAGCGCGCCCTCATCTCCTCGTCGGACCACCGCTCCATCCACTCGTGCACCCAGGAAGGCGGCTCATCACCCCAAAGCCGAACGCGCGGAATCCCAAGGATGGAGGCTTCCAGCATGCCTTCCTCAGGGAGCGCGTTTCGCTCCGGAACATGGGCGCACGCGGCGAAAAAGGTCAGCAACGAAGCAGTGGTCAACCGTCGTGCGATCCGCACCTTCGAACGCATACGGCCGCTCCTTACCATGAATGCGTCATCGTTGAGAACCTTCTCGCACTACGGGGTGCTCTGTTGCAGTATCTCCGACATGCGACTCCGCGCGGGCTCGAGCGGCTTCAGCTACAAAGCGTGGAAAGGGCCCTTCTACCCCGAGAAGCTGCCCAACAAGGACATGCTCGCGTACTACGCCGAGCGCCTCTCGACGGTCGAGATCAACAGCAGCTTCTATCGGATGCCGAAGCGCGAAGTGCTCGAAGGCTGGGCAGAGAAGGTGCCCGACGACTTCATGTTCGTCCTCAAGGCATCTAGGCGCATCACCCACAACTCACGCCTCAAGGAGAGCTCGTACGACTCGGTCGAGTATCTGTGGAACGTCGCGACCGCGCTCGGCCCGCATCTCGGTCCCATCTTGTTCCAACTTCCGCCCAACATGAAGAAGGACGTCGAGCGCCTCAACGCCTTCATGGGTATCTTGCCCGAAGGTCTCCGCGCCGCCTTCGAGTTCCGCAACGACAGCTGGTTCGACGAAGAGGTGTATGCGGCGATCCGCGACGCCGGCCACGCGCTTTGTCTCGCCGAGTTCGACGAGAGCGACACTCCCGCTCTCGTCTCGACGACGGACTGGGGCTACCTCCGCCTGCGACGCCAGGACTACACGGACGAGGCTCTGAGGGCCTGGCTTTCCGCAATTGAGGCGCAGCCTTGGAAGGAGGCATTCGTGTTTTTCAAGCACGAAGACGAAGGTGCGGCCCCGCGGCTGGCCGCAAGGCTCCTTGCGCTCTAGAGAGCGCTCATGACAACAGAAGCCAACGCCCAAGCGATCGACGCCCCAACCGAGCCCACGGCTCAGCAAGTCGTCGAGTCGTTCCTCTCTGCCTTGGAGCGTCTCGACATGAGCGCCGCTCTCGATCTCGTCAGTGGCGACGTCCGATGGGTCAACCACCCCTGGGTCTCGTCGAAGAACAAGGCGCAGTTCGAAAAGGTGTTGAAGGGGATGTTCGCAAGCGCCGAGATGTTCGAGGTTCGCTACAACGACATCCACGAGCGCGACAACGGCGTCGTCTACACCGACCGAATCGACATCTTCGAAGGCGGCGGCCTCTCGATGACCCTTCCGGTGCAAGGCGAGTTCCGCGTGCGCGACGGCAAAGTGACCGAATGGGTCGACCGCTTCAGCTGGGTCACGTTGACCAAAGAGATTGCGAAAAGCCTGCCGTCTATCGTCAAAGCGCGCCTCCCAGGGAGCTGA
>CBFCWN010000203.1:0-3172 GCA_965601515.1 uncultured Myxococcales bacterium | reverse complement strand
AGCCGAAGCCCAACACGGTGAAGCCGCGAATCTCGAAGCCCTGGAGTCGTCGGGGTTCACCCTCGTCGTCGAGGCAGCCACCTACAGGCTCCCCGGGCCCACAGCCAGCCGGAGCCGCATAGACCCCCGTGATCTGGGTCCCGGACGGACGGAGGACAACTTTGCCGGCTTCGCCCAGGCCCGGCTTCACTTTGCCGATGAGGCGGAGATTGTCTGTCGTGATGTGGAGGCCGAAGTCAGGGTTGTCGGTCGTGTACTCCCCTGGCTCCACCAGAATCGTGTCACCGGGAGAGGCGGCGTCGATGAAATCCTGGATGTTATCGCCTGGGAAGACGCGATGGACCGTTCGAAGCTCAGCGACGGCGGGTTCATTGAGGGAGCCGTCCGACGTCGGCGAGCCGCAGCTCACTACGGTAGCGGACACGGCGAGCGCGATCACAACAGTCAAAAAACGCGTGGACATCTTGATTCTCCGGGCTCGGGGCTGCGTCGACGGCTCGACTCCGCAACTGCGCGCAGCAACGGCAACTCATGGAGTCAAACAGGGGGCTGGACGGTGTTACTCGGATTGGCGTTGGCCTGTCAATGCCTTAGTAATAGAAGTGTCAGCTGCTAGTCGCCCGTCAGGAGCGCCACCCGCCCGACCCCGATTGACTCCGCATCCCCGATACTCCAGAGATTTCGCAGTGATGTCCGAATATTCTGATCCATCGCGCAGGAGTTTCCCTGTGGCGGCTGGGCTCCTGCTGGCTACCGCGCTGGCCCTTCACGGCTGCGAGCGGGATTCCAGCCCACCCGCGCCGCTTGCGTTTCCCAGCGCGCCAGCCGGCAGCCTCGAAGTCTCCTACCCCCTCGACAATACACTCTTCCCTCCCGAGATCGTCGCCCCGACCTTCGTCTGGAACGACAAAACACCGGGGGTTGAACGTTGGACGGTCCTCCTACGCTTCGACGCGCCTGACGAGTTGCTCCGGTTCGAGGCGACGCGGCCGCGCTGGCAGCCGTCTCAAAGCGATTGGGCGGACATCAAGCAGCGCTCCACGGCACAAGACGCCGAAGCGGCGGTCGTGGGCATCGGAGCAGACGGTAAAGCCGTTTCCTCCACCATCTTTCGCATGCGTACCTCAGCGGACCCGGTTGGGGATTCGATTTTCTATCGCGAGGTTCCGCTGCCGTTCATCAAGGCGGTTCGAAACCCCGCGCGGATACGCTGGCGCTTCGGATCGATTGACCTCGAAGACGGCCCGCCCGTCGTCCTCGAAAACCTTCCGGTCTGCGGGAACTGCCATTCGTTCTCGGACGACGGCGGCGTATTGGGGCTCGATGTGGACTACGGCAACGATAAAGGCGGCTACGCGATCCTGCCCGTGTCGCAGCAGATGGTGTTGAACGACGAGAAAATCATCACCTGGAGCGACTATAAGAAGGACGACGGCGAGCTCACGTTCGGACTTCTCTCCCAGGTGTCGCCCGATGGTCGCTACGTGATCAGCACGGTCAAAGACCGGGCAGTGTTCGTGGCGACACCCGGCATCGAGTTCTCCCAGCTCTTCTTTCCGATCAAGGGCATCCTCGTCGTCTACGATACGGTGACCGGCACCTATAAGCCGCTTCCAGGCGCCGACGATCCCGAGTACGTCCAGAGCAACCCGACGTGGAGCCCTGACGGAAAAACCATCGTCTTCGCCCGGACTAAGGCCTACCGCAAGCGCGGAATCGCGGACGCCCAGAGCATTCTGCTGAACGAGAAGGACGTCCCCGAGTTCGTGGAAGACAGGGAGCCGTTCAAGTTCGATCTGTACCGGGTCCCGTTCAACGGCGGTCGAGGCGGAAAGGCCGAACCAATCGAGGGCGCATCGCACAACGGGAAGAGCAACTACTTCGCCAAGTTCTCGCCGGACGGGAAGTGGATCGTCTTCTGCAAGGCCGAGAACTACATGCTGCTGATGCCGGACAGCGAGCTCTACATCATCCCGGCCGAAGGGGGCGAGGCACGGCGCCTGCTCGCCAACACGCCGCTCATGAACTCCTGGCACAGCTTCTCGTCCAATGGCCGATGGCTCGTCTTTTCTTCGAAGGCCTTCACCCCCTATACCCAGCTCTTCTTGACGCACATCGACGAGGACGGTCGGTCTACACCTCCGGTAGTGCTCGATCGGTTCACCGAGAGCGACCGCGCCGCGAATATTCCCGAGTTCGTCCCGCTGGGCGCTGACTCCATCGAGAAGATCCAAGAGCGGTTCCTCGATGCCTACTCGTTCCTTCGGGCGGGCATGGCGAACGAACGGACCGGCGACTACGCCGGCGCCGTCCGGTCCTACCGACGTGGCCTGCAAATCGCGCCCAAGAACGTAGAGCTGCTGAACGCGATGGGATTCTCGTTGTTCCAGCAGGGCAAGAGTAGCGAGGCGGTTGTCGCATTCGAGAAAGCTCTTGCCGTCGACCCCCAGCATTGGAAGGCCCACAACAACATGGCGCTCGCGTCGATCGATATCGGCGAGCTGGAGGTCGCCGAAGCGCATTACCGCGCATCCCTCGCGATCAAACCACAGCCCGCAATCTATAACGACCTCGGCTACGTGCTCGAACGCTTGGGGATGCCCGAGCAGGCCGCCCACGAATTCCGAAAGGCGCTCGAGCTCGATCCCAAGTCACCTTCTGCGCAGTACAACCTGGGAGCGTCGCTGGTGCGGAGCGGTGAGTTTGCCGAGGCCGAACGCCACCTCCGTGTCGCGCTCCGAGCAAACCCGAACACGCAGACGTACACCGCCCTCGGCGTCGCGCAGTGGCAGCAGGGCCGCACCGACGACGCCATGGCGAGTCTTCGCGCGGCGATCCAAGCAGACCCCAAGAACGCGGCCGCCTACGACACCCTCGGAACGATGCTGGTGCAGCAAGGCAAGCTCGAAGAAGCGGCATCGGTTTATCGAGAACTCATCAGCCACCAACCGAGCGCCGCCGCTCACCAGGAACTCGCAGGTGTGTTGACTCGCCTCGGACGCGAGGACGAAGCGCGCGCGGAAATGGATAAAGCGCAGACGTTGAGCCAGAGTCCACGAGCTAGGCAGTAGGAAATCGAACGCGTCGCTGAGTGCCCAGCACCACACGCTGGCACCGACCTCGGTGAGCGTCCCACATGACATCAGAAGCACGCTACGCGACGCTCGTCGCA
>CBFCWN010000202.1:0-3173 GCA_965601515.1 uncultured Myxococcales bacterium | reverse complement strand
ACCCACCTCGTCTCGGCCACGTTTCCGCGCGACGTCATGAAACTCGCGAACCGTCTTCAAAGAGACCCCATCTCGGTGCAGGGAACTGCGCTCGGGCGAGCCAACTCGGACATCGATCACGTGGTCATGCATGTGCGCCAGGCCGACCGGTTCGATGCGGCGATCAACGTGCTTCTTCGCTATCCGGAAGACAAGACTCTGCTCTTCGTTCGAACGCGCACCGAGACGGTTCGTCTTGCCGATGAGCTCTGCGCGGCCGGGCTGGCCGCACGGGCGCTGAATGGAGAGATGACCCAGCGCGAGCGTACGGCTGTGTTCACCCAGTTTCGAAGCGGCGCGGTCCGCTACCTCGTTGCGACCGACGTGGCCGCACGTGGGCTCGACGTCCAAGACATTGGCCGTGTGATCCAGGTCGACCTTCCCGACAACGCGGAGGTCTTCACACACCGGAGCGGTCGAACGGGTCGCGCGGGCCGTCGCGGCACCAACATGATCTTCGCGGCCTCCCGCGCCGAGTTTCGGGTGAAGCGCCTACTACGCGGTGCGCGGGTCGAAGCCCGGCTCGCCACGATTCCGACTCCCAAAGAGATCTATGCAGCGGCCGACGCGCGCTTGGGAGATAGCTTTCTCCGAGACCTCGAGCTCGGCGAAGTCGATGGCCGCTCCCGCCGCCTTGCCCAACGACTGCTCGAGGAGCACTCGCCGCAGGAGCTGGTCGCATTGCTTCTCCATCGAGAAGCTGAGCGCAGCCTAGGAACGCCCCGGCGCGTTAGCGACGACGCGAAGGCACCGCGTAGGGAACGTCGCCCGCGCGCCGGAGGCAGGCCCCGGAAGGCTCGACCGAAGGGGCCTGCGCGAAAGCGACGTCGCACCGCCCACTAGGGGCACCTGGCCTTCCCAAACACTTCCAAACGAACACCACCGGGCCGAACATTCCGCGTCATTCCCGGACTCTGAGGGGCATCGTGTAGCAAAGCGCGTTGCCGTCGAGCACGACCGTTCCGTCGCCGCGGACAACCTGAGTCTTGAGCTTGGTGATCGGCTTGTCGGTCCGAACTTCGAGGATTTCGACCTTGCCGGTGATTTCGTCGCCGGGTCGCACGGGCGCCTTGAAGCTCCAGTCGACGTGCAGGAACACGGTTCCGGGCCCCGGCAGATTCTCTGCCACGACCGCATTTAGAATTGCGCTCGTGACCCCTCCTTGGACGACGATCTCACCGAACCTGGTGTTCTTCGCGAGCTCTTCGTCGTAGTGCAGCGGGTTGCGGTCGCCCGAGATCTCCGTGAACAGCTCGATGTCGCGAGACTCGACGGTGCGCGTGCGCTCGGCGCGGTCTCCCACCTGGGGTGCGCCTCGGGGCCATACGGTGTGGTCTGTCATGGCTCGTGATGGTCCTCGCTCCCGAGGCGACTCGCAAGCGCTTCCGTTTGGCGGCGGCGGGCGATCGTCGCACCCCCCACACCGCCGAGAATCATCACGCTCGCGATCGCCAGACGAACCGTCGGCTTCTCGGCGAGGAACGCGATCCCACCGACTGCCGCGATCACGGGAACCGCCAGCTGGACGATGGCCGCGCGAGTAGCGGTCAGATCCCGAAGGGTGACGTACCAGATGACGTAGCCAAGTCCCGACGTGACCGAACCGGAGATGACCGCAAGGGCAATTCCGCGTGGCGAGGCGTGCATCGTGCCCCACGCGATCAGCAGGGCGGCGGCGGCCAAAGGAAGTGCGCGCGCGAAGTTGCCAGCGGTGGCTGCGACGGGCGCCTTGCTGTTCCTGCCACGAAGCGAATAGACGCCCCAGCCGACGCCGGAGGCGACCATGAGAGCAGCGCCGACAGGATCTGGCGCGGAGAGGCCGGGAAGTACGAGGTACACCAACCCGGCCATCGCAACGATCAGCCCCACCCATTCCCGAGCTTTGGGCCGCTCTCCTTGCCACAGGCCGACTCCGATCATCGTTGCTTGCACCGACCCGAAGAGGATGAGCGCCCCCATGCCGGTTTCGAGCGACACATACGCGAGGGAGAAGGCCATCGCGTAGACGAACAGCGCGAAGCCCGAGCGCCACGAGCCTGCGCGCTGGTTGGCCTGTCCGGGCTCGGACATCATCGCCGCAAGCGGAATCAAGACCGCCACTCCGGAACCCAGGCGAACCGCGACGAAGCTCGCGGGATCGATCAAGTCGGGCGCCAGCGCCATTCTACAGAGCAACGAGTTCGCCGCGAAGGCGACGAGCGTCACTGTGGTGAGAATGGCAACGCGGAGAGACACGCGCGGAGAGTAACAGCGTGCTGCATCAGTGACAGCGTGGAGACTTGGCTAACGGCATCTCAGGCCGATCGCTCGCCGACGAAGGCGCCGAGGCTGATCCCATGTTCCTGGGCGATCATCTCCGACGCTTTTTCGCCGATCATGATCGCCGCGGCGTTTGTATTGCCTCCAACGACGGTCGGCATGATGCTCGCGTCGGCGACGCGCAGATTCTCGGCCCCCATCACTTTCCATCGGGCATCGACGACGTCCCCCAATCGGCACGTTGATGTCTCGTGATAGACGGTCACTGCGTAGTGGAGCGCGAGGTCTTCGAGGAGTGCGTCGTCTGGGCGATCACCTGGCTGATGCCCGTGCTTGTCGGCCAGAGAAGGCGGGATCATCACGGGGCCCAGTTTCGTGGGTGCAGGCCAGTTGTCCGCGATGTCGAGGGCTCGTTTGAGCGCGACCACCATGGTTCGAACATCGTCGGGCTCGTCGAAGTAGTTCAGCTCGATTCGGGGCGCCGACATCGGATCGGCACTTTCGAGCTTCACCTGGCCCTCGCTCTTTGGAAGGACCGGACTCGCCAGCAGCATCACACCTTCGGTATCCGGGGCGAGCCACTTGTCCTTGTCGTCGAAGAATCGGTCCGTGTCGATGGCGAGGCAGTCGGAGAAAAGCGGTTCCGGATAGATTGCGACGACGATCGAAATTTGCGCATCCAGGCGTTCGTCGTCTCGCACACCGGTGTGGATCCAAGCCGCGGCGTCGTAGAGTGATGATGAGGCGAGGCCTTCGCCTGCTGTCGCCCACTGCCCGATCCGGCGTTCGGCTTCCTCCTTCAGAGCCTGCAACTCCTCGGGCATCTGCGCATCTTCGGCGGGGTCTGCCGGCAGCGGACCCGCCGGGGCGCGCAG
>CBFCWN010000201.1:0-3192 GCA_965601515.1 uncultured Myxococcales bacterium | reverse complement strand
GTACCCTGCGTGTCCCCCAATGCAGCCGCCTACAGGCCGCGCGGCCTGCTGAAAAACCCAGCGTTTTTCGCAGATCGCGCGGGTCGATCCGCAAGCGTCGGAGATCGCACGTGTTCTAGGTACCCTGCGTGTCCCCCAATGCAGCCGCCTACAGGCCGCGCGGCCTGCTGAAAACCCAGCGTTTTTCGCAGATCGCGCGGGTCGATCGGCAAACCATTGGAATTGCCGGGGTTCTCGGTAGCCTGCGTGTCCCCTAATGCAGCCGCGGGAATTGCGGGGGTTTTCCCCTAGGGGGTTTGGCCGTGGATCCAGACCCAGGTGCCTGGGTTTTCTTCGGTCGCCGAGCCGCCGTGCCAGGTCGTCGGGAGGTCCGGGCCCGCCCAGTTGTAGAGCCACTTCGCGTCTCGCGGTGCGAGGTTGATGCACCCGTGGCTTCGTGGGCGGCCGAATCGGTCGTGCCAGAACGCGCTGTGAAAGGCGTACGCGCCGTGGAAGTACATCACGTAGGGAACGTCTTCGAGTGAGTACGGCGGCGCGCCTGGGGCATCGTCGTCCATCGTCGAGGTGAGGTGCTTGCCGCGAATGCGAAACAGCCCGGTTGGCGTGAGGTAGTCGAATTCCGGACCGGGGGTGCGGGTTCGTCCGGTGCTCACCAGGGTCACGTACCGCGGCTTCCGGCCTTCGTACGCGACGAGCACCTGGTCCGTGAGGTCGATTTCGATCCACCGCTCACCCTCGCCGACTCCCTCGGGAGGCGGGCTCGCGCCCACCACGTGCACCGCCGAATCGAGAACCAAACGGCCGTCTCGAGCCACGATGTACGACTCGCCTCCGATTTGACGACGACCCCGCACGCCAAGCCACGTCTTTCGCGGAAGGACGTCTCGCGTCGTGCGCAGCTTGCCGCGATCGTTTTGGCGATACACGCGCGTCTCCTCGACCCGTGTGACTGCAACCGGAAGGGCCCATCGTTCACCATCGAGCGCTTGGCCGTGAAACTCGCTCCACGGCTTCCTTCGAACCATCGCGGCGTCGAAGAACCCGTTCTGCTGAGTGCGCCAGTACGTTCGCTCGTCGCGCTCGAAGGTTCGGTCGAGACTCACGTAGAAGCCGGGCTGCAGAATCCGAAGCACGAGCGGATTGTCGATCGGGGGCTGTGGCTCGGGCTCCCCTTCCGGCTCGGTCGGCATCTCCTCCATGGGCTCCGGTTCGGGGGGCACGATGTACACTTCGTCTTCCCGCGGAATGCGTTTGTAGAGAGGTGTCTTCTGGCGAACGCTGACGTATTCGTACGGCATGTCCGCCTCGCGATCGGGCTGTCGCGCGCGCAGCTCTGGCAGACCCTCCCCCGAGAACACGATGACGTCACGTTCGTTGCACACGAAGCCACCGGTATCGAGCTCGTACCAGCCGCCTTCGCAGCCGTCGCGATTCAGCGGCTCCGTGGTGGTCGTGTGCAGTAGCGCGCCCGCTCGCAGGTAGCCGAGTCGGGCGCCATCAGGGCTCGGTGAGTCCCGAATGGGCGCGACGAATCGCTTCGCGAAGAGTCGCTGAGGCGGACCGAGGTCGCGCGGCAGTTCGAGAGGCAACTCGGTCACCTCCCGTTTGAGCTTCTCGAAGGGCTCTTCGAGGCTACAGCCTGCGAATCCCGCGGCGGCGAGCGCCGTCGCAAGCGCGGCATAGCCCCCAATCCATGCTCGTCGTGTGCGCCCCACAGCTTCGGTCTGCTACGAACTGTCATCAGGATGCGCGCGGGTCAACAACTCGAAGTCGTCGCGACCGCGCTGGGCTTGTTTGCCTCTCTCGCGCTTCATCTTGCGCTGTTCGCGTACGTCGCAAGCCGCACCGCGCAGTTCGACTTCGAGTTCGAGCTCGCCCTGCCGACCGAGGTCGAATTCGGAGTCACCGACGGGAGCGAGCTAGCGATTCGAGCCGAACCCGCGACGGAGCAGCCCGCGCCCAAACCGAAGCCAGCCGCCGTCTCCTCCGCCGAGGGGCCCAAACCGAAGCCAAAGCCCCAGCGGAAGCCCAAACCAAAACCCAAGCCGACCGTGGAACCTGAATCGGCCCCGGTTTCTTCGCCCGCGATCGAGGGACCCTCACGACTGCCGCCCGGGGCGCAGCTCGCGCTGCGAATCGATCTGGAACGCGTACGGCAGTCGCCCCTCGGGCCGGACGTGACTCACTTCCTCAGCGCGGTGCCCGATTGGCAGCTGATTCTTCATGGCTCCGGAATCGATCCCGTGGCCGACCTCGACCGCGTGATGGTCGCTACACCCAATCTCGAACGGTCGAAGCTGGTGCTCGCAGGAAAACATCGCCGCGACCGCGCGTTCGCCGAGAAGAGCGTCACGCGACTCGCGCGGTCGCGTGGCAAGAGGGTCGAGTGGCAGTCGCGTTACGGAGTTCCGACCGCGCAGTGGCACAACCGCGATCGCACGCCCCGCACCATCGCGCTCCTCAGCGACCGTCACTTCAGCATCACGCGTCGTCAGGATCTCAAGCGGGTGCTCGCGCTGGCGCAGACCCGCGAGCTGCGCGACGCCCAACGCGAGGGACTGGTCGTCGCTCGAGGTCCCGACGCCCTTTTGTCGATGGGACCCGAGGAGGCCTTGTCGCTCGAGGTGGAGGGCGTCCACCGCTTCGTGATCGGGAGTGTGAAGCACGTGCCGGTTCGCCTTCGGGTGGCGGTCTCGGAAACCGGCCCGGACGAGGCGACCGTTCGCGCGCTCGCCACCTATCGAACGCGCGAAGAAGCCGAGGCGGCGGTCGAATACTGGCGGAGAGTCGCCACATTCTACTCCGAGCAGCTGATCCTCTCGCTCGCCGGTTTTGGCAAGACCCTCCGAAGGATGGAGCTCGAGACGGACGAAGAGCGGGTCAAGGTTCGGTTCACCCTCAACGCGGACCAGATTCGTTTCATCCTCAGCTATGCGGAGGGTCGGCTTCAGGGATCGGGCGGCGCAACGCGGTGACCGAACGCAAAAAAGGGGCCCTAGGGCCCCTTTTTCAACGATTCACATGCTCGGTCGGCTTAGAGGACCAGGTCCTTGAGCTTCTTGAGCGGCGTCGCGCGGATCTTCTTCGACGCAGGCTTGGGCGGAAGCATCATCTCCTCGCCGGTTGCCGGATTGCGTCCCATCCGAGCGGGTTTCGCCGGAATCTTACGCACCTTGAGCTTGATCATGTCCG
>CBFCWN010000200.1:0-3286 GCA_965601515.1 uncultured Myxococcales bacterium | reverse complement strand
GGAGCCAATGATGGAGCCAGTCGCGGAGCCGGCGGCGGTCGAGGTCGTCGAAGCTGCGGCCGTCGAAGCTGCAGCCGTCGAACCGGCCGAGCCTCCTCGACCGATCGAGCCGACGCTGCCGGAAGTTCCGAAAGTTGCCGCAGCCCCAATCAAGCGCAGTCCGCAGAAGACGACGCGATTGAAGCCCGAGCCGGCGCCCAAGGCCTTGGTTCCGTTGGCGAGCACGGACCCCAGGGCGCTGACCGAGCAGGCCGACCGCCTTCACGCCAAGGGGCAAACAGGGCTTGCCGCGAGCTACTTCCGACGCGCGCTCGAGCTGGACCCGGACTTCGCGCCGGCGCTCGTGGGTGTGGGTCGCAGCATTCTTCGAGCGGAGAAGTACGACGAGGCGTTCCGAAACGCGACGCGTGCGCTCGAGCTTGCCCGCGGCGTCGACTCGCGGCCTGGACTCGAGGCCGAGGCGATCTACCAGCTCGGTCGGGTCCATCTGAGCCGGGGGGACCTCGACGCGGCGCGTCGGCTGTTCCGTCAGTCGAGCTCGTTGCCGGGCGCTCCCACGGAAGCCTGGTTTTACCTGGGCGAAGCCCTGTGGAACGACAACTCACCCGCGGCTCGGACGGCCTACGAACGGTATCTCGAGCTGCTCCCGAGCGGTCCTCTCGCTGAGCGGGCTCGAAGGGCGATTCAGTAGTATGCTCCGTCGATGGCGAAGAAGCAGGGCCAACGTCGTGAGGCTCGCAAAGAGCGACAGAAGGCCGCCAAAGAGGCACGCAGGCAGGCGGAGGCGGAAGCCAAGCGTCGTCGCAGGCTCCAACTCCGTGTCGCCGCCGCGGTTGGTGTCCTGACCCTCGGCATGGCCGCGGTCTCCTATTTCGTCCTGGAGAACCGGCAGTTCACTGGCATCTCGCTACTGGTCGGAGGGGTGCTGTTTCTGCTGATCGTGCTTGGAACCTTGGCGTCGACCGTGTCGCCTCGCGACAGGACTCGCGCCGGATCGATCGACTACGGAAACCGTGGCTGAGGCAGGCGTGGACGACGAGCAGTCGAAGCGATGGGACGCCGCAGAGGAGGGCATGGAGCTGCTCCACTCGGGCGAGGTCGATGCGGCGATCGACGAGCTTCTTCGTGTAGCCCGAGACGACCCGCGCAACGAATACGCGTTTCACTTCCTCGGTCATGCGTACTTCGAAAAGCAGGCGTTCCCCGAAGCGTTGAAGGCCTACGTCGAGGCGTTGAACCTGCAGCCGGAGTACGTGGGCGCCATGCTGGGTGCTGGGCAGACGCTTCGCATGATGGGCGAATACGACCGCGCGATTCGGATGGGGCAGCGTGTGCTCCAAAAGCAAGACGACGACGGCGATGCGCTGTTCCTCGTGGGGGCGACCCATTTCCAAAAAGGGGAAAACCAAGCTGCGAAGCGCTACCTCGAGCGCTTTTTGGAAACGAGCCCGGAACTGGAGGTGGCGCTCGAAGTCGAGGGCATGCTCCAGGTCGTTCGGGGTGAGGTCTTGCCATTTCCCGGTGCAGAAGACACCGTGGAGAACTAGTCAGGAGGCGCTGTGGCATCGGATCCCGCAAAGAAGTTCGCGGTCGAGCGGCCGAGCGAGAAACAGGAAGACGAGCTCGAAGATGCGGCGGAACGTTGGCGACGTGAGGCCGTGGAGCCTGCAGTGGCCCGGCATCCACTACGGAGTGAACGCTTCTCGACGCTCAGCGACATGGAGGTTCCCGACCTTCTGACGCCTGCCGACCATCCTCGGGACTACGAGCGGGAGCTCGGGTTTCCCGGTCAGTTTCCGTACACGCGCGGCGTGCAGCCCACGATGTATCGGGGGCGACTGTGGACGATGCGCATGTTTGCGGGCTTCGGCACACCTCGGCAGACGAACGAGCGTTTTCGGTACCTGCTCGAGCAGGGTCAGACCGGGCTTTCCACCGCGTTCGATTTTCCGACCCTGATGGGATACGACAGCGACTCCCCGCGCTCGCTTGGCGAGGTCGGGATGGTCGGCGTGGCCGTCGATACCCTTCGCGACATGGAGATCCTTTTCGACGAGATCCCGCTGGACAAGGTCACCACGTCAATGACGATCAACGGTCCTGCGGCGGTGCTCCTCGGGTTCTACATGGCGCTTGCCGATAAGCGAGGGATTCCGCGCGAGAAGGTCGGCGGCACCGTGCAGAACGACTGCCTCAAAGAGTTCATCGCGCAGCACGCGTGGGTGGTGCCACCTCGCCCGGCGATGCGCATCGTCACCGACTCGATCGAGTTTTGTACGAACGAGGCGCCGCGCTGGAACAGCGTGAGTATCAGCGGCTACCACATCCGTGAAGCGGGAGCGACGGCGGCGCAGGAACTGGCTTTCACGATTGCGGACGGCCTCGAGTACGTGAAGTGGGGGGTGGAACGCGGACTCGACGTCGACGACTTTGCGCCTCGGCTCTCCTTCTTTTTCGATGTCCACAACGATTTCTTCGAGGAGATTGCGAAGTTCCGAGCCGCCCGGCGCATGTGGGCGCGGCTGATGAAGGACCGCTTCGCGCCGAAGAACCCGCGCTCGATGATGCTGCGTACGCATGCGCAGACCGCCGGCGTTTCGCTGACGGCGCAGCAGCCGTACAACAACGTCGCGCGCGTGGCGCTTCAGGCGTTGGCTGCGGTGCTCGGGGGGACGCAGTCGCTTCACACCAACAGTCTCGACGAGACCTACGCGCTGCCGACCGAGGAGGCCGTCACCATCGCGCTCCGCACCCAGCAGATCATCGCCGAGGAGTCCGGGGTGGCGAACACGATCGACCCGCTCGCCGGAAGCTACTTCGTCGAGTCGATGACGGATCGTCTCGAAGAGGAGGCGATGGACTACATCCGAAAGATCGATGACTTCGGGGGCATGGTGGAAGCGGTCGAGCGAGGGTATCCGCAGCGGGAAATCGCGGCGTCTGCGTATCGGCTGCAGCAGCAAATCGAATCGGGCGAGAAGATCGTCGTCGGCGTCAACAAGTACGAGCAGGACGAGGAGCCCGATATCCCGATGCTCCGCATCGACGAGACGATCCAGCGGGAGCAAATCGAAAACCTTGCTCGTGTGAAAGCCGAGCGAGACGACGGCGCCGTTGCGAAGGCGCTAGGACGGATTGCAGACGACTGTCGGGCAGACCGAAACGTGATGCCCGGCATCATCGAGGCGGCAAAGGTGTACTGCACCGAACAGGAGGTTTGCGACGTGTTCCGCGACGTGTTCGGGCAGCATCAGGACAGGCCCGAGTTCTGAGCGACTTCAGTGCG
>CBFCWN010000199.1:0-3307 GCA_965601515.1 uncultured Myxococcales bacterium | reverse complement strand
ACCCCTGAGATTGCAGGTAGTTACACGCCAACCCGCGCGATTTGCGATTCACCCGGCGTTTTCAACGGACCGACGCAGGCGTACTCTCCGACGGGAGGCATTGGATCCGCGATGGCGACCGTCGTTCCGCGTCGCGTCTCCGACGCTTCGAAGGAGGTGCCACATGGACCATCGTTCTCATGGGAGTCGACTCGGGCGGAGTGGTGTTCTCGCCCGCGTCGCTACCGTCACGCTCTTTTGCACTCTCGTCGCGGGGGGCTGCACGAAGCGCAGCGACGACGCGAGCAAGCCCGTAAAAGAGACCGCGGAAGAGGCCAAAGCCGACGCGCCGTCCGCCCCGGAAGCCAGCGAGCGTACCGCACCGCTGCTCGAGGGCATGGGTGACCTTCACTGGAAGATCACCACATCGAGCGACGAGGCGCAGCGCTACTTCGACCAGGGACTCACGCTCGCCTACGGCTTCAATCATCTCGAAGCTGAACGATCGTTTCGGGAGGCGGCACGCCTCGATCCGAACTGCGCGATGTGCCTTTGGGGGGCCGCTCTCGTCCTCGGTCCGAACATCAACGACCCGATCCCAACCCCAGAGCGCGAGACGGCGGCCTACCAGACGCTCCAAGACGCCCTCAAGCTAGCCGACGGGGTAACAGACAAAGAACGCGCGATGATCGACGCGCTGGCCTTCCGCTACGCCGAGACCCCGCCCGAAAACCGTTCCTCTCTAGACCTCGCGTACGCCGATGCGATGCGAAAGGTGGCCGCGCGATTCCCAGACGACATCGAGGTCCAGACGTTGTTCGCCGAGGCGGCGATGGACACGATGCCGTGGGCGTATTGGACCGAAGACGGAAAGCCCAAGCCGCTGACCCAAGAGGTCTTCGCCACGCTCGACGCGGTCCTCGAGCGCGACCCGAACCATCCCGGCGCCAACCACTTCTACATTCACGCCGTCGAGCAGGAGCATCCGGAACGCGGCGTCACCGCCGCCGACAATCTGCGCCGGAAGGTGCCGGGGGCAGGGCACCTGGTCCACATGCCGTCGCACATCTACATCCGTGTCGGCCGCTACCACGATGGCTCGCTTGCAAACGAACTCGCAATCGAGGCGGACAACGACTACGTCACGCAGTGCCGACAGCAAGGAATCTACCCGGTCGCCTACGTCCCGCACAACCACCACTTCTTATGGGCCACGACGACCATGGAAGGACGGAGCGCCGACGCCATCGCGGCTGCCCGGCATACCGTTGAGCACGTCAACACATCGTTGATCCGAGAGCCACAGCTCGTAGCGCTCCAACATTTCTCGTCGATTCCGTACTACGCGTACGTCCGCTTCGGAAAGTGGGACGAGATTCTCGCCGAGCCTGCGCCTGACGAGGATCTTCTCTATCCGACGGCGGTTTGGCACTACGCGCGCGGCATCGCGTACGTCAGAAAGGGTGAGCTCGAAAAGGCGGACGAAGAGCTTCGCCTCGTGCGCGCGATTGCATCTGACCCGGCGCTCGAGGAGCTCAAGATATGGGGGCTCAACCCCACGTCGGAGCTCGCCAAGATCGCCTCCCTCGTTCTCTCCGCAGAGATCGACGCGGCACGAGGCAAAACGAAGCAAGCCGTCGCGTCGCTTCGTCGAGCCATCGCCATCGAAGACAGTCTCATCTACGGAGAGCCCCCCGACTGGTTCTATCCGGTTCGTCAAAACCTCGGAGCGATCCTTCTCGACGCCGGCCGACCCAAGGACGCCGAGCGTGTCTACCGAGCCGACCTCGCACGCTTCCCCGGCAACGGCTGGTCCCTCATGGGGCTCGCCCAAAGCCTTCGCGCTCAGGGCAAAACCAAACAAGCCGACAAGGTCCAAGCCGAGTTCGACAAGGCCTGGCAACACGCCGACATCGAAATCACCGCCTCCCGCCTCTAGCGACGGTTCGCTTGCACCGCGCGCGATGCACCTTGCCCGGGGCGCGGAATAGTGCAGCAGCGCAGGTGTTGTCGTGTGCCGTCTCGCGCGGGCACCCTCGCGGCTGCTGGCACGGACCTCATGCTCGATCCGACAACGGTCGGACGTCGTGTGGTGAAGTTTGAGCAACGCACTGGCGCGAACCCTTCGGAGCCGAACGCGAGATCGTCCGGGGTCGACCGTAGCGGTGCGCGCGGATAGCGTTTCTGCGCCGTATGCGGGAGGTGACCGCAAAGCCCTGAAAAGTCGCGCGAAGTGACAGTGCGCCCATGCTCCCCTAGGCTGCCGCATTCGGAGGTGGAGAGATGCACAAGCTTTCATGGATCGCGGTCGCCCTGTGCGCAGCAACGGCAACAGGTTGCGACTCAGATGCCGGCACCGCCGCAACCTGTGAGACCGACATCGAACCAGGCGAAGTGCAACCGTTCGCCGAGCCGACGTCGACCGGAACCGAGGGCATCGTCTTCGACATCGATGGAACTCTCTACGTCTCCGCTCAGGTTTCAGACGGGCCGGACCAGCTTCTCGACATCGCCGATGACGGAACGAATCGGCCGTTGGTGGAGTCGACGTCCATTTTGGGCCTCGAAAGCGACTCTCGAGGAATTCTCGCCGCCTCTATCGATACGGGTGAGGTTCTTCTCATCGTCCGAGGCGTCGCCGTGGTCGAGGTTTTGGCAAGCGGCCTTGGCGCACCGAACTTCGTCGTCACGACCCCGTGGGACACGATGCTCGTCTCGGACGATACGCCAGGCGAAGACACGATCTACGAGGTGACCTTCGAGGGAAACGTCTCCGAGTGGACCGCCGGCGTTCCCACTCCGAACGGCATGGTCTTTTCCCTCGACGGCTCGTTCCTCTACGTTGCCAACACGTTTGAGGAGCCCGGGCTCTGGCGCATTCCGGTGAGCTCCGAGGGAGAGGCGGGAACCCCAGAGCGTTGGGTCGAGTTCGCCGCAACCTCGACCCCAGACGGCGTCGCGATCGACAGCGAGGGGAACGTGTACGTCGCGCTCAACGTCATCGGCGAGGTCGCCAAGGTCGACCCGGAAGGCAACGCCACCACTCTCGCTACCGGTGTGCCGGGCGTCGCGAGTCTCGCCTTCGGCAAAGGCTCCCGAGACCCCTGCTCGCTGTACGCCACCAACCTCTTCGGCACCCAGATGTTCCGAATCGGCACCGGCATCCTCGCCCCCCGATAGGGGACACGCAGGGCCCCCCAAAACCCAACGATTCCAATCTCCTACCGACCGACCCGCGCGATTTGCGAAACACGGCCGGTGTTCAACGGGCCGCGCGGCCTGTGCGGCCGAGTTCCCGTGGACCGGAGCCCCGGCTTGACTTACATAA
>CBFCWN010000198.1:0-3348 GCA_965601515.1 uncultured Myxococcales bacterium | reverse complement strand
GGCGCTGTCGCGAAGGCCGAGGTTCAGGACGCGGGTCCAAGCCCTAGACTCTAGTCAAGATGACCCCGTTGCAGTCCTGGGAGCGCGAGGTACCTCGGACCTATCGTGTGGCCGAGCTGGTTCGGGATTTGGTTCGGCTCGTGCCTCGGGTGCCCGCGCTCTGGGCGATATGGGTCGGCGAGCGGTTGCCGCGCGCGCTTCGTGAGCGGGTCATCGTCGCGGTCGCACAGGCCAACGCGTGTCGCATGTGCGAGCATGCGCACGCCCGGCTGGCGCTCGAAGCGGGTGTCTCGGAAGCCGAACTGGCCGCTCTCGAGAACCTCGATGAAGAAGCCTTCGACCGAGAGACGTGGATCGCGATCGCGTACGCGCGTGCGCGTGCGAATGCCAACTTCGATCCCGTGTCGGACGTGGAGGAGCATCGGTCGATCGCCGACGCGATCGGGCAGCAGACGCGCGACGACGTGGAAGACGTAGCTCGCGTCATGACCGTGGCCAATCGCATTGCCAATACGCTCAACGCTCTCCCGGCAAGACGAATGGGTCATCCGATACCCGGAAGTCGGCGCCGAGACGAGGTTTTGATCAGCACCGCATTCCTTCCAGGAGCATGGCTCGGTACTCTGGTAGCGGCGGCGCGGCAGCGAAAGTCCCCTTTCGTTGTGTGGCGCGAGGCGCGAAGCCGTTCACTCCCGGATGGCGAGGTGCCGCCCCGACGAAGACGCTGGCCGTGGGTCCTTCTGAGCGCACTCCTGGTCGCGTTGGCTTTGCTCGCGGTTGGCGGCTTGCGCGAAAGACCCGAGCGACTCACTCCGCTGATTTCCATGCGCTTTCCGGATGTCGAGTGGGTAGATACAGAGACACTGGCAAGCTGGATGCAGGGGCCATCGCCCGACAACCCGGTCCTCCTCGACGCTCGTCGCCCGGACGAGTTCGCGGTGAGCCATCTTCGTGGTGCTCGTCGCATCGATCCTGACCGGCCAGAGTTGGACTCGCTCGACCTTGCGTCCGATCAAATGGTCGTCGTGTACTGCTCGGTTGGATACCGAAGCGGAGCGATTGCGGAACAGCTCACGGCTGCTGGATTCGATGAAGTCTACAATCTAGAGGGCGGCATCTTCGCTTGGGCGAACGAGGACCGTCCGATCGTCCGATACGATAGTCCAACGACGGTGGTGCACCCCTACGACGACTTCTGGGGAAGCTTTTTGCGCAGAGATCTGCAGGCCAAATGACACGAGCGATGGGCGCCTCTCTTACTGCTGCAGAAGGAAACTGCTGACCGTACCCCAGAGCGATTCGAACTGGTCGCGTTTGAAATTGCTTCCGGTTGCGATCCAGTCGTAGTGGGGCGGGTCGTGGTCGAGGTCGTTGAAGTGGCCGCATACGTCGAGATGGTCGCCGTTTTCTGCGTAGACGAGCTCGCCCCACAGCTGTGAGAGCGTGGGAACTACGCCGTCCGTGTCGGTCGGACCGGGAACCTCTTCGTAGCGGTCGACGAGCACTTCCGCCTGCTGTGGGGTGGGCGTGGGGTAGTGGGCGTCTTCGTCGGTGCCGGCCCAGCGAAGGAAGCGGTAGACCCAATGGGAAGCCTGTCGGTAGGGGTCGAAGCCAATCGCGCGTACGGTTCCCCAGCCCGGGGTGCGCGCCTTCATGGCGACACATCCGTATCGAACGCCCGGGCGATCCTCCGTGGCCGCGTTCAACAGGTCGATGCCGCCGGGTGTGAGCTGACCTAGCGCCGCCGTGTCGCCCGAGATGGACTCGACGTAGCGTTTGACCCTGTCCTGACGCTTTGTGTCGAACTGGTCGAAGACCTGCTCGTACAGCTGATCGAGGACGGAGCTCTCGAGGCCGAAGAAGTCGTCGAGACGCGTGACGATGCGACCGGCTTCGATTGCAACGCTCAGCGGAAGCTTCCCGTACTCCATCGTGTAAATGGTCGTGAGAGAGATGAGGCGCAGGAGCTGTGCTCCCATCGCCGAGCTGAAAAACGCTGCGACCGGTGCGCCGTGGTTGGGCGTCGCAACGGTGACGACGGTTTCGACTCGCGAAGATACGGATTCGAGCGAACTGGCGTCGACCGCGAGAGCAGCATTGGGCGTCACGAACAAACGCGCGTCGAGTCCGCCGGTCGAGTGGCCGATTAGGTGAACTGGACCGGTGTCGGAGGTGTCGCGAATGCACTCGTAAACCGCAGCGGCGCGCTTGCGAATCGAAGCCGTGGGGGACGTCGCGACGTCGTGGATCTGAACCGGTACATGGGAGGCCTCGAAGAAGTCTTTGAGCAGCTCCTCCACGTGGTGGAAGTAGGTGATCGCGCCGATCGCGTCGAAGCCGAACAGACCCGGGATCAGGTAAACGTGATGCTGCTCAGACATGCGCGGAACGGTTTACGGATAGCCGCGGAAGCCGACGTTTCCGTAGGGCCGCGCGTGGAAGCCGCCCCCGTAGTAGTCGAAACCGACGCCCATGCTCACCGACGGGACGATGCGGCAACTCGAGAACGTCACCAGGACGAAGGCCATCAGCGCGGAGAGTGCGACGAGTCTGAGGATTCGCTTCATTGTGCAACTCCCTCTTGGATCGGATCCCATTTCTGTAGCGCGATCGGTGCGCCCGACGGGTCGAGAATCAAAGCGACCGTTCCCGCGCGAAGCTTTTCGCTCGGCTGGATGATCACTCGACCGCCGTTGGCTTCCACCTTTGGCAAGAGCGACGACGGGTTTTCGACGCGAATGTACGGGACCCACGCGGGACGGGTGTCCTCGAATGGGTTTTCGAGAATGCCTGCGCGGGGAACGCCGTCGCGGGAGAGCAGGTGGTAGGAGTCGTCGGCGCCCAGGGCCGTCACTTCGTAGCCGAGAAGCGAACGGTAGAACTCGGCCGACGCTCCAGGATCGTCCGAGATCATCTCGTGCCAGAGCCAGGTGTTCTCCCGTGCGGGGGCATCCGGCGGGTCGCCGTCTTTCGAATCGATCAACTGGAGCACGGCCCCGTCGGGGTCGATGATCACCGCGATGCGGCCAACATCCGGAATGTCGGTCGGGGCCATGATTTGCTTGGCTCCCGCGGCGACCGCCTGTGAGACCATGTCATCGACGTTCGGTACGGAAACGCCGGCAAGCCACACCGACGAACGCGGCGGATTGTCCTGTTTGCTTGCATCGACGATTCCGCCGAGCGCCCGCCCGCCACGCGAAACGGTCGTGTACGCGCCGTCGGCCATGGTTTCGAGCTCCCAGCCAAACACGGCGGAGTAGAACTCCCGTGCCGCCTCCGCGTCGGGCGTGATGAGATTGTGCCAAACGAACTTCCCAGGAAGCGTCGACGATGGTTGCGACACCA
>CBFCWN010000197.1:0-3393 GCA_965601515.1 uncultured Myxococcales bacterium | reverse complement strand
AGCCCGTTTTGAGGAATGACTCCCGCCTCGCACGGGTGTACAACCCGAAGGTCGTGGCGTTCGATCTTCATTGGATCGACCGCTGCCATGCTCAGTGGACGGTGCGAACGAGTGCCATTAATGTCCGGCGTCATGCACAGTCTTAGTATTCGGGGTGGCCTTTTCGTATGGGTCCTAGCGTTCGTCACATCGTGCTCGAGCAGCTCGAGCGACCCGAGCACCGGCTCCGACACCTTCCTCATCGGGGTCGGCGCAGCGGACATCACCGGTCCCGTCGTCGATGTCGAGTTCAACGGGTACTCGCGCTCCACACACATCGCGAGCGGCATCCAAACCTCGAATCGGCCGGCATCATCGGCGGCCGCCAGCTCGACGCAGCGATGGCCTTGTTCGACTCATTCACCGTCAAAATCTTTTGGGAGGTTCCACCGTGGATTGCGCCCGACACATACCGCGCAGTCTTTTACGGCAGCGAGCGCGCGGCCCCAGTAGAAGACGCGCGCCTCTTCACGTCGACCTCGCCCAGCTTCGAGATCGTCGCCAGCCCCGTGCAGCCGTGAGCACCGACGCGCGTCAGTCCCCACGAGCTCGACGCGTGGTTGCGTTCAGGGTCGTGTTGGGGGGCTTGGTCTTCTTGGGCGCCGTGGTCGTCTCGGCCACTGCGGCACTCAGCCCGGCCTCGGCCGAAAGCCCGCCTGAGCCCTCACCCGAACCCTCGCTTCGCGTCTTTCCGCGGGCGTCGCTCTTCGAGCCGCTGTCGGCAGACCCGCGTTGGCCGAAGTTCACCATCGCGTACTCGTACTCGTTCGGCGACTCACAGTTCACCCACGTCGGCACGGCAGAGGCAGGCGCCTCGATCGCCATCGTTCAAAACGAAACGCGCCGCTCGCACAGCTGGGAGGTTGGCATTCAGGCCGGCATCTTTTCGATCTTCGACCTTGGTGCTTCCTCGACCGACCTCGCGAACGCCGACTATCTCGGAGGCATCACCTTCTCCTACGCGTTCGACCCGTTCGTCTTTCTGACGAGGTTCTTCCACCAGAGCGCCCACCTCGGCGACGAGTTTCTTCTCAACAACGACGTCGAACGCATCAACCTCTCGTTCGAGGAGCTCGAGGTCCTTCTCTCCTACGACCCGCGTCCATGGGCGAGGGTCTACGGCGGCGCGGCCGCCATCGTCCGCATCGAACCCTCGAACATCGACCGCTGGTCCTTTCACGCCGGCGCCGAGTTCCGCCCCGTCACCTCCAAATCGAAGGTCCGAGTGCAGCTCCTCACCGCAGTCGACCTCCAAATCTGGCAGCAGAACGACTGGATCCCCGACGCGTCCGTCGTCGTCGGCGCCACCCTCGACCCCATCGGCGAATCAAGCTACCGAGTCGACTTCCTCCTCCGCTACTACATCGGCCGCTCCCCAAACGGCCAGTTCTTCACCGAGCGCATCCACACCCTTGGGCCTGCGGCGCAGCTTTACTTCTAGGGCTCACGACCCCTGTGCTCAGCCACTCAGTCCCGCAACACCGTCGGCAGCAACTCCTTCATCCGCGCATGCAGCCTCTCCGGCGCCGCGTAGGCTCCCCCCGGATGAAACGCCGACGCGATCCGGTGCACGGACTTCATTTCCGAAAGCGCGAGCTCGGCATCCTCGGTCATCCGAAGGTCGCCTCGCGAAAGCGGCGTCAGCTTTTGCTTCGTGAGCCCGAGCGCCATCTTCCCGGGGATTTGCCGCTCGCACCGGCACGGCGCCGACTCGTTCGCTAGCCCGCATTGCGCCTCGAGGAAGCCGGCAAGCCGCGAACGCGCTCGTGAAAGCCGCTGCCGAAACGCGTCGTGCGACACGTCGGCCACCTCTGCGGCTTCTGCGCTGTTGAACCCCAAGAGGTCCACGAGCACCAGCGCCAGCCGCTCCTTCCGAGACAGCATCATCAGCATCCCCTGCGTGCACGAGAGCCGCACCTCGGACACCAACGTCAGATGCTCCGGCGATGGCGCCGGCTGCGACGCCGAGTACTCGAGCCCCCGCTGCAGCAATCCCGCAAAGCCACTCTCGTCGAGCGATCGCTCTTCCGCCCGACTCTTCTTGAGCGACAGCACGTGACGAACGGCAATCCGGTGTACCCACGTGGTGATGGCACTCCGCCCCTCGAAGCTCGCAAGGTGGGTCACCACCTTCACGAGGATGTCTTGACTCGCATCCTCCGCATCTTGGACGCTCCCAAGCATCCGAACGCAGAGCGAAAACACCGGGCTCTCGAGCTGCTCGACGAGCGACGCGAGCGCGCCGCCATCCCCGTCGACTGCAAGCCGGGCAAGCTCCTCGAGTGAAGACGTGCTCACGCCCGCCTCTCCGGCCCAACACGCTCCGCGTGCCAAGAAAGCAGCCACTGCGTGAAGCCCTCCGGGTCTTCGAGCTCCGGACTGTGCCCACACTCAGGCATCGTCCTCACCTCCGCGCCAGGAACGGAGCGCTCGGGGTCGGACGCGCGATGCGTGCGGTCACGTGGCCCCCATACGATGGCGGTCGGCATGGACAGCTCCGTCGACGCCGGCTCCGGCCCTCGCGCATAGCTCTGCATGGTGGAAGCCAAGCAAAAGCAGCCCCCGAACGCAAAGGCTTCATTCGTGGCGGCAGCGAAAGGCGCGCGGAACCGCTTGTCACTCGTGCTCATCGCATACCAGGTCGCCGCGACGTCACGCCTCCGAAACGCGAGCAAGAGCTGACCAAGCACCGGCGTCCGAAGTATGCGCTTGGGGTCGACGACGTCGGCCCACGCGAGAAAGTCTTTCCAACATGGCGTCTGCGGCATCACCAGCCGATGCACCAGCTCCGGCCGCCGCCGCGCCAGCTCTTGTCCAACGAGCCCGAGGTAGCAAGGGAACACCAACGTGCGCGGCCCGACGGCTTCCAACACTTCGATGGAGCTCCTCACGAACCCCTCAATCGAGAAGTCGAACCCGCGAGCGGGCGCAGACCCACCCGTCCCCGGCGGCTCGAACACCACCACGTCGGCGTCATCCCCAAGCGTCGAGATCAGCGCATCGTAGTGCTCGATGACATTGGGCCCGTCCGCACCCATGAGCAGAGGCACTCCGGTAGGCGAGCCGGCGCGCCGGATCCGAACCCGCCCCCCCGAAGTCTCCACGAACGAGAGGCCTTCGCGCGACTGAAGCGCGCGCCTCTCATCCACCCGCCCCGCCTGCCCAAGATGCGGAACCGTATCCATCCAAGTCATGTCCAGCGCCATCGCTACTCCCTCTCGCCAATGAGAATCACCCCGAGGCCGGGGTCATTGGGTTAGAGGGGGGAGGGCGCTAAGGTGTGACAAGAAATCACTCACGCCCCGCACTTCCCGAGCAAATGGCACATCGACGTCGTCGACGAGACGCGCTGGC
>CBFCWN010000196.1:0-3473 GCA_965601515.1 uncultured Myxococcales bacterium | reverse complement strand
AATCCGGCTGCACCGAAGGCGACAACAGTCAAACCAGCTGCCCCTGACGAGGGGGAACGAGGTCTGGCCTCAGAGGCTCACCGAGCAAGCAAGCCTGCGAACACGAGCGCGTGGAGGGACTCCAGGTCAGCCATGAGCTCGCGCTCGTTTCGTAGGAACAGGGCTGGCGGGCTAAACGTCTCGTAGGCCGACATCAGTGCGCGCGCAGTGACGTCGGGGCGTTCAATCGCGAACGCGCCTTCACGCGCCCCTTGCATGAGAAACGCCTCGAACAGTTGCTCCTCGGCGGCTCTGAACGAGCGGTGGGCTTTCGAAATCGGCGCGCAGCTCTTGCAGTGAAGAAGGTCTGCCCCGTGCACGCCGTGCTGAGCGAGCCGGAGGAACGTCTCGGTTCGAGCTTGGAGCGCACGTCGAAGTCGCTCGTCGGCCGGGCCGGGCGAAGACCAAGCGACCTCAATCGCCCGGAGCACCGAGCGATGGCCCGCCTCCGAGAGCTCGAGAAGAATGGCGTCCTTGTTGGGGAACTCGAGATACACCGTCCCGACCCCCACGCCGGTGGCCCGAGCGATGTCCCCAACCGTCGTCTTCTGGGGGCCGTAGAGGCGAAAGAGTCGGTCCGCCGCCTCCAAAAGGGCCTGTTTCCGGGGTCTCATGACGGAATTAGTCTATCAAATTGAGGCAGTTGACTGAAGCGTGAACGAACTTACTTTGCGTTCATGGCTCAATTTCAGCCCCAAACCCTCCCACTTTTGCCTCTCCGCCGAGGCGTGATTCTCCCTGGCATGGTGACCCCGATCCCCGTCGGTCGCGAACGCTCGCAGTCCATGGTCGGCAGCCTCGAGGCCGGCGACCGAGTCGTTCTCGCCGTGCAGTTCGATGCCAAGGTCGAAGACCCGGCGATTGCGGACTTGCACCCCATCGCGGTGGTTGCCGAGGTGAAGGACACCAAGACGCAGGGCGATCGATCCGTGCTCCTTGCCGAGGCGCTCGAACGCGTGCGGCTGACGTCCCTCCACGTGACGGAAGCCCGCTGGGAGGCCGAGGTCGAAGGGGTCGTCGAGCAGGGTGGCGATTCCGAAGAGAGCAGGGCGCTTGCCGAGAGCCTCCGCACGTTGCTTTCGGAGCTCGTCAACGACGCCAACGTGCAAGGCATGCTGGCGCAGACCGGGTCGCCGGGACTGCTCGCGGACCGGGTCGCGGGCTTCATCGACATGCCCCAAGAACGCAAGGTCGAGGTGCTTCGCTCTCTCGACGTCGAGGCGCGTCTTCGCCTCGTCGCGGAGCTGCTGAAAGAGGCGCGCGCACGCGCGGAGCTCCAAGAGAAGATCGACTCCGAGGTGCGTCAGGGCATGTCTGAGCACCAGCGTGAGGCGATGCTCCGGCAGCAACTTCGCGCGATCCAAAAGGAGCTCGGCGAAGGTGACGACGACGGCGACGAACTCGCCCGGCTTCGTCAACGGCTCGACGAGATCGACCTTCCCGAAGAGGTACGCAAAGCCGCCGACCGCGAGCTCAAGCGGTTGACCTCGATGCAAGGTCCGCAAGCGGAGAGCCATGTGATTCGCAACTACCTCGAGTGGATCGCCGACCTTCCGTGGAACGAACGCTCGGATACGACGCAAGACATCAACGCGATCGCGCAGACGCTCGACCAAGACCACTACGGTCTCGACGACGTGAAGCGGCGCATCCTCGAGCACATGGCGGTGTTGAAACTGTCGAAGAAGGCACGGGGCACCATCTTGGCGCTCGTCGGTCCTCCTGGCGTGGGCAAGACCAGCCTCGCGCAGTCGGTTGCCCGAGCGACAGGCCGCCCGTTGGCCCGAGTCTCGCTCGGCGGCGTTCGCGACGAGGCGGAGATCCGCGGTCACCGGCGTACCTACGTCGGCGCGCTTCCCGGTCGCATCGTGAACGCGCTTCGAAAGGCTGGCGTGAAGAACCCGGTGATGGTGTTGGACGAGATCGACAAGCTCGGTCGCGGCTGGGCCGGCGATCCCGAAGCGGCGCTGCTCGAGGTGCTCGATCCGGAGCAAAACGCCACGTTCACCGATCACTATCTCGAGCTTCCGTTCGACCTCTCGGAGGTGCTTTTCATCGCCACTGCGAACGAGCTTTCGACGCTCTCGCCGCCGCTCCGAGACCGACTCGAGATCATCGAGATCAACGGCTACACGATCGACGAGAAGCTCCACATCGGACGTGACCACCTTTGGGCGAATAAGCTCGAAGAGCACGGTCTGACCGAGTCCGACGTGAGTCTCAGTGAGGATGCGCTCGAGCTCATCATCAAGGACTACACCCGAGAAGCCGGTGTGCGTCAGCTCGCGCGCGAGCTCGCCAAAGTGTGTCGGTCGGTTGCGCTCGACGTTGCTCGCTCCGAGGAAGAGGGCGCTGGGCCCGTCGAAGTGACCGAAGCCGAGCTCCGACGGATTCTCGGAAGGCCGAGGTTCTTGAGCGAGCGGGCAGAGCGCGCCCGGCAGCCGGGTGTGGCAGCGGGCCTCGCGTGGACGCCCGTGGGAGGCGACATTCTCTACATCGAGACCACGCAGATGCCCGGAAAGGGCAAGCTCGAGATCACGGGGCAGCTCGGGGACGTCATGAACGAGTCGGCGCGAGCGGCGCTCGCGTACCTTCGCAGCCACGCGGAGGAGCTGGGGATCGACCCTGCGTTCCTCGAGAGCCACGACCTGCACATCCACGTGCCGGCCGGCGGTGTTCCGAAGGACGGCCCCTCTGCGGGCGTGACGATCTTCACGGCGCTCGCCTCGCTGTTGACCGGCCGGGCAGTGCGCTCGGACACGGCGATGACCGGTGAAGCCACGCTTCGCGGTCGGGTGCTTCCGGTCGGCGGCATCAAGTCGAAGGTGCTGGCTGCGCATCGAGCCGGTTTCACGCGGGTCGTGCTGCCGAAGCAAAACGAACACGACCTGGAAGAGATTCCGGAGACGGTTCGAAACGAGCTCGAGGTGATCCTCGCGGAAGACATGACCGAGGTGCTGGACGCCGCACTTCGCGACGTTCGCCCGTGCCCGGCCCCGACGAAGCCAGCGCCGCTAGGCGACGACGGACACGCGCCTGCCGCAGCCGCCTAGCGTTGGCCGTGCAGGTGTGGCCGGATCGTCGGCCCGAGGAGCGCTTCGTTCAGACGTGCTCGAAGCCGCACTGCGGACACTTCCACACCTTCTTCCGCGGGTAGCCGAGAACCAAGGCGGTGACGATCAGCAAGATGCCGATCACCGTCCCTGCCGGGACCACGAACAGCAAGGGCACGCCAACTAGACCGAGCGCGATCGCACCAAACGGAGTGCCGCTGCTCGCCTCCGCCGCCCTCTGCATCTCTCCGCTGCATTTCGTACAGTTGGTCATGATGTCTTCCTTCCTCGCGGCGGCCCTCCAAGCGAAGCACATTTACTGACCAAGCAGAAGCCTATTTTAGGGACACGCGGCCCCCCAAAAACCCAAGCCATTCCAGC
>CBFCWN010000195.1:0-3527 GCA_965601515.1 uncultured Myxococcales bacterium | reverse complement strand
TCGTCAGAACGGGTACGCCTGCAGCACGTCGAGCGCCATCGACATGAAGTAGCGAATGGCCTCCGGGGTATCGAGGGGTAAGCCGCCTACCTCACCGCCACCGTAGATCGCCGAGCTATGGGGCTTGTCGTCCTTGTGTTCGTGCGCGTAGGCGACTGCCTCCTTGAGGTCGGTCTCGAAGGACTCTGCGACGCCGGGCTGAGTCTGTGGTCGAGTAACGCACATGTGGATCGCCGACGGATGCTGCTGACCGTTGAACCGCCATCCCCGTGTCTTCATGAAGTCGTTGACGTGATAGATGTCGAAATCGTCCGAGCGGAATGAGAAGCAGAACGTCGGGTCGCCCATGATCACGAGCCCTAGGTCCCTCACGGAGGCCTGCATGCGGAACGCCGTCTCGAAAATCTGCTTCGCGTAGCGCATGTATCCCTCGCGACCGTACCGAACCATCGCCGCCCAGGTCGCGGCGATGAGCCCGCCCGAACGACTGCCGGCGAGGCCATTCGAGACGTAGATTCCGCCCTTCCACTCGGGCGTCACGTAGTACTGATACCTGCGAAACGAGGTGTCGCGGTAGAGGACTACCGACGTGCCCTTGAGCCCGTAGCCGTACTTGTGTGTGTCGGCGGACATCGAGGTCACTCCGGGCAGCCGGAAATCGAACACGGGGATGTTGTCGTAGCCGAGCGCCTGACCGAACGGCAGGATGAACCCGCCGAGACACGCGTCGACGTGAAGGTTGATGCCATGCTCCACCGCCAGGTCGGAGAGCTCTTCAATCGGGTCAATCGTTCCGTAGGGGTAGTTCCCAGCGGAACCGACGAGGGCGATGGTTCGGTCGTCGATGTGGTCTCGTACGAAGTCGACGTCGACCTTGGTCGTCGTGGGGTGCGTGGGCGCCCAGACGACCTCGATGCCGAGAAGGTGGGCACCTTTTGGAAACGCGGGATGAGCGGTGTCCGGGAGGATGATCTTCGGTCGATCGATGCCGCGCTCTTCCTTTGCCTTGTCGCGATACACGAGGAGCGGGTTGATGATGCTCTCCGTTCCGCCGAACCCGAACGCTCCGCACGCCTTGTGGCTCGGATCCTGCTTCGTCACGGCGTCGCCGTTCATGATGTCGAGGCTCATCGCGATGATGTCGGATTCAAAGCGAGTCATGCTCGGACAGATGTCGCGCTGAATCGAGTTGACGTGAGAGAAGAGGCCGCAGACCTCGTTCAGAAAGTCGTAGTGCTCGTGGTCACCACTGTACATCGTCCCGGAGCAGCGCCCGGTCTCCCACGCGGCGTCTTCCTTCTCAGCGATTTCGTGGAGCTCTTTTAGGATCTCTTCCCTCGACCGACCTTCCGCAGGCAGGTTACGGATGACACCGTGGGTCTCCGCATAGGGGTAGAGTCCTCGCATCAAGCCTTCGAGCTGTTCCATCTGACTATCTCCCAACGTTCAAGGCGTGAAACACGTCGCGGTTCTTTCTAAAGACGCGAACGAACTGCGTGAACATCGCGTCGTAAAGGGGGGCGAGCTCGGGGCGAGGCTCGTGAACGGCTGCGATCGGTATGTGTTGTCCGATCGACTCGAGCTCGAGCATGCCGAGCCGGTGGAAGCCGAGCAACGCGTTGCCACGCGTCGCTGCGTACTCCGGGTCCTTCACCTGATGGACTGGAACCTTCAGAATGTCGGCGAGGATCTGCGACCAAAGCGCGGAAAGAGCGCCGCCTCCGTAAAAAACGACGTGCGACGACTTTCGCTTGGCAAAGCGATCGACCCGTTCGAGCACCCATCGGAGATTGAACGCAACGCCCTCGAGCACCGCGCGCCCCATGTGCTCGCGCGTGGTCTGGAGCGAGATATTGATGAAGCCGGCGCGGACGTGACCGTCTTCGGCCGGGGTCACGGACCCCGTTAGCCAGGGAACGAATAGGAGCCCGCCGCTTCCGGGCTCCGTGTTGACGATGGCCCGCTCGAGAGCGGCAAACTTCCCGACGAGGTCGCTGCTGCCAAAACTGTCGTTCGCGAACACGATCTTTTCGAGGAAATGCTCCACCGCTTTCCCGCTGGCTCCGGCCTCGGCCATGACGAAGTTCTTCCCGCGGACGGGGGACGGCATGGTCGCAATCGAGTTGAGCACGTCGGTCTTCTTGAAGTCGACGTGCGTGATGACGACACCCGTCGTTCCGATCGAAATGCCTGCATGGCTGCCGACAAACGCGTGCGCGCCGACCCCGCCCGCCTGCGTGTCGTTGATGCCGGGGAAGATGACCGCTTCGTGGGAGAGCCCCAGGCGGTCCGCCACTTCGGGAACGATCTTCCCGATGGGTTCTTCGAGTGGCACGAGCTCCGGAAGCTTGTTCCGGTCGATGTTGGACCAGTCGAGCAGGTTCGGGTGATAACTCACACTGTCGCCGCGATTGTCGGTCACCAGCATGAGGAATGCGGAGCATCGGTTTGCGACGTGGCGGCCGCTAAACCGCATCGTCAGGAAGTCCATTGGCTCGAGGAACGTCGCCGTTCGTTCGTACGCCTCGGGGCGAGCGAGCTTGATCCATCGCATGTGCGCGAGAGAGTCGGCGCCCGAGTCGAGAGGCGGAATCGCATGCACCTGGATCCAACGGAGCATCTGAAGTGGATTCGGCTTCATGCCTTTCCCGCCAGGGAGCTGAGACAGTCGTTCCGGCGAGCCGCGTTTGTCCATCCAAGCGACCATGTTCGCCGTTGGACGCCCGTCGGCGTCGACTGGAATGATCGACGAGTACTGACTCGCGCATGCGACCCCGAGCACCGCCTGTCGGTCGGGCACCGACGACAATGCCTGTTCGCACGCGCCGAGAACGCGCTCCCACACCTGCTCCGCATCCTGCTCGGCGCCACCATCGTCGGTGAACTGCGTCTCGATCGACGCGCGGCCGGTTCCGAGGAGCTCGCCGTGCAGCGACACAACCGCTGCTTTGGCGTTCGAGGTTCCTAGATCGATGGCGAGAATCGGCATGGTTTGATAGTCGGATGTCTACTAGCTGCACAGGACAGTAGGCCTCATAACCGCTCTTTGCAACTTGACCGACATAAATAATAGAATATATTCTACTTCGTATGGAAGAAGCCCCGCAACGCTCAAACGTTGGTCTGCCCGGGTCCTCCGATGCGAAGCGTCCGAGAAAGCCGGTTCGCTCGGCCGGGGTTGCTCGCTACGAGGGATTGCTCGACGCGCTCGAAACGCTCCTCGATGAGAAAGAGCCCGAGGACGTAGGCCTTCGCGAGTTGGCGAGGGTCGCCGACGCGCCGGTGGCGTCGGTGTATCACTTCTTCCCGACGCCAAGCGCGGCACTCGTCGCGTTGGCCGAGCGCCACATGCAGAAGTTCGTCGACATCCTTGCCGAGCCGTTCGACGTTGCGGAGCTGAGCTCGTGGGAAGACTTCGTAGTGATCGCGAGCGAACGAGCCCGCGCCTACTACAACGCTCACCCGGTCGTGCTGAAGTTAATTCTCGGCCCTGAGCAAAGCTGGTCCATCCGCGAAATGGACCTTCA
>CBFCWN010000194.1:0-3531 GCA_965601515.1 uncultured Myxococcales bacterium | reverse complement strand
CCATCAACTCGGGCGCGAGGTAGGGGAGCGTGCCCTTCACCTCGCTCTCAACCGTGAGAGAAGCGGTCCCGTGGGTTCTTACGCGCGCCAACCCAAAGTCGGCGAGCTTCACGACGCCTTCGACGCTCACCAGAATGTTCCCTGGCGTCACATCTCGATGGACGACGCCTCGAATCTCCCCGTCGGTGTAGGAATGCGCGTAGTGAAGAGCCGCTGCGACGCGGTTCCCGATCCAGAGCACTTGCTCGGGCGTCAATTTGCCGTGTTCCCGCAGAACCCGAAGGTCCACCCCATCCACGAACGCGAACACGACGTAAGGCCTGTCGGCGTCGAGCTTGTGACCCAAAATGCTCACCAAGTTCGGATGCTGAAGTCGCCCCGCGATGCGTGCTTCGCGGGCGAAGAGCTCTCGGCTTTGGGCGTCCTCAGCGCGATGGGCATGCAACCATTTGAGACACCCCCTCCCCTCGGTGCCGTCGTCGCCTAGCCATAGAACCTCAAAAGTCTCTCCGGTCCCGCCGGCGCCGATCCGGCGCACGACTCGGTAGCCATCAATCGATGAGCTCCTTGCTGCGCCCTCCGCACGGCTTTCGGAAACATCGTTTTTGCTAGACCTATGCAACACCACAGCGCATTCCCTTAACCCCCGCAGTAGTCTTCTTCCTCTGCGCCGTCGGCGTCGCCGCATGTTGAGCCGCTACCGGCTCCCGGTAAGCATTCATTGGCAAACCCACACTCGTACGTGCAGCGAAGACCTACGACGCCGACCCGGCGACAAATCCCGCCAGGTGCAACGCAGTCGAAATCGTCGTCGCACGACTCATTGTCGATGAGGGCTTGTACCGCCTGACAGGTCGTGAGCTCTTCGTTAACGCCGCAGTAGAGGCCAGCCTCCGCGCCCGACAAGCTCTCCCGTGCGTCTGGTAGCGGAAACGCAAATGGCTGTGTGCACTCGTCCGGGCCAGCACTCCGAAGACAATAGCCTCCACGGCGGGGCGCATTCCGAAACCGCATCGGGACGCACGTGAAGTCCTCCACGCAGTCGCTGTCCGACACGCAAGCCTCACACTCGGCGCGTGAGCCGCGCACGATGTCGCTGCATTCCCGCGTGGCCGGGTCGCAGCTCCGCTCCCCACAATCCATCGACTCGGTGACTGGCGCGCATTCTACGCAAAGCCCTTCTCCGGCGTCACAACGGGGCAAGCCGTCGATGCCTGCGCAATCGACGTCCTGTTGACAAGGTTCGCATGTCTGAGAAGTGAGGTCGCATCGGGACGCCTCTTCGAACGGGCAATCAAGGTCGTTGAAGCATTCGGGATTACCCATCCCACCGGCTCCGCCCATCCCGCCCGTTCCACCGAGGCCCCCATCAGGCCCGACAGGAACGCACTCTCTTCCGCCGTTTTCGAAATCGATGATGGCGGTCCCTTCGGGACAGCTGACCGTTTCGCGCGCGCAGTTCGCGCCACCAAGAAGCATCGCCAATCCAATCGCCCAGAGCCCCCGATTCATGGTCGTCTCTCCTTTCGAAGTCCGCTCACCAATAGCCCCACTCCGCCACCCAGCGCCACCGCACCGACTCCTACCAACGCGCCCGCTCCGGCCGTATTGGTCGTGTACACGGTACATGGACTCGGGGTGGCGCAACGATCGCCAAATCGGCTGGCACCGACTCCGATCATGGTGGCTCCAGCAACGGACAACACCGAGCCGACCGCGACCATCCACGGCTTGCGGACTCGTCGGGTCTCGGGCGACTCGGCCCTTTCCTTCTTCGCAAGGCGAACCTCAAAACGCTGCGGCTCGACACTACCGCTGACGAAAGCCAGCTCCGTCGGTTCATAGCCTTCTGCGACGACGCGCATCACGTGCTCTCCACGCGGCAATCGAACCGAAAAGGGGAGCCGCCCGACCAGCTGGCCATTGTCGAACACCACGGCCCCGGTGGGTGAGCCGACCAGCACCACTTCGGTTCCTCTTCGCTGGCGCCATCCGGTCAGAACCTCTTCCACGGCTTCTCTCGCTCCCTCCCGACACGGCAGTGCCTCGCAACCGCGCTCGGCGAACACCTGATCGAATGGCGCAGGCATCGAGGGATCCACTAGCCCAATCGCGACCACCGCGCGCTCCCGCGTGGGGGAGCGCTCCCAGACTGAGACGTAGGCACCCATCGGTATGCCCTTATCCCGAAGCCAAGTTCGCAAACACGCATCGTCCCGTGCTTCGCAATGCGTTGCCCTCCGCACCGAGAGGCCGGCTACTTCAAGCTCTTGGAGAACTCCCTCGACCGCTCTGCCCGCGTCGACACTCTCCCCTTCGACGACCACCACGCCTACGGCGCGGCCCGGCTCCGCCTCGGCGGAACTGGCGCCAAGCGGCCACGTTGTCGTCAGCACCAATGCCCAAACTGCTCGAGTCATGGTGCACACCCAATCTCGTAGAAGCGCATCACAGCGGCACCTCTATTGGCGCCGATCACAAAGACCCGCCCCTTGTGCTCTACCACCGCGTCTGAAACTGTAGGAGTGAGGTTTTGTAACGTTGGTAAGGTCTCTCCGTCGATGATCTCCAGATTGCTCCCGGCGAGAAACACCCTCCCATCGGCAGCCCCCACCCGGCGACCGTAGAATGCATTGCCGCGCCGGCCACCGGCTCCGAAACCCCGTCGCACCTCCTCAAGCGCAAGCTCGACCCCCAGCGAGTAACGCCACACGTCCCAGTTCGCGTCCCGGCCGGCCACCACGATGTCGCCGGCCGGGTCCTGTACCATCGAAAGCGAGATTTCGCCGGGCTCACGCAGGTAGCTTGCCGTCAACACGTCGCCAAGATCCTCCTGCACGATCCCCAGCTCCACGTATGGAGATGCATCGTAGGCCACGACCCATTGACCTTCATGCGAGCCCGTGGCTGGCGCCACCGCGCACTCGGGGACGTCGCTGCCGTCACCGCGCGGACTTCTGAGTACATGGCCCTCCCCCTCCTCGAGCGAGGGGCTGTAGAACTGCACGAACGTATCGATCGACGGTAGATCGATCCCGGTGAGCCGGTGCCCCCAAACCACCCCGGACTCGGTCGCCGCGACGCAGTGCGATTTCCAGATCGTGAAAAGGATGCCGAACGGCGGGCCTATTGAGTCCAGCTCCCGCAAGTCCTCAAGAAGCACTCGCACGAGCTCAATGCTTCCCTGCCCGCTCGGCGGCATGGCGACGTACGCCGTTTCGCCGGCCACCGCAACGTCGAGTGGTCCGGCCTGGAAGCTTGGCGTCCACTCGCGCTCTAGCGTCCGCACTGGACCCTCCACGATTTCGGCGTCATCGGACAACCGATACGCCCAGAGTGTGTACTTCGTCTGACTTCTCATCAGCACAAACAACACGATTCCGTTTTTCGTGGAGACAGCCTTGAGCGTGTGTACGCTGTCTATCGTCGGGAACAACGTGGGCAACGCCTGCGACCCGAGATCGATCAACGAGCTCACACCGTTGTCCACCATTCCGTCGCAATCGTCATCTGCCAAGTTGCAGGACTCGG
>CBFCWN010000193.1:0-3533 GCA_965601515.1 uncultured Myxococcales bacterium | reverse complement strand
TCGAGAACACGACACTTGCCGACATCATTCGTCGCAATACGTCGATCGGCGACGAAATCCCCGACGACGTGTTCCACGTGAACTAGTCGACGCGGTCGGCGACGTCCTTATACGCCGAAAGATGGACATGGAATACCGAAGACTCGGGAACAGCGGCCTCAAAGTCAGTGTGCTTTCGTTCGGCTCGTGGGTGACCTTCCACAACCAGCTCGGGAACGACACCGCGCTTCAATGCATGCAGGCGGCGTACGAGGCGGGCGTGAACTTCTTCGACAACGCGGAGGTGTATGCCGCTGGCAAGTCGGAAACGATCATGGGCGAAGTGGTGCGTGAGCTCGGTTGGCCGCGGTCCTCGTATGTCATCTCCACCAAGCTCTACTGGGGACTCCACGAAGGCCCCAACACCAAGAAGACGCTGAACCGGAAGTACCTCATGCAGGCCATCGACGGTTCGCTCGAACGGTTGGGGCTCGACTTCGTGGATCTTTTGTTCTGCCATCGCTCGGACCCCGAGACACCGATTGAAGAGACGGTGTGGGCGATGAGCGACATCGTCGCGTCTGGCAAAGCGCTTTACTGGGGCACTTCGGAGTGGTCCGCCGAGGAGCTCGAAGAGGCCTTCCAAGTCGCCGAACGCTACAACCTTCGAAAGCCTGTGATGGAGCAGCCACAGTACTCGCTCTTGTGGCGCGACCGAGTCGAGCGAGAATACGCCCCGCTCTACGAGAAGTACGGCCTCGGGACCACCACGTGGAGTCCGCTGGCTTCGGGTGCGCTCACGGGGAAGTACCTCGACGGAATCCCGGAAGGCAGTCGCGCCGCCCTTCCCGGCTACGAGTGGCTTCGTGAACACATCCTCACGGAAGAGAACAACGAACGCGTGCGACGAGTTCTCGAAGTCGCAAAGGAGCTCGGCTGTACCCCCGCACAGCTTGCCATCGCCTGGTGCGCCAAGAACCCAAACGTCTCCACGGTCATCACCGGCGCCAGCCGGGTCGAACAGGTGAGAGAAAACATGAAGGCCCTAAACATCCTCCCCCACGTCCCCGACGACCTGTAAGGGACACGCGGGGCCCCCAAAACCCCAACAATCCCAACGACTTCCCAACCAACCCGCGCAATTTGCGGAACGGGCCTGGCCCTCACGCCCTGGGATGCACTCGGATGGGCAGCCGCTCGAGCGTGCGTACGAACACGCTCTGACGATGCGGGAAGTCACCGTCGGCCAGATCGACCCAGCTCGTTCGTTCGAGAAGCTGCTCCATCGCGATGCGACCCTCCATCCGGCCGATCGGAGCGCCGAGGCAAAGATGAATCCCGTGCCCGAAGCCAAGATGCTGCCGGGGCCCTGCGCGCTGAAGATCGATCTCGGTCGGATTAGGCCACTTGCGCGGATCGCGATTTCCCGAGGCCCAGAGCAGCATGATGCGAGCGTTTTCGGGCAGCTGTTCTCCACAGAGCTCCAGCGGCATCTTGGTCTTTCGAAAGTGCCCCTGGAACGGGGACTCGAGCCTCAAGACCTCCTCGACGAAGTTCGGAATGAGTTCCGGCTTTGACCGCAGCTCTTCTTGGACGCCTGGGTTCTGCGCCAACAGCCGAACCATGCTTCCCATGAGGCTCGCCGACGAATCGCTTCCCGCGATGATGATCTGAAGAACGGTCGCCGCCGCCTCTTGTTCAGTCATCGTGCCATCGCGGACGGCGTCGATCAGCGCGCCCATCATGAACCCGGGCTTCGGTTCACGAGCCTCGGCCGCCTCAAACTGGTCTTTGCACCACTTGAAGAAGCGAAAACCGTTGAGGACCTTCCAGAGCAGTTTCGGCTTGGTGTTGACTCCGCTGAGCAGCGAAATCGCTTGGTCGGCCCAGCCCTTGACGGTCATTGCGTCGTCTCTGGGAATCGAAAGGATGTCGAGAGTCAGCGCGATTGGAATCTGAAACGCGAACGCATCCATCCAGTCGACTTCACGGGCGTTGAGCACCACGTTCATGCGCTCGTCGACCAGTGAACGCACCTGCGGCTCCAACACCTGCACGAACCCCTTCCCGAGGCCGGCCGTCGCGATCTTTCGCTGCACCCGGTGAATCGGGGGGTCCTGCAGAGCGAGGACATCCGGAGGTGCGAACGGCAAATGCGGCGGAACGAACATCGAGAGCCGTCCGCTTCCACCGGCGAGCAGAATCGCGACGATGTTCGACGAAAACCGCTCCGGGTCCATCGTCACCCGCTTGATGTCGTCGTAACGACTCAGGTAGTAGCAGTCGGCGCCCTTCGGCTTGAACAGGGGCGCCTCCTCACGCAGCGCGTCGTAGAACGCATACGGATTCTCGATGGTCTTCGGACTGAACGGATCGAAATCGGTGACGCTCACGGCCGGACGATAACAGCTCGCGCCGGAGCCTTCGACCGTTACGGACGCGTTTCTGCCCGATCCACCGCTCCGGAGGTCGAGCCGGTCTCGCTGTCGAACAAGAGCATCCGATCGATACGGAATGCCTGGGACCGCCCCTGAATTACCAGGGTGTAGACCCCCGGAGCGAGATCCCAGTGCGCATCCCACTTGCCGTTGATGTCGAGGGCGCGCTTTCCCGTCCAGCCCCATGAATTGACGGAGCCACCGAAAAGCTTGATCGGGTCCCCGATCGATCCGTTTGGCTGATTGACGAATGCGACGTAATCGCCCGCTGCGTCTTCGAAGTGGACGAACGCGTCGTTCGAGATGTCGGTACGGATGCACTGATTCGGGTCGCCGCAGGATCCGCCCGACGGCTCTCCGAGGCTCGTGCAGGTCCTGTCATGTTCGGTGCAGTTTCCGTTCCCCTGAGGCGCACCGGCGACACAGTGCGCGATCTTGGCGGCACGCAGTCGGAGCTCGTACCGAGCGCTCTCACGAATCTCGATCTCGTAGCGAAGCGGGCTGCCGGCCGGACCGTTGCAGATCGAGTTACCGACGAAGCGGTAGTACCCTGAGCCCGTGTAGTCCGGAAGCTCGGTTTGCGTGACCCACTCGGACCCGCTGGGAATCGACACCGACTCCATCTCCATCACGACGTAGCCTTCGTCGTCGGCCACAAACATCGCCGAGACCCCGCTCGGTGTTCCTCCGGCTCCACCGGAAGACATGGTTCCGCCGCTCCCGCCCGCGGGTGGCTCGCCGCCTTGGCCTGCGTTCCCGACGAACGCGCCGCCGATGCCGCCGGTGCCGGTTCCGGTGTTTCCGCCGGTCGCATCGTGATCTCCCGTGCGACTTTCGCCGGCATCTTCGGATCCACATCCGACCACGAAGAACGCAACGATCCCCAAGACGATTCCTTTGAACATCCCTAATCCCCTCGACACACGTTAACAGCGTCGAGGGGCCGAATCTCGCGAAGTGTAGGATGGATCGCCGTTCGTCGAACTACGGCTTGGCCGCAACGACGAAGGCCGTCTCCTTCTTCGCGCCGACATCGGGGGTGGAGGCGTTCACGAAGCCAACCTCTCGCATGTCAGCAAGCAACGTGTCTTTCCCGAAGATGTTCACAGAGGGTGC
>CBFCWN010000192.1:0-3551 GCA_965601515.1 uncultured Myxococcales bacterium | reverse complement strand
GTCCTCACTCGTTCGGATGCGCTGAGCCTCATCGAGGAACTCCCACGAGGAGAACCCAATCGCCTGCACCTCGCAGGCAACCAACAAGAAGGCAGGTAGGAGTACACGAAGCCTCATGGTCCCGTTACGGGAGAGCAAGGCCCGTGCCATGGACGCCGCGACGAACTAGGGCGTCGCGACCCGCATGTCAGAGCGCATTCGATGCACCAGGCAGTCGCCGAGCGAAAAAACTGCGATCGGCGAGCTGCGAAAACACGCACGGCTGCGGTCATCTCCCTCCAGCCATCTCGGAATGCGATCGCGACTTCGGGGGTTTTGTCGTCCGGGTGGAGGCCAGCCTGCTCTGGCATAGCAAGTGCAACTGACTGCGCGTGCCCGAAAACCGACTATCGAAAACGTTTCTCTGCAGCTGGCTCTTGCTGGTTGCTCTCGTGACCGCCGTCCCAGGTTCTGCCGAAGCGGACGCGGGCCGGACGACTTCCGCGCCTGGGTTTCGGCCTCACAGCGAGCGTGCCGCGTCCTTCATCGACGACTTGGGCTCTGCAACCATCGCGGTGCACCCCACTGTCGTTCGCGGACCGGTCGATGCCGCGTATTCCACGTCGTCGCAAAACCAAGTCGTGACCTGGCTTCAGAAAAATGCGCAAGCGAAGGCAAGCACGGCGTCGAGCCGCATGGACCTCGGCAGACTCGTCGCTCCATCGCAATGGGCCCTCTTCCTTCAAGACCTCGATCGCATCTCGGAGTCGATGAAGGCGGAGCCCACGGGGGATGACTACCACCTCTATCTGGCAATCGTCGCGCCGGTCAGCGGTCGGGAGATCTTCGCCATTCACTGCTACATCGTCGACGGCAACGGCGCCAACGCGTTCTCCTTCTTACTCAACTCGCATCACCGCTTGTTCATAGACGCCAAGCTCAGCACAAACAGTGTATCGGAGCGCGCTCACGCGAAGCTCGTACAGAAGGCGACAGACGTCGCGATGACTGCGTTGGAGGCGCAACTCGATCTAGCCCGCGCGGAACTCAGAACGACGAAGCGGCCCGCGGCTCGGAAGGCTGAGCCGGGGGTATTCGACGACTTCGAGTCTGGCCTGCCTTCGGGTCGAGATCCGTCAGGCATTGAGCTTGGCTTCCTCGCCGTGCACGATGGACAGAGCAAGGTCGCGATGGCCGCGACGGCGCCGCCAATGCCTACGCCGGACCACCGAGCGGGCGACAAGGTCCTGAAGCTCGACTTCGATGCGGTGGCTTGGGCCGCAGTTGTCCACAAGTTCGAGAATGCCTCCGTCGACAGATGGGTGTCGTACGACTGGAGTGCCTTCGATCAACTCAGCTTCTGGATGTACGGGCAGAACAGCGGCGGCTTGATCTTTGTCGACGTTCTCGACAATCGAGGCCCACCGTACTCGCAAGACGACGCGGAAGTCTACGTCTACAGCTTCAGAGACGACTTTGCCGGGTGGAAGAAGGTCACCATTCGCTTTCGAGATTTCCGTCGCAAAGAGGTTGGGAACGGCGCCCCTGTCGATGGCCTCGGTTTGACCTCGGCCCATGGGTGGGCCTTTGGCGTGGGCAGCACGGAAGGCCCAGTAACGTTCTATCTCGACGACTTCGAGTTGAAGACCGAGCCCTCCTGGAGCGCCAAGTACGAGATCAACGAGCTCCCGATGTACGGTCACATTCAGAAATCCGTACATCAGTTAGAATCGGACCAACGGTTCATCGAAACGATCACAAGCGATGGCAGGAGCCTCGAATCCGCCGCTCAGACGGCTGCCGAAATGGGCTGGAGGTTCTTCTACGAAGGGGACCGACCAAACGCGATGAAACGGTTCAACCAGGCGTGGTTGCTCGACCCGGGAAACCAGCTCGCCCTGTGGGGCTTCGCGGTGATCTCCGCCGAGCGCGACCAACTGCAAGAGGCTGTCGGCTATTTTCAAATGGCGGTCGAAAACGGCCCAAAGAACCCGAGCCTGCAGAAGGACTACGAGAAGGCGCTGCGTTCCCTCGAAGAGCAGCGCTAGGCTGCCAGCGAACCGGCGACGTCGCCCAAACGATGAGTTCCCCTCTCGCAAATCACGCGGGTCGCTTGGTAAGCCTTCGCAATCGTTTGGGTTCTGGACACCCCGCGTGTCGGGGACACGCGGGGTGCCTAGAAGCCCAATCTTTGCGAGCACTTACAAACCGACCCGCGCGATTTACCACCACCACGCGACCACAGCCGCCGTGACGGCTAGGAGGGCGACGGACTGCCACTTGTAGTTCTTGAACCACGGGGTGCCCGAGACGACGTCGGCGTCGCTCGGTTTCCAGACGTGGCCGTCCGTGTGCGCGGCGTCGGGCGGCGGCGTGGCGAGGCTCACCGTGACGACGAGAAGCAGACCGAGTACGAACATCGCGATCGCGGCGTAGAGGTACTGGATGTCGGCGAGATGGAGGAGCTCGACTCCGACCCAGCCGAGGAAGCCGATTCCGACGCCCACCGTGAGACCTGCCAGCGCGCCCTGCCCGTTCGCGCGTCGCCAGAACAGCCCACAAAGAAACACCGCGACCACCGGTGGCGTCAGGTACGACAAGATCGACTGGAGGTACTGCCAGAGCGTAGGAAAGCGACCGATCTGCGGCGTCCACAGCACGGCGAAGACCATGAACGCCAACGTGGCTCCGCGTCCCCAGCGAGCCAACGCCTGCGAATCGATGTTGGGTCGCGCCGCCCGGACGAAGTCCATCGTGAAGAGCGTCGACCCAGAATGAAGAATCGCTTCGAGACTCGAAAGCATCGCAGCGGCCAAAACCGCAAGCATGAATCCGCGCAGACCGATCGGAAGAAGGTCGAAGGCGAGCATCGGAAAGACCAAGTCCGGGTTTTCGAGGTCCGGATAGAGAACCGTCGCGAACACCCCCGGCAGGATCAGAATGAACAGGTTCGGCAGCTTCAACAGGCCGGCGAGCAGTGCACCCCACCGCCCGTCGTCGAGGGTCTGCGCCCCGAGCGCGCGCTGAATGATGAACTGGTTGGTGCACCAGAAATACATGCCCACGATGAACACCCCTGCGATGCCAGGCCACGGCATCACCGGATCATCGACCGGCTGCATGAGGCTGAGCCCCCCGGCCGGCGCGGCTTCAACGACCGCATCCCAGGAAGGCACCGCCTGCCATGCGAGCACCGAGATCACGATTCCCCCAGCAAGAATGAGCAACGCCTGAAGCGCGTCATTGGCCACGACGGCGCCAAGCCCTCCAAACGCGATGTATACGCCGGCGGCAAGCGCGGCGACGGTGATCGTGATCCAGATCGACACCCCGGGAAGAAGCGTCTTCAGCACCATCGCGCCGGCATAGAGAGAACCCGGCGCATCGACGAGCATGCTCGTGATGAGCAGCATCGCGGAAAACGCATACCTCGAGCCGCGGCCGAAGCGCTCTTCGAGATACTGAGGCGCCGTGTAGATCCTCATCCGAAGGAACACGGGCAAGAAGAACATCGCGAAGATGACGAGCAGAACCGCGGGCATCCACTCGTAGTGGAAGACGCTGATTCCGTG
>CBFCWN010000191.1:0-3584 GCA_965601515.1 uncultured Myxococcales bacterium | reverse complement strand
ATCCATACCGGCGGCGAGTACGACTCGCACCTGCTGATGCCGGTCATCCCGTGAGCCGACCGCAACCCGAGTGCGCAGACCTCTCGCCTAGAGGTCGTCCTCGAGACTGCTTCCGCCGCCCTCAAAGAACCCTGCGAGGTGCTGCGCTCGTACGGCGGTCTCGCTCAGGTGCTTGGACAGCGCCTGCCGGGTCTGAGGGCCGACGGACCCATCCACACCGATGCCAGCCTTCTTCTGAAACTCCCGGATCGCACTCCGAGTGTTCGGGCCCATTTTTCCGTCGGGACGTCCCGGGCCGCAGCCACAGATGTCGAGTGCTTCTTGCAGTGCCTTGATGTCGTTCTCGGATGCCATGATGGACTCCTAGTTCAAACCCCAGGCTGCCGCCCAGGCCTTCGCCGCCTCACCAAACGCAGCCGGATCCTCGGAACCCAGCTTGGTCGAAACATCGGCGTATTGTTTCTTCAAGTCGCCGAGTTTGGCCTTCGTCTCAGGCGTCGCGCCCTGACCCGCCTCTTTTGCCGCGCGAGACTTCGCGCGAAGGTCAGCGACGTCGTACTTCTCGAGCATGCCGTTCAGGACGGCCGCGCCGGCGGCTGCGTCGGGCGCCTGCTTGAGCGCCATCACACCTGCTTCGAACACGTTCACCAGATTCTCTGACGCGCTTCCGGTCATCGGCACATCCGGAATCACCGGGCCCGCAGGCTCCGGTGGCGGAGCAGGTTTCGGCGTCTCCGCAGGCGCGGGCGCCGGCTCGGGTTTCGCGGCTTCTTCTTTCTTGCTGCATCCTACCGTCGCCACGACGGCCAAGATCAACATCGCAAGCGTGACCTTCTTCATGAGCTCCCCTTCCGACCTAGAGTCGCCGGAGGATAAGAAGTTCGTGGCCGAACAATCAAGCCTCGCAACGCTCTTGTCGGGACATTGTGCGGAACCACGACAAAAGACGACCCGTTCGGGCGACGAGTGGAATGACCTTCCCGTACACTTTTCTATCGGGGATAGAACTGCGAGTACCAGCGCCGAAGCTGGTGCACCGGGCCGTCGGCGCGACTCAAGAGGGGTCGTTCGCGGTAGATCTTGCGCGACCAGATGCCGAGATCCTGACGCCACTGAGAAACCCAGTTGCCCACGATGAACCCGGCTTGAACCTTCGACACGCGCCGGCTGCTGAACCAGCGGAAGCGTACGCGCTGCGTCATCGGAGACGTAGGCGTGTGGCTCTGGAACATCACGACCCGTCCGCCGTTCGCGGCGATGCGGAAATCGAATCGGACGATCCCCCCAGGGCCCTCGAGCCGAACACGCGCCTTGGCGCCCGAACGCGAGATGCGATTGCCTCGAAACGAGAGCTCCGCCTCGTTTTCGAACCAGGAGACGTGTGGTTCCTGCTCGTCTCGATGCCAGCTAGACGCGTGCTCGATGCGCATGCCGGGAATGGGGATGCGTGTCCACGGGACACGGAGTTCGCCGTGAATCGGTTCGAAGTGCTGGAAGTCGACGCTGTTTTCGACGAACTCGAGCAGGTGCATGTGCACGCCGCCCGCGTCGTACTCGCCTCGATGCCGTAACGCGCCCTCGTCGATGTCCGCGAGGCGTTCGGGCCGGTATCGAGGTTCGGGTGCCGGACCCGGAAGGAGCTCTCCATGACGGTGGAACACGCACACCCAACCGTGCAATTCAACGACGGCCCATGAGACCGTGCGATGCAAGGGCTCCGGTCGGTGGCCCTTCGGGAGTCGTACGACGCGACCTTCACCATCCATGCGCCACTGATGGAACGGGCACTCGATGCACCCGTCCACGACTTTGCCATCGGCGAGGTTGGCGCCCATGTGAGGGCAGTACGCTTCGATCGCACGTGCGACGCCCCCCCGATCGCGGAACAACACGAGGTCGTTCCCGCAGGCGCGCGCCTGCAATGGCTTCGTCGTGAGCTCGACGCTTCGCGCGACGACGTACCACCCTTCTGGATACGGCGGCGGATACGTGCCCTCCCGTGCCGCTTCGACTTCCGCCGCTTCGAACGGCTCCGCAAGCATGCGCGCGTCTTAACACGAGTCATGTGTCGCGAAGGTTTCGATGGGCCGAGCCGTCGACCAAGGTCCGTGAGCGGTAAGCACGGGTTATTGAGTGGCGGATTTCAGAAGGTGACGGCTTGTCAACTTGCAGCGCCGAGTCGCGCGTGTGACCCATCGACGAGTGGGGGCGACTGGACTACAGACGTCGGCGTGACGTCGGGACCAAATCGCTACGATGTCGTCATTTCCGGCGCGGGTCCGGCTGGCGCAACGACCGCTTACTTTCTCGCGAAGGCGGGGAAACGCGTGGCGCTGCTCGAAAAGCAGCGTTTCCCAAGAGACAAGCGCTGCGGCGACGCGTGGTGCGCGCCCGCCCTCGATCTGCTCGAAGAGATGGGGGTCCTCCAGTCGTTGGAAGCCGACGGGGCCGTGCAGTGGGTGCGTTCCGGCGGACTCGTCTCACCGTCGGGGATCAGCTTCGTGAGCCCCGATCAAGGCCCACGTGAGGGAGCGCCGCGGGTGGCCGCGATTCGGCGGATGATCTGCGACGAGCGGATTGCGCGGTCGGCAGAGGCTGCGGGCGCCGAGCTGATCGAGGATGCCTCGGTCCAGAGCACTCGTCTCAATGGCGTTTGGACGGTCCGTTGCAAGGACGGTCGCGAGCTCGAGGGACGCGCGCTCGTCGCCGCGGACGGCGCCAAGAGCAAGATCGCGCGCGCGCTTGGCGTCGTGAACAGCGGCGCGAACAGCGCGGCGAGCCGGCAGTACATCCGAGGCGGGACGCACCGATTCGCGAGCGACGGGGTGCTGCTCTACCCGGAGTACGTGCTTCCGGGCTACGTCGCGTTCTTTCGCCACTCGAACGGAGACATCGACGTCGGCTGCTACGTGCTTCCCGGCGGTTCCACGCCGCCGAGCCAGCTCAAAGCGCTCCTTCGAGAGAAGGTGAGCACGGATCCGTTCGTACGGGAGGTGCTCGGCGACCACGCCGAAGCCATCGAGCCTCCGGGCATTTCGCCACTCCGTCTTGGAGGCGAGCGACGGACCTTTGGCGAGGCACTGCTCGTCGTAGGGGACGCGGCGGGGCAAACCGATCCGCTCACCGGAGAGGGCATCCACACGGCGATGGTCGCCGCGAAGATCGCAGCGGGGACGCTGACCGAGGCGCTCGATGCAGGGGACCTTTCCGAGGCACGGCTGGCGAACTATCAGCGGGGATGGATGAACGCCTTCGGTCGCGAGTTTGCCGTTTCCGCGGCGGCGGGGCGCATCATCCGTCGCTACCCGTCGCTTCTAGACACCGCTGCCATTGCCGCTCAACGCCACGGCGCGGGCTTCATGGACCAGTTCGGCGCCGCGATGACCGGCGTGAAATCGAAAGCGCTCTTCCTCGCCCCTAGCATGGCCGGCCCGCTCGGCGCCGCCCTTCTTCGCTTGGGTCTTCGTCGCACGCGCACGAGCTACGAGAGCGGCCCGAACGCAGAGTCGCTCAACGGATTCAGCTTCGCAGAGAACGCACTCGGCTAGGTCATGATAGGCTCGACGGTGCCGAGGCGCATGGAG
>CBFCWN010000190.1:0-3584 GCA_965601515.1 uncultured Myxococcales bacterium | reverse complement strand
CGCTCTCATGGACGCACACCGCTCAAGCCCAGCTCTCGATCGACAACGTGCCCGAGACCCTCATCGAGGCGTTTCGTTTTCATCTCGACAAGTGGTCCGAGGTCCTCCTTGGTTTCGCGAAGAAGCTCTTTTTCGCGCTCGCGAGCATCGAGCTCACCATGTCCTTGGCGCGCGCCTACTACGAAGAGGGCGGCACCTTCGATCGGGTGGGTGCGGTCTTGATCAAGCGCATGCTCTTCCTTGGCTTCTGGAGCACGCTCCTTTTCTTCGGGCCGGACGGAATCCGAAACCTGGTCGATAGCTTCGCCGCGCTCGGAGCCTCGGCCTCCGGGCAAGCCCTCGATCCGACCGGCATCCTCGAGCAAGGCCTCGGGCTCACGCTCGAGCTCATGAGCCTCGCGTTCGACGAGGGGGTCCTTGAAAGCGCCGCGCTCTTCTTCCCTCTCACCATCCTTGCGATCGTGTTCGTGTTTGCGACCGCCGAAGTCGTCGGCGCGCTCATCGATGCCTACATCGTCGCGTCCGCGGGCATCGTGATGCTGGGGTTTGGGGGTAGCCATTGGACGGCGCCGATGGCCGAAAACTACCTCCGGACCGCGGTGGGGGCCGGCATTCACCTGATGGTCGTGAACTTGGTCGCGGCCGTTGGCATGAGGGCGGTCCTCGAAATCGCCTACGTCATCAAGGGGGTCGGGGACGCCGACTTCCCGGGGCTGGTCTCGGTCGTGCTCTACGTGACCGGCGCCGCGATCCTCTTTGCGTACTTGCTTCGTCGCGTTCCAGCGATGGTGTCGTCGATCGCCACAGGCGCCGTCTCTGCGGACTCGGGAGGGGCCGTCATGGCCGCTGCAGCAAGCGGCGCCCACATGGGCGCTGCCGCGGCCACGATGACAGCGGCGCCCGTCGGCCGCTTCGCATCCAACCTCGCCGCGACGGCAACTGCCGCCCTTGCAGGCCGAGGGAACGCGAGCGCTGAGGATGTGAGTGCCGGGATGTCGGCCGCTGCCGCGGCGCGGCCAGTGGGCTCGAGCTTCACCGATCTCATGAAGCCGAGCGCCGCTATCCAGAAAGGAAAGCCCGATGGCAACGACGACGCCGTTTGAGCGCGCGATGAAGATTCACGAAGACCGCTACGGCGCGATGGCGGCGGACGCTCGCCACTGGCGGCGCGTCGCGTTTGGCCTCTTTGGCCTCCTCGCCCTGGCGGTCGCGGGCATGGTCACCATGGCGCTTCGAAGCCGGGTGACGCCCTACATCGTGCAGGTCGACGAACACGGATACGAGGTGCTGATCGGACCGGCCGAAGAGGCGAGCCCGGCCGACGATCGGATCGTGATCGCGCACCTCGGCCGCTTCTTTCGCGATCACCGGACCGTGCTCTCGGAGACGCACGCCCAAGAGGCGCTGATCCGCCGGGTGATGGCCGTGACCGCCGCGGGCTCTCCAGCGGCCACCAAAGCCGCCGACTTCTACCAGGCGCTCGCAGACGAGGTCGGTGGGCGGCGTGGCTCGGTCGACTGCGAGGTCAAAGCCGTCCTGCCGATGGCGAAGAACTCCTGGCAGGTGGACTGGGCCGAACATCGCTACGAGTCGGGCAGTCTCGCGGAGAGCAAAGCGTTCAAAGCGGTCGTCACCGTGGACATCGAGCCGACGCGCTCGCTTTCCCAAGTGCTCCAAAACCCCTTGGGCATCTACGTGGTCGACTTCCACGTCACCGAGGTTGGGTAGAGGGGCGATGGACTTCCCGCAATCCGCCACGACCCGAGCGATCAGGGCGCTGCTCCTCGTGGTCGCCGCGAGCGCGCCTGCCCTCCGTGGCGCGGCCCAAGAAACCTCAGGCAGAGTCGTCGGTGCGGCGCGACTCGAGGCCATTTGGAGCGATGTCGAAGAAGAGGTCCGCCTCCGCCGTCACGACAAAGACGCCCTTCGACTGCTCCGAAACTACGGCATCCACAAGGACATCGACAAACCCCGCCGTGGACAAGACGGCGCGATCGTCTTTCCGTTCGGCGCGACCCAGGTTCGGATCATCTGTGCGCCCCTTCGGGTCTGCGATGTGGCGCTCGAGCCGGGCGAGATCGTGACCGGCATGCACATCGGAGACCGGGGACGCTGGGGCATCCTCCCGGCCGAGGTCGGGACAGGGCCGACGGCCACGACTCACGTCGTGATCAAACCCCACGCGGTGAACCTCCAAACCAACTTGGTCATTCACACGGACCGCCGCGTCTACCAACTCGAGCTCGTGTCGCGGAAAACCGACCACATGCCGCTCGTCTCGTTCAGCTACCCGGACGAGGCGAGGGCAGCCTGGGAGGCCTATCTCGGAGGACGACGGAATGAGAGCGCCGAGGTCGCGATGGACCTCGGCCGCGCCTCGATCGAGGACGTCAATACCGACTACGAAATCACCGGGGACGAAACACCGTGGCGTCCGACGGCCGTCTACGACAACGGCGAGAGGACCTGCATCAAAATGCCTTCGGCGCTCACGAGGACGGAAGCCCCCGTTCTGCTGCTCGAAGAGCGGAAGCAGATGCAGATCGTCAACTATCGAGTGCGGGACGGCTGCTATGTCGTCGACCGCTTGTTTCAAAAAGCCGTGATGATCAACGGCGTCGGCAAGCACCAACAGCGCGTCGAGATCCGAAAAGAACCGGAGAAGAGAAGGAGGCGGCGGCGCCGATGACCGAGCTCGACGATCCCGTGCGCCTCGTGAAGACGGGAAACCCGTTGGCTCAGCGGCCGGTGTTGGCTGCGGGGGTCCTTTGCGGCGTCCTTCTGGTCGTCGCCATCGCCCAGGGTCGCGAGGGCGCCCGCGAAGCAACTGAAGAGGAGACCGACGAGGTGTCAGACGTAGCCCTCGCCCCGGCAGACAAAGCCGCCGAGGAGGCCATTCGCGGTCTCCAACACCGGGAGCGGGCGCTCTACGAACAGCCGCTCTCGGGTCCCGAGCTTTCAGAGAGCCACGACTTTCCCGTCGACCGCTATTTGGGTCCGCGGGGCGACGTCGACCCGTCCCGGGCCGAAGAAGCGCTACGCCAGGCGCTTACCGCGTCTTCAAAGATTGAAGTGCAGCGTTCTGAAAGGATTGGTGATTTGCCCGTGCCTGGTGAGCCCTCTTTCGGGGAGGCCAGCAGTCACCTTGGCGGCGGCCTGCGTTCGGCGGAGCTCGAAGCGCTCCGCGAACTGGCCGGTGGCCGCGACCAACCGAAGTACGCACAGAAGGCGAACTTCATTCGTCACGGCGCAGAGGACTGGCCGAGCGGGTACCTCAAAGGAACGCGGCAAGCACCGCTCACGCGCTACGAGCTGAAAGCCGGTGCCGTGATTCCTGCGGTGATGATTTCAGGCATCAACTCGGATCTCCCTGGACAGATTCTCGCGCAGGTTGCCGAAGACGTCTATGACACGGCCACGGGCCGTTTTCTGGTGATCCCGCAGGGAAGCAAGCTCGTTGGGACGTACGACAACGAGGTGGCCTTCGCCCAGAGGCGAGCGCTCGTCATCTGGACCAAGATCATCTATCCGGATGCCTCGCAGCTCGAGCTCGAGGGCATGCCGGGCGCCGACCCGGCTGGCTA
>CBFCWN010000189.1:0-3651 GCA_965601515.1 uncultured Myxococcales bacterium | reverse complement strand
CCGCGCGGCCTGCAGAAACCCAAACGCTCTTCGCACGGCAACCCGCGAACCTCTTCAGGCGAGCCGACCGCGCTAGCTCAACGAGCAAGTCTCCGCACCCTACGCCGCGCTACGCCGCTTCCTCGCCTGATCCAAGTCGTAGGTCGCCTGCAGGTTCATCCAGAGCTTCGCCGAGGTTCCCAGCGCCTTCGCCAAATCGAGTGCGGCATCGGCGGTGACTCCGCGCTTGCCTCGGATGAGCTCGTTGAGACGTGCCCGGGTCCACCCGACCTTCTCCGCGAAGGCCGTCTGAGTCATCTCCATCGGCTGCAGAAACTCTTCCAGCAGAATCTCTCCCGGGTGAAACGGGTTCTTGGGCTCGCGAACTTTTCTAGGCATCGTCTTCTCCGCTAGCGATGGTAGTCCACCACCTCGACCTCATACGCGTCGCTACCCTTCCAGGCGAACACGACCCGCCACTGGTCGTTGATTCGGATCGAGTGCGAACCCTTTCGGGGGCCACGTAGAGCCTCCAACCTGTTACCCGGGGGAACACGAAGGTCGTCGAGCTCGCCGGCGTCGTGAAGATACAAAATCTTTCGCCTCGCGATTCTGCGAAGCTCCGGCGGGAACGAGCGGGTCGCTTTGGTCTTTCGGTCGTAATAGAGGTCCTCCGCAAGTTGATTGGCGAAACCTCGAATCATCGGGAGACCTCATATTATCGTGTTTCGATAACTTAGCAACCCTTGCCGCACTTCAGGAGGAGCGAGACCGCCGGCAGTGAGGAAAGACCGTCAGGGCTGTTATCGGCCGGTCCGAGCCAAAGTTGCGCCGGGTTCAACCTGGGGATGTTGCCCACCCTTCGCAGATGATGGTGCGGAGGGACTGGTATTGGGTTTGCGTCAGGGCGGCCGCGAGCGAGCAGCCCGCCCGTCTCATGGGCTGGCGTCTGCTTCGAACGCCTCTTGAGCCGCGTCGATGATGTCGACGTACACGGCTGCGGTCTTCGACAGGTCGGACTTCATGACCGTGTCCGGGGTGTCGGCACTCGTGAACTGAGGCGCGTTGTGGCTGATGAGACCGACGGTGGGCACGAGGTCCTCCCACTTCTTGGGTTCCCCGTTGAAGAAGTCGACCGCGATGTTTGACCGATCGTAGTCGTGCTCGATGATCGCTTCCTCGGCGGCCTGCAGAATGGCGGCGGGCAGCTCGGGGTTGGTCATGAAGGCGCGCGGCGCTGGGAGGCCCGTTTCGACATACTGTCGGTCGACGACCTTGTATTGCTTGCCAATCATTTCGATCGGCGCGGCGAATCGGACTTTGTCCGCCAGGATCAGGTCATAGATGTGCTCGGGATTCTTCCTGCCGATGAAGGAGCCGACTTCGCCTTCTTCGAGCAACCCGAAGTGGCTTCCGTATCCGAAGAAGAGAATCGAGTACCTCCGGGATTCGCGAGGCATCTGGGCGTAGTACTGAGCCAACGCGAACACGACGGCCATTCCCGAGGCATCGTTCGTCGCCCATCCGTCATGGTGGCTCTGCACCGCGATGAACTCATCCTCATCCGTGCCGTAGTTTCGGCCGGGAACCGTTCCATAGACGTTGTAGCTGTCTCCGACGCCTTCCGTACCGGTCAGGGTCATGGTTGCCTGGACGGGACCGTCCGCGAGCATGGACCGTAGACTGTCGCCGTCGTTCGGACTGATCGACAACCCGGGAATCAAACCTTCCCTGTCGTACCAGTGCAGGTACTGGTTGTTGTCATCCACCGTGAACGTGAGGATCGCAACGAGGCCCACCGCCCCTCTCGCCGCGGCCTCCTGAAACGCGGGGGTCAGGTTCCGGGGCGGAAAATTCTCATAGGCGTTGTCGCCTTCCAAGGTCCCTGCAGGGTCGTACTCGAAGACGGAATAGGTCGCGCTCAAGAAGAGGACCGGCGTCGGCGCAGCGGTCGCGTCAACCACGACGATCTTGCCCGCAACGTCGCCAGCTTCGTCGAATTCAGCCGCCGAGCCTTCGCCGACGTACACCATGTCCGCGGTGACTCCCGCTTCAGGCGTGAGCTTCGAGTACCGCAAGAAGTGGCTGCTGATCGCTGTCGTGGTCTCGCCGCTGACGACCTCCAGCCCCCATTCGCTTGGAAACTGGGTTCGAATGGACACCGGCTCCTGAAAAACATCCACCAGGCCGATCTCCTCGAACTTCTCGAAGACGTACGCGGTACCCTCCACATCGGCATCCGACCCAGGCATGCGGTAGCCGTACTCGCTTTCGTCGCCGATGCGCCAGAGCTCCTCGACCCACTCGAACATCTCGTCATCCGAAGCGAGTGAAACGGGGACGTCGTCTGCGGTGTCGCCGCCGCTGCTACAGCCAGCAAGGAGAGCCACCACCAGCAACGCTGGAACGCGTGCGAACATAGGCGGCCTCCGGAAAAAGATACCAGCCTCGAGCCGAGCGATTTTGATTAGGTCCATCTCGTGCACTCCCCGTCTGCCGACGCCTTTTAATGGGAATTTCTAACTGATCGTGATACGAAAGTAACAAGTGTTACCTAAGTAGCACATGTTACGCCTATTACTCGATGGGCGAGCTGTCAAACAGAATCTGGGGAGCACGGAGTTTCTTCGCACGGCGCCTCGCAAACTGTACTAAGGCAACGAAGCGACGTTCTCTTCTCCGTCCTCGCGCCTGGTGCGCGTCGTTCGGGTCGTTCGCGCCATGAGTCCGCCCGCTCCAACCACACCGCCTCGCAAAGACCGGCAAACGATCACCCCCGTGCGACACGGCCTCTTCTTCCGTGCGCCGGAAGCCCTCCCTCGTGGTCGACACAGCCTCACCCGCGAGGAGGTGCGCTTGGCGCACCAGGAGCGACTGATGATCGCCGCCACCGAGCTCCTCGCCGCCGCCGGTTATCGCGGTGCCGGAGTTCGGGAGATCTGCGCCCATGCCGGGGTTTCGCGTCAGGCGTTCTACGACGTCTTCGCGGACAAAGACGAGTGTATCTTCGCGGGCTACGATCGCTTCATCCAAGTGCTACTCTCACGCCTGGCGGTTTCGCCAAAGGAGCACGAGCTCGGACCCCGAGCGCGCGAGATCATCGGCGCCTATCTCGACACGCTCCAGCTCGACCTCGTCGTCGCGCGAGCCTTTCAGGTCGAGATCGACGCACTCGGACTGCGAGCTCGCGAGCGAAGGCGCAAGTCTCTGCGGCTCTTTGCCAACTTCATCGCCTCGGAACGCGAGCGAGTCATCCAGGGCCCACGAGCCCCGCTGCCCCTCAGCGCCTATGTAGGCATCGTCTACGCAGTTCGTCAGCTCGCCTCGGACGCCCTCGACGAATGTGAAGAACCCGATCTAGGCGCACTCGCGGACGACGTGACGACGTGGATTGCGCACACACTTCGTGGACCGACACCTGACGAGGGCGAGTAGGTCACCGCACGCCGGGGAAGATTGCCGTTCTTCAGGCCTCGATCCTTAGTTCGAAGCGACCGGCCGGCGAAAAAGGCGCGTTTCGTCGACAAGAAGACCGCGCTGAGGAGTACACGTCCGCGACCTTCGGGTTTTTTGCCCGACGGTCGCAGGAACTCGCGCGTTTCATCGCCCGCAAATCGCAATACTTCGTGACCAGTGCGTCCTTCGGGTTATGCACCCGGGAGGACGCGCGAT
>CBFCWN010000188.1:0-3756 GCA_965601515.1 uncultured Myxococcales bacterium | reverse complement strand
CCAAAGACGCGTGCGGTCACCGAGATCGGCCTGTCCCCGTTCATGCTGGCTTTCTGCAATGACGGCTTTCGCGACTATGAGCTCTTGCCCATTCCGGTTCTACGGCTGTTTCGTCATAAGAGCATCTTCATTCGCACCGATCGGGGTATTCGGAGGCCCGCGGATCTGCGCGGTCGCAAAATCGCGACCGTCGGCTACTCGTCATCGGGCCTGACGTGGGTGCGCGGGATCCTCCAGGACGAGTACGGAGTCAAACCAAGCGAGATCCGATGGGTCGTCACCGGCGCCGACTCCTCCGCCAAGATCACGGGTGGCGTCTCATCCTGGGAGAAAGTGCTCCCTTCCGGCTTGGACATCCGCCAGGCGCCGCTAGGTAAGGACGAATCGGATCTACTGCTTGCGGGTGAGGTCGACGCCGTGTTCCATCCGGCAGAACCGCAGGCGTTCATCGACCGCCACCCCAAGGTCGACCGCTTGTTCCGAGACCACCGAAAGGTGGAGCAAGCGTACTTCAAGAAGACCGGGATCTTCCCGATCATGCACGTCGTGGCGATCCGACGCGACGTCGCGAGGGCGAACCCCTGGTTGGCTCGCGCCGTGTTCGAGGCCTACTGCGATGCGAAGAGACTCGACTACCAGCAGATGCACAAGATGGGCTCTTACTACAGCTCGCTACCGTGGTTCGGGCAGGAGCTCAGACAAACCCGCGAGCTCATGGGGCAGAACTTCTACCCGTACGGCGTCAGCGGGATGCGAAAGGCCATGGAAACGGCGTTCCGCTTCTCCTACGAGCAAGGCTTGGCCAAGAGGGTGCTCGAGCTCGAAGAGGTTCTTCATCCGTCCTCCCTGAGCTTCGAAGAAGCATCCAGCTAGCGCGTGCGCTCAGCCAGCTCTCAGCGCTGAAGGGTCTCCGAGGGGCGCTCCCCGAAAGCACGACGGTAGTGAGCGGCGAAGCGGCCGAAATGGTTGAAACCATGCTGGACGGCGAGCGCCGTGACCGTGGTTTCCTCCCCATTCGAAGCGAGCAGCGCCCTGCGAATGGAATCCATGCGCTCGTGTTGGATGAACTCGAGAGGCGTCAGCTGCTCTTCCTGAAGGAAGAGTCGGTAGAGCGTCCGCCGACTCGTCCCGGCCGCTCGCGCGACCTCGGGCACGGTGAGTGGATGTGCGAGGCGGGTACGGATGAATGACTTCGCGCGGTCCAAGATTCGCATCGCATTGCGAACGGTCCCCGTCGGGTCGATAGGCGCTTCGAGGGCTTGGGTCAGACACTCGACGATCGCGTTCTCGAAATCCCGCCTGGCCCTTGGGCCCGTCGGGGTCGTCAGGATTTCACCCCAAACCGCGCTCATGACACGAAACAATCGGCGTCCGGCGGGCGACGCGAGCGTGAACACGGTTGGCTGGCCCTGCAATGGGCCTTTCGGGTCGGCCTCCTCACCAACCCAGTGGGCATGCACGAGGCCCGCGGGGATGACGACCGCGAGGGCGTCGCCGTGTCCACGCATTCGAAGATCGAAGCTGCTCGTTGGTCCGGTGAGGTGTGCATATCCAGGGTCCACGGGTCGGTACTCGCTGCCCATTCGGAACTCCATTCCGAGGCGCAAAGGGACATGTAGACCGTAGACATCCTCGACGAAGGGCTTGCGAACACGCGCGCTGACGGTCGCGGGCTGGAGCATTCCCACGCTCGCCAGTGGAGCGAGCTTGGCGCCCGCGTTGAACTTGCGGGACTCGGCCGAGACCTCCAGCCACGGGGAGACCGGGAGCAGCGCCTCAGCGAACTCATCCGGATCGGAGGTCGAGATGAAGCCAACTGGCGATGCGTCGCACTGCACGCGCCAAGTATGTCGCCGCGCTGAGGCCCAGGAAAGGGGAAATGGCACGATATGGCTATCCACCTGGGGTGGCGGGCCGTAGGGTCGCGGCAACTCTGTAAAGAAGGATCGCGCCCCCCGGGAACCATCGTGAGGACATTCGAGGATTCATGACCACCAAATACCTAGTTCGCTTGCTCGCCTTCGCCGTTCTGCTCGCTGGTTACACGGGTACCGCCGACGCCAAACGCAGAAACAAGAACAAGAACAAAGAGATTGTTCATGACGCCGAGTACTACGTGCTCGCGGCCCAGAATGGCGAGAAGTGGGCGAAAGAGGATGAGGGGTTGCAGCAGCGACTCGCCGAGCTTCGGAAGAAGTATGGTCAGCCGCCAAACCTCATTCACATCATGTGGGACGACACGGCGTTCGGGGATGTGGGCATCCCGGCCGTTCAACAGATTCGCGGCTTTGAGACACCCCACATCAACGAGCTCGCCGCGGACGGCATCATGTTCACCCGCATGTACACGGAGGTCGGCTGCACGCCGACGCGGGCCGCCGCTGCCACCGGTCGCTTGGCCGTGCGGGTCGGAATGTACAACATCGGCATGTTGCTCGAGAGCCATGGCCTCGGCGCAAGAGAGGTCACGCTTGCCGAAGTCCTTTCCACGAAGGGCTACGCCACCGCATTCCACGGCAAGTGGCACCTCGGCGACATCGAGCAGAGCTACCCCCACAACCAGGGCTTCGATGAGGCCTTCTTCACCGGCTACAATCAGATTCTCTCGTTGAATACCGTTCAGGCAGAGCAAGCCAATGCCTCGATCGGCCTGCACGAAGACATGCTGCCGGCCGATCGCTACAAGCTCGACGACACATTCGTCACCAAGGACTGGGTGCAGATCGCGGAGGGCACGAAGGGCGGAGAGACGAGGCAGTGGCGCGACAACACCCTCGAAACGTACGAGGCGATCGATCCAGAGGCGCAGAAGCGAACGCTCGATTTCATCGATCGAAACGCCAAGGCGGGCAAACCATTCTATGTCGCCCATTGGCCAATGATGTCGAGCTTCCTTCCCGTTCGTCCGAAGAACTGCTCGACCGCGCGAAGCCTGTTGCAGGACGGCCTACAGTGCAACGTCGACGTCTTCGTGGGCAAGGTGGTGGCTAAGCTGAAGGAGCTGGGCATCGCCGAAAACACCTTGGTCGTCGTGATGGCCGACAACGGACCGATGAGCCACAACCCGCCACCCGGAACCGGTTTCGCCGAGACAATCTTTCGCGGCGGCAAGGGTGACTTTCTCGAGGGTGGTGTGCGCGTCCCGGCGTTCGCTTGGTGGCCCGGCACCATCGAGGCGGGCCAGCTCGTTGGCGACATGGTTCACGTCACAGACTTGTTCACCACCTTTGCTCGGCTGGGCGACGCGACCAAAGCGATTCCCACCGACCGCGTGATCGACGGCATCGACCAGACCGCGCTCTTGTTGAATGGTGACAGCCACGGACGCCGGGACTACACCTTCACCTACGCGGGACCGACGCTCGGCGCCATCATCAAAGGGAATTACAAACGCCACATGATCTCCCCCGACCCAGTCGGCGAGGCCAGTGGCATCCCCGCAGCCTTCTACTTCCTCCCGAGCGATCCCCGAGAGCGGTCACCGTTGCTGACGCCGCTGATTCATATGAAGAGCTCCTTCAACCGAATGAGGCTGCGACATGAGATCTGGAAAAAGAAGTACCCGGATTCGAAGGAAGTTCACGGCGTGCCGTGGACGGGCATCAGCAACGCTTCTGAGGAGATCAAAGCCCTCGGCAAGCCGAGAATGGATCCGCGCAAGCTGCCATTCGACCCGCTCGAATACGTCGACCACCTCGACGAGCTGCCCTTCGACCCTGCGATGGACCCGGACCTCGGCGACTAGAACATGGCCCG
>CBFCWN010000187.1:0-3833 GCA_965601515.1 uncultured Myxococcales bacterium | reverse complement strand
AGGAGTAGTGAACGATGAGCATCATCAAGGCTGAATACATCTGGATCGACGGCACCGAGCCGACGCCGCTTCTTCGATCGAAGACTCGAATGCTCGAGGCGAACATCATCGAGAAGGTGCTTGGCGCGATCACCGGCGTTGCGGCGCTGCCGAGCTGGGGCTTCGACGGCTCGTCGACCAACCAAGCAACCGGCGACGACTCCGACTGCCAGCTCTTCCCGGTCTTCGCCTGCCGTGACCCGCTCCGAGGCGGTGACAACCTCCTCGTCCTTTGCGAGGTCGTGACGCACGGCGGGACCCCGCACCCGACGAACACGCGCCGTGCCTCGCAGGAGATCGACGAACGCACCAAGGCAAACCTCGACTGCTGGTTCGGCATGGAGCAGGAATACACGATGATGAAGGACGATTACCCGCTCGGCTTCCCCGAGGGTGGTTACCCAGGTCCTCAGGGTCCCTACTACTGCGGCGTCGGTGCGAAGTACATCTTCGGTCGGGAGATCGTCGAAGAGCACATGGACGCGTGCATCAAGGCCGGTTTGAAGATCTCGGGCATCAACGGCGAGGTCATGCCCGGCCAGTGGGAGTTCCAGATCGGACCCGCGGGCATCACCGAGGTTGGCGATCACATGTACATGGCGCGCTACCTCCTCGGCCGCATCGCTGAGACGTACGGCGTGGACATCAGCTACGACGCGAAGCCTGCGAAGGGCGACTGGAACGGCGCGGGCTGTCACACCAACTTCAGCACGAAGCAGATGCGTGAGGATGGCGGCCTCAAGGTCATCATGGACTACTGCGAGCGCCTCGGCGATCCGGAGCGCATTGCGCTTCACCTTGCGAACTACGGCTACGGGCTCGAAGAGCGTCTCACCGGTGCGCACGAGACCGCCTCGTTCAAGGAGTTCAAGTACGGGGTTTCCGACCGCGGTGCGTCGATTCGAATTCCGATGGCCACCGACCTCGAAGGCAAGGGTTACCTCGAGGATCGTCGCCCGTGCGCGAACATCGACCCGTACACGGTCGCGCGGCTTCTCGCCGAGGTCGCCGAAATCCAGGCCGGCTAACCGGACTCGGATAGCTCACGATCGACGCCGCGTTCCTCGGAGCGCGGCGTTTTTCGTGAGGGAGACAGAGCTCGTCGATCGCCGCAGCGCAACCGCCCCGCGTTGCAATGAACGCCTGGTTACGATACAAGCTTGGACCAGCGTGGCGCGTGATGTTCACTCCCCCTGGGACCGAAACGGCACCGGCGGTCTGTCGCTGAGTCAGGCCCACGCACTGGCCGGTCCGAGGCCTGCGAAGGGGCTGATCGAGAAGCTGTCGGTGCGCACCGACGACTTCCTCGTCTCGCAGCTCGCGAAGCTGAAGCCGTCCGATCTGAAGGAGCCGGACGAGCTCATCGCGGACCTCGTCGGCTTCGAGGCGACCGACGGCTTCGAGGCGTACCGTCTCGGGTCGAGCGACCTGTTCCCGAACCCCGGGCGTATTTCGGTCAAACGCAAGTGGTTGCCGCCCCATCGCGTTGGCTTTGCCGAGTGGAGTTGGCAGAGCATCCACCCGCTGCTCTTTCGCGATATCCGCTACGAGTACCGGAGTCATCGCGACAATCAGACTGCGCGCCTTCGTACACTCAACCTCCGCATCAAAGGGCGACCGATGGCGATTCTCGTCAACGGATTTTCCTCAGGACACCATCTGATCGAACGCGTCGCTTGGCCGATGCGCGAGTTCCACCGACAGGGGTTCGGGATTTCGCTGTTCGCGTTGCCGTTCCACGGGCCACGAGGTCATGCGTTCCCGCCCGAGTGGCCTCAACAAGACACCGCCTTCACGATCGAAGGGTTCCGGCAAGCGATTTGGGATTTGCAGATCGCGATTCGCGCGATGCGCGAAGCGGGTGCGAGCGAAGTCGGCGTGGTCGGCATGAGCCTTGGCGGGTACACGGCTTCGTTGCTGGCTACCGTGACCTCCGACGTCGATTTCGTCGTGGGCTTCATCCCGATCGCGAGCGTTCCCGACGTGATGAACGACAACGACCTCGTTCCTGGAGAGGGCGACGTTCAGCAACGCCTCTACGAAGGCTACCGCGAGCACCTCGTCCCGATCACGCCGGTCTGCCGTGCCCCGAAGATCGACCCCGGGCGAATGGCGATCATCTCGGGCGAGTTCGACCGCCTCGCGACCGTCGAACACGGCAACCGGCTCGCCGCTCACTTCGGCTGCAAGCTGATCACCTACCCCGGCGGCCACCTGATCCAACACCGCCGAGCCAAAGCCTTCCGCGAAGCCCTCACCCACATTCGCCACCGGGACACGCAGACCCCCTAAAACCCTTTGAAATCCGCGAATCGCGCGGGTTGATCGGTAAGGGGTTGAGATGATTGGGGGTTTGGGGGGGCCGCGTGTCCCCTAGTAGGACTTGGGGAGGTTCAGGGTGTGTTGGGAGATGAAGTTGAGGATCATTTCGCGGCTGACCGGAGCGATGCGGAGGGTGCGCGCCATCGCCCAGAGAGCGACGAGGCCGTACTCCTCGCTCATGCCGTTGCCGCCGTGGGTCTGGATCGCCACGTCGATCGCGTGAGTCGCGGCTTCGCCTGCGGCGTACTTGGCCATGTTGGCCGCTTCGCCGGCGTCGAGTCCCTGGTCGAACATCCACGCCGCTTTGGCCGTCATCAGTCGCGCGAGCTCGACCTCGATCTTCGCCTGCGCGAGCGGATGCGCGATGCCCTGGTGCGTACCGATCGGTTTGCCCCATACCGCGCGTTCGTTCGCGTACGAAGCAGCCTGCTCGAGCGCCTGAAGCGCCGCGCCGGTTGCAAGCGCGGCGCCGAGGATGCGCTCGGGGTTGAGACCGACGAACACCTGAGGGAGTCCCTGGCCCTCGTGGCCGAGGAGTCGCTCTTCCCCAACTCGAACGTTGTCGAAAAACAGAGTGAACTGACGGTCGGCCCCGGGAACCTGCATTTTGATCAACGTCTTTTCGAGACCGGGCGCGTCCGCGTCGACGATGAATAGCGAAAGACGCCCGCGCCCGTCGTCCGCGCCGCCGGTGCGAGCAACCACGAGAATCGCGTCTGCCGTGTCGGCTCCCGAGATGTAGTACTTGCTTCCGGTGAGCACCCAGTCGTCGCCGTCCTGGCGAGCCGCCGTCTCGAGCCGATGCGAGTTCGAACCGGCATTCGGCTCGGTAATGGCGAACGCCATCGTGAGCTTCCCCGAGGCCAGTCCCGGCAGCCAGCGCTCTTTCTGAGCCGGCGTGCCGAACTTCGCGATCACCGTGGCGCAGATCGCGGGCGACACGAGAAGCAGCAAGAGCGGACAGCCTACCGCCGCCAGCTCCTCGCACACGATGGCCAGCTCGGAGATGCCGAGCCCGCCGCCGCCATACTCTTCGGGCGTGTTGACCCCGATGAACCCGTGCTCCGCGACCTCGCGCCAGAGCTCCTCAGGCGATTCACCGTTACGAGCCTTCTCGTTGTAGTAGTCGCGGCCGTACTTTCGGCCAATCTCGCGCACCTGCTTGCGCAGCATCCGCTGCTCTTCAGCTTCGACGTAAGGCATGCGGGCGGCTTACCACGTCGCGCACCCCTCGTCGCCGCCTACCATTGCAGGACGGGCCAGCCACGCTGCCGCGCCTCACGGCTGAGGCGTGGGTCCGGGCTAATGACCCTGGGATACCCGACCGCCCGAAGCATCGGCGCATCGCTGTACGAATCGCTGTAGAAGTAGCTCCGACTCAGATCGACGCCGTGATCAGCAGCCCAGCTCGCCGCCCGCTCCACTTTCCCGGGTCCGTAGCAAAGCGGCGCGACGAACGTCCCGTCGAGGCG
>CBFCWN010000186.1:0-3837 GCA_965601515.1 uncultured Myxococcales bacterium | reverse complement strand
CAGCATCTCGAGCAGATCCCGGCGTTGCTTCACACCTTTCCCGACGCGACCATCGTGTTCACGCACCGCGATCCTGTCTCCGTCATCCAGTCGACCGTGACGATGCTCGGGTACGGTCAGCGCATTGCACGAAACTCCCTCGACATGCCGGGCCTGCTTGCCTACTGGACGGATCGGATCGAACGACTCTTGCAAAAGGGCGTGGCCGATCGACCGTTGGTCCCCGACGACCGCTCCCACGATTCTCTCTTCCACGACTTCATGGCGGACACCGACGGAAAGCTCGACCAGATCTATCGGACGTACGGCGTGGCACGCACCGAGCGTTCGCGACGGGAGCAGGCCGCCTTCCTCGAGGCGCACCCACGCGGGAAGGGTGGCCGCGTTCGCTACGACCTCGAAGGTCAGTTCGGTGTGAAGCCGGAGGCCGTGCGAGAGCGCTTCGGCTTCTACTTCGACCGTTTCCCGGTGCGGGTCGAAGCATGATCGGCAAGGCGCTCACGTACGGCGCGTTTCCGGTCGTCTTCGGTGGGGCGATGGCCGTTGCGGTGGTCGGAATAGGCATCGGGTGGGACCCCGTCGTCACGGCGATGGCGCTCACGGGGGTGGTCGTTGCGGCGCTTCTCGTCCTCGAGCGAGTCCACCCGTATCACGCCGATTGGCTTCAGAACCACGGCGACGTTCGCACCGATCTCCTCCACAATCTGGTCAACTTCTGGATTCCCGAGGTGTACACCGTGCTCTTCGTCGGCGGGTTTGCCGCGCTTGGCGGCTGGCTTTCGGAGTCGCTTGGCGCGACCCTTTGGCCGACGTCGTGGCCACTCGTCGTGCAGCTTCTGCTCGCGCTCGTCATCGCGGAGCTTGGCACGTACTGGATCCACCGGCTCATGCACGAGAACGCGTGGCTCTGGCGGTTCCACGCACCGCACCACAGCGCGCCGAGGCTCTATTGGTTGAACGCAGGCCGATTTCACCCGCTCGATTTGTTCTCGCAACAGTTTCTCGCGGTGACTCCGCTCGTTCTTCTCGGCGCGGACATGCGTGTGATTGCGCTGCTGACGTTGTTCACTGCGATTCACGGTCTCTTCCAGCACTGCAACGTCGACATTCGCCTTGGACCGCTCAACTGGTTCTTCTCGATGGCCGAGCTCCACCGGTGGCATCACTCGAAGCGCATCGAAGAGGCCAACACCAACTACGGAGCGAACCTCATCTTCTGGGACATCGTGTTCGGAACACGGTACTTGCCCGCCGACCGGAAGCCTCCTACGGAGATCGGAATCGATGCGCTCCCGGATTTTCCGCGTGGCTATTGGGCGCACCTGACGGCGCCCATTCGCTGGAAAGAGATCGAGCAATCCGCCACGTCGTGCTATGGCAGCCGCGATGACGCGCTACGACCCAGCCGCGATTGAGCCGAAGTGGCAGGCCTACTGGGATTCCGACGACACGTTTCGAACGCCTGGGGGTGAGACTCAACCGAAGAGCTACATCCTCGACATGTTTCCCTACCCGTCGGGGTCGGGGCTCCACGTCGGACACCCGGAGGGCTACACGGCAACCGACATCATGGCGCGATACCGACGCGCGAAGGGTTTCGACGTGTTGCACCCGATGGGCTGGGACGCGTTCGGGTTGCCGGCTGAGCAGCACGCGATTCTCACCGGGACGCACCCTCGAGAGACGACGGTACAGAACATCGAGACGTTCAAGCGGCAGCTGAAGATGCTCGGCTTCAGCTACGACTGGTCGAGGGAAATCGACACGACTTCCCCCGACTACGTTCGCTGGACGCAATGGATCTTTCTGCAGCTTTTCGAGCGCGGGCTCGCGTATCAGAACGAGGTGCCGGTGAACTGGTGTCCGGCGCTCGGTACGGTGCTCGCCAATGAAGAGGTGATCAACGGGCTGAGCGAGCGGGGAGGGCACCCGGTCGAACGTGTGCCGCTCCGCCAGTGGGTATTGAAGATCACGGCGTATGCGGACCGACTGCTTTCGGACCTCGACGAAGTCGACTGGCCCAACAGCACCCGCATCATGCAGCAGGAGTGGATTGGGCGTTCGGAGGGGGCCGAGGTTCTGTTCGACGTGGCGGGACACGACGCGGCCATCGAGATCTACACGACGCGTCCGGACACCTTGTTTGGCGCGACCTTCATGGTGCTCGCGCCCGAACATCCACTCGTCGAGGCGATGACCACCGACGCGCAGCGCGAGGCGGTCGAGGCGTACGTCGAACAGGCGCGTAACAAGAGCGAACGGGACAGGCAGGCCGGCAAGGAGAAGACGGGTGTGTTCACCGGTGGGCTTGCGGTCAATCCGGTCAATGGCGCCGAGGTGCCGGTATACATCGCCGACTATGTGTTGTGGGGATACGGCACGGGCGCCATCATGGCGGTCCCGGCTCACGATGAACGCGACTTCGAGTTCGCCAAGACGCACGGGATTCCGATCGTCGAGGTGGTGAGCAAGAGCGGAACGCCAAACGAGGGATCGCTCGAGGAGGCGATGGTCGAGCCGGGTGTCGCCGTGAACTCCGGGAAGTACGACGGACTTCAGACCGAAGAGTTCAAGAAGCAGATCACCGCGGACCTCGAAGCCGCCGGCAAGGGCAAGGCGCGAGTCGAGTACAAGCTTCGCGACTGGATCTTTTCGCGCCAGCGCTATTGGGGGGAGCCGATCCCCATCTATTTCCCGGTCGACACCGACGGCGACCCACGCGAGGGAGCCGACTACACGATTCGGTACGACAAGCCGATTGCCGTCGAAGAAACCGACCTTCCACTTCGGCTCCCAGAGCTCGAGGACTACAAGCCGGGGGAAGACCCCGCCGGCGTGCTCGCCCGTGCAAAGGACTGGCGTTTTTTCGAAAAGGACGGCCAGTGGTACGCGCGCGAGACCAATACGATGCCGCAATGGGCGGGCTCGTGTTGGTACTACCTGCGGTTCATCGACCCGAGGAACGAGGACGTGATTTGTACGCCGGAGCTCGCGACGCACTGGCTGCCGGTCGACCTCTACGTCGGTGGAGCGGAGCATGCGGTCCTGCACCTTCTGTACGCTCGGTTCTGGCACAAGGTGCTGTTCGACGCGGGCGTCGTACCGACGAAGGAGCCCTTCAAGAAGCTCGTTCACCAGGGAATGATCCTCGGTGAGGGCGGACAGAAGATGAGCAAGTCGCGCGGCAACGTCGTCAATCCGGACGACATCGTCCGTGAGTTCGGCGCCGACTCGATGCGCGTGTACGAGATGTTCATGGGACCGCTCGAAGCGACCAAGCCATGGAGCACGAGCTCGATTGCGGGCGTGCGCCGGTTCCTCGACCGAGTGTACACGGTGACGACGCGGGCGGACGCGGATGCGAAACCGGACACGGCGCTCACCCGTGTCTTGCATCAGACGATTCGCAAGGTCACCGAGGACATCGAGGCGATGCGGTTCAACACGGCGATCAGCGCGATGATGGTGTTGAGCAACGAGCTGATGAAGCTCGATCAGGTTCCGACGGAGCCTCTCGAAGCACTTGCCAAGCTGGTCCACCCGTTTGCTCCACACCTGGGAGAGGAGCTCTGGGAGATGCTCGGCCAGACCCCGAGCATTCAGCGTCAGCCGTGGCCCGAGTTCGACCCAGCGCTGTGCGAAGAAGACGAGGTCGAGGTTCCCGTGCAGATCAACGGCAAGGTCCGGGGCCGAATCACGCTCCCAAAAGACGCATCGGAAGAAGCGGCCATGGAAGCCGCCCGCAACGCGCTCCCAGACCACCTGGCCGACGCCACCCCGCGCAAAACCATCTGGGTCCCCAACAAAATCCTCAACGTCATCCTCTAGGGGACACGC
>CBFCWN010000185.1:0-3841 GCA_965601515.1 uncultured Myxococcales bacterium | reverse complement strand
CCCGTGAATGAACAGGTTGCGATAACGCCGCTCTTTCTGCGCCTGACGCGGACCGGTGACCAGTTCACTGTGGAGTACTCGGACGACGGTTCGACATACATCGAACCGACGGGATCGCCCTTCACACAAGCATTGACGGTCTCGGCGGTAGGCGTATTTGCGGGCAACGCGGGAATGGACCCTGCGCACACGGCCGTCGTCGACTATTTCCGCAATGTGACGCAGACCGGGCCATGAGGAGATTCAGGCCGAGGCCTTGAGCCCCACAAACCGTTCGATGGGACCCGAGGCGTCAAGCGGCGCCGCCCATCGAACTACCACCTGGATGAAGATCCTGTGTTCTCCTCGCCGGAGAGCTCTCACTTGCCGCGGCCATCTCGTCGCTCGACTGGGTGTCGTCCCACGACCGCTACGGCCGCAACGACCCGACGAAGGACGCGGGCTAGGTCGGGTCGGCTCCCGACGCTTCATTCTCGTCCGCCTCGCGCATGGCTTGCCAGAGCTCTGCGGAGGCGAGCGCGCCCATGACCACCGTCGAGAACGTCGCGATCAGAAACACGTACGCGCAGATGTAGGCGACCACCGAGGGGAACTGGCTGTCGACGCTTCGACCGATTCCAAGGAACGACAAGGCGGCGATGGCTTGTATCGAGGCGGTGCCGCCCGCCCAAGCCGCGTAGCCGTTATAGAACAGCTTTCGACGCTCCTTCGCGGATAGCTTCACGCCACGCCAGACGCCGTAGCGGATCGCATCGTCGTGACTCCGGTTCCACTTGTCTCCGGCAATCAGGGCGACGTAGGTGAAGAGCGCCAACGCGAGCGTCCCTCCAAGCACTGCTTCGTCCGGCATATCGTCGTCTCCATTTCCGGGCGCTCAAGGCGCCCGACTGCGATGGCCACCTGAGCATAGCCGAAACAAAAGCCCTTTCCGGTCCACGTCGCTGAGCTTGAACCGCTCGCCCAGCAGGCCGCGCGGCCTGCTGGGCGCAGGCTCGCCTTCGTAAGGCGACCACACAGTCGTCGCTCAGTCCTTGTTTCGCTGGAGACGGCAACGATCAGGCCTGTGGCTTCACTCGAGCGCCCTCGTCATTGATGCGGACGGAACGACAGCTGGTTTATACTCGCGCCTCTCGAACGAGGAGCGGAACATGGCGTTGATCAAAGGGCGAAGTGAAAAGAAGGCCGCGAAAAAGGCGAAGAAGGCGACCAAGAAGGCCGCAAAAAAGCAGGCGAAGACCAATCGCGCCACGCGTAAGGCGGTGAACAAGGCGGTGAAGAAGACCGCGAAGAAAGCGGGCCTGAAGAAGGTCTACAAAAAGAGCGGCGCGAAGAAGGCCGTGAAGAAGGCGACCAAGAAGCGCTGGGGATAGGTCCCAACTCACCGCAGCAGATCGATCACTGGCGCTGTTCGGGCTCCTTCACCGCGCACCAACGGAGCCGGCATCGATCCAGGGCTTCGGCTCGTTTTCAGCGCGAGGGCGACGTCCCCGCACGTTGACCGCGCGGCGACTGAAACCATATCAGCGATCTAGAGGATGGAGACGGCAACGCCTGTAGAACCAGCGGGTTCGTGGCCGTTGGAAGGAGGGAAACATGACGAGGGTCTGCGTAGCGGTCCTGGCCTTTCTTTTTGTGTTCTCGGCAATGGCACGCGCTCAAGAGGAGCTTGAGGGAGAAGAGCCGCCCGACCCTGAAGTCATCGAGGCCGCACTCTCCGCGGTTCTGGCGAGCAAGCTCAACGCGTTCGACCCGGACCCGGCGCAAGCGACCACCGTCTCCGACCCAGAGATCGATCTCCAGGTTCTCGAGCTCCGGCTACGGCCTCTGGCTCTCGATGCCCTCGAGCATGAGCTCGAGGCTTGGCGCTTGCTTCTCGAGAACCGAAGTCGGGCCCACTCTGAGGCGCGCATCGCGTTGGCTGAAGCGAATCAGCCGGAGAACGGCAACCAGGGGCAAGACGGGGAGCGGGAATCAGGCGATGCCGGCGTGGATCCGGAGAGAAAGGCGCTGATTGAGGACGCCGACGAGCTCCGCGAATCACGCATCCGGACCTCGGACCGGCTCCGAGTGGTGCTTGAAGCATATCGAGAGAAAGGCGGCGACGAGGACATCATCGACGAGTATGCGAAGTACGACAGCGCGCTCGACGACATGGACGTCGACATGTCCGACCGGGAGACTGCGGTCGAGACGATTCGTACCTGGGCGGTGTCGACTCACGGTGGAAAACGGATCGCGAAAAAGGTGGGGATATTCGCGCTCGCTCTACTGCTGGCCCTCCTCGTCGGCCGTCTCATCGCAGCTGCGGTCTATGCCGCGCTGAAACGAACCGGGACCTCCGGAGAGCTCGTCCGGAGGTTTCTGCGCACGTGGATTCGGCGCATCGCACTCCTCATCGGCGGGCTTTGGGGGCTTTCCCTGATCGACGTCAGCGTGACGCCACTCCTCGCCGCACTCGGCGCGGCCGGCTTCATCCTGGCCTTCGCTCTACAGAACTCGCTCAGCAACCTCGCGAGCGGCCTCATGATCGTGTTCCAGCGGCCATTCGACGTGGGGGATTCGATCGAGGCCGCGGGAATTTCCGGAACGGTCAAGAAGGTATCGCTCTTCACCACCTATCTCTCCACCGACGAGAACAAGCAGGTGATCGTTCCGAACAACATGATCTGGGATGATGTTGTCGTGAACGCCACCGGCGCCGACACGCGACGCCTGTCGATCGAGTTCGAGCTCGATCCGGACCAGTCTCTCGCGGAGGTCCGACGAACGCTGCTCGAGGAGATGGAGGCCCATCCGGACGTCCTCGACAGCCCCCCTCCAGAGGTGAAGCTCGCCCACATCGGAAGCGACGGCATGACGTTCGTCTGCTGGCCGTGGGTCGAGACCAGTAAACGTGACCAGGTTCGCTGGGAGCTGGTGGCAAGCGTCGGCGAGAAATTGAACGTGCAGCGCGGCGCAACCAAAGCTGGAGTTGTGTGAGGGCGGAAGGGGCGACGGAGCATTTCGCTGGGCGCGCTCGAGACCGATCCAGACTTCGTGGCCTGGTCACGATCGAGTACGATCGGGAGCGCGGGAACTGCAAGGTGCAGCCGCAGTGACGCCGAGCACGCTGAGGATTCGCGCGGCACGGCCGAGTTCCGCGAAAAGGTCGTCACCGATCGCGCGTCGTCACGACGAACCGCTGACGCATCACTTGCCCACGATGGTGACCACTACCGTGCGGCGTCGGCGCGGGCCGTCTAGCTCGCAGAAGAAAACGTTTTGCCAGGTGGAGAGATCGAGTCGGCCGTCACGGATCGGGATGGTTTCGCTCGGGCCGATGAGACCGGCCTGGATGTGCGCGGCGCCGTTTCCGTCGATTCGGTCGTGGCGCCAGACGCCTTTCGGGACGAGCTTGTCGAGGCAATCGACGACGTCCTCGCCGATGTTGGGATCATCGTTTTCCTGGACCATCAGCGCCGCCGTGGCGCCGTGCGCGTAGAGGCTGCATGTGCCCTCGCGTATGCCGGCCTTCCGGACGAGCGCCTGCGCTTCACCGGTCACATCGACGAGCACCCGCTCGCGATGCGTGGATAGGGTGATGACATCGGTGAACAGCTCCACCCCGGCGGTTTACCGCTTCCAGACCGCGCCAGCCACCGGCCTGGCGTCGCACCCGGGGGGACCTCCCCGCTCGATCGGAGTGAGCCCGAGCGTGGCGCCCCCTTGCCGGTACTCACCATGGTGCGAGTTGACGCGAAACGAGCGCGCTGGGCACGGTCACCATGGACCTCGCCTGTTTCTGGTGGGCCATCCAGGACTCGCTCCGGGCCAGTCCCTAGCGTAGCGGACGGCCCCTGCT
>CBFCWN010000184.1:0-4026 GCA_965601515.1 uncultured Myxococcales bacterium | reverse complement strand
GGCAGCGAGCGAATCGAGAGCGACCGGCGTGGTTTACCCCCCTCGAGGGCTGTGCTAGCGTCCCGCCGTGTCGCGTTCTGATGAAGAGGATATTGACCGTGCTCGCCGCTACTTTTTGAAGGCTTCCGCGTACGCCGCGCCGGCCATTGTTGGAGCGATCCAACTGCGTAGGGCACACGCTCAGGGGAACCCGTCCTGCATGCCGGCCGTCACTCCATGCACGCCGAATTCATGCGCTCCTGGAGGTTGCACCCCCCTCCAACCGTGCATGCCCAACAGCTGACATGGACGAGCGCGCTTCGCGGCGGGCCTACTTCCTTCCCGCCGACTGGATTCTTGACTACGACGAGGGCTTCCTCGAGGCGTCGAAGCTCAGTACGGGGGAGGGGCTTACGGTCGAGGGAGCGGCCGCCGATGCACTGATGACGGGTAGTGCGTCCGCCACCACGTGGTCGGCGCTCGCGGAGCACGAGCCGCTTCTCGGAGACCTCCACCAACAGCTCGACCGGAACGAGCCGTCGGCGCTGACCCGTGCCTCCCTCTTGCGGGGAGCGGGGTGGCGCCAGCTTTTCGTCGAGCTCACCGCGCGCTGCAATGAGCGCTGCATCCACTGCTATGCCGACTCCTCTCCCGAACGAGACGAGGCGCTCGGTCTTCGTGAGATTCACGCCGTCCTCGACGACGCAAGAGCACTTGGATTCGAGCGCGTTCAGCTGACCGGAGGCGACCCCCTGATCAGCCCGCACTGCGTCGAGGCCGCCGAGTACGCCCGTGACATCGGGATCTCTCGAATCGAAGTCTACACCAACGGGCTCGCGCTAAGAGGCAAGACGTACGAACGGCTCCGAGACCTCGGCGTCTCCTTCGCGTTTTCGTTTTACTCGCACGATCCGGAGCGACACGACGCCATCACCCGCACGCCGGGCAGCCACGGGCGCACGAGCCGTGCAATCGAGCGCGCGGTTCGGGATGGGCTGGCGGTGCGGACCGCGATGGTCACCATGAATGAGAACGCCGGTGGCGCAGCGCAGACACGAGACTATCTGGTTCGACTGGGGGTCAAACCCAACGCGATCGGCGGGGACGTCGCTCGCGCCGTTGGGAGAGGGAGCCACGTTCACTCTGACAGCCGTCGCGTTCCGGACTCGCCGATCGAACCGACGCATGCCCGAAGCGACGATTCGAGCCAGAGCGAAGGCGCGCGTCCTTTTGGCGGAACGGCTGCCGTCGCGCCAGACGGTACGGTCTACCCTTGCATCTTCAGTCGACACCTTCCGCTTGGGTCGGTCCGTAGCGATACGCTACACAGCATCCTCACCGCTCCGCTCGCGATTGCGCCGGTTGGTGAGGATCTCTTGTCCGCGCGCTCGGCTTGGGCTACGCGGCTCTCGTGCTGGGAATGTCAGACCCGTTCGCATATGCTCGGAGCTCGACTCCATGACTGAGCCAGCTGACGCGCGTGTTCCGGTGAGAGCGGAGATCCTGACGCACGAAGTCACCGATTCCGACGAGGTCGTGATTTACGATAGCGAGAGCCGTCAGCTTCTGGTTCTGAATGACTTCGCGGCGGGGGTTTGGCTCCTGATCGACGGAGAACGGAGCGTTTCTGATCTCGGCGCGGCGATCACGGATTGCGTCAGCGTCGATCCTGAGACCGTCGTTCGAGACGTTCGGATCTTCTTGGAACAGCTCGTCGACCGCAGCATCGTGTCGTGGCGCTCCCCGTGACGAACCACACGCTCTACTTCTCCGACGTGCGAGTCGAGATTGACTCCGACTGTTCCGAGGTCGATGCCTGGCTCAGGGATCATTGGCAGGGTGGGCGCAGGCCGATCGTCGAGACCACGAAGACACGCAGCGTCGAGGTTCGAGCCTCGCGCGATCTCGTCATCGCGTTCGATGGCGAGATCGTCTGGCACCAACCGCGAGATGCAACGCCTGCGGACGCGTTCGAGTTGGTGCTCTATCGACGATTGCTCTGCGACCACTTCGAGCGCCTTGGCGTATTCCACGGCGCCGCTTTGCAGACGAGGGGCACCGCCTTTGTGTTCTGCGGACCTTCCGGTGCGGGCAAGAGCACCCTTTCCGTGGCCGCAGCGAGGCGTGGCTATCACTACTATTCCGACGAGTTCGTCGTCACCGATGGCTCCTCGCTATGGGGCTGGCCACGAACGCCGTACTTCGGACCCGATCCCGATTCGACCACCTTGCCGAGCTGGTTGATGGGAATCGGCGCCCCTGACATCGACGGCACGATTCGCGCCTCCGTGCCCCTGGACCAGGTGGCCACTGAACCGGCGAACTCGAGCCGCGTTCACTTCGTCAGCATCGCACGGGGCTCGACAACCCGGGTCGTCCCGCTCGCCCCAGCAACCGCGATCGCGCGTTGGCTGGAAGCCGCCTTCCTCGAGCCGCCGATGTCGCTCGGTGGGCTCGTCGGCCCGGGCCGTGCCTGGCAGGCGGATTGGCGCCATCCGGACGAGCTTCTAGATGCGTTGGAGCTCCTGACCCTCGCCGAGCCACACCGGGCAAACGCATCTGCTCCGTAATGCGAACATCGATCGGCGATCTAAAGGTCTCCCTAGCGCGGTTGGTCGTGGCCGGGACGCGAAGAGCGCAATCGGCGCTCACGGACACGAATCGCGTACTCGAATCGTGGGTCGGAACTGCCCTGCGTGCCGTATTGGACGTCGATGCGCGAGAAGATCTCAGCATCGCGCTTTACGACGATGCCTTCTCCCCCGACCGTGATTTCGCGGGCCTCTACCCTTGGGAACAGGCATGGCTTTCGCGAAGATTGCCGCCAGCTCCTGCCAGAGTGTTGATAGGCGCGGCCGGGGGCGGTCGCGAAGCGGTCGCGCTGCAAGGGTTCGGCTACGACGTGGTCGCCCTCGAACCCTCGGGGCGCGCAGCCCAGCATTGCGAACGGCAACTCGAGCCGGGCTCGACCGTCCTTCGCGGCTCCTACCGCGAGTTGGTCGCAACCGTGCTTGACGGGGTGCCGTCGCGGCTCTCGTTATCTTCGAACGATCGCTTTGACGCTGTCCTGCTCGGATGGGGTAGCTTTGGGCATGTTTTGCGCGAAGAGGAGCGACTGCGATTGCTCGAGGCGTGCGACGTGCTTTGCCCGGATGGACCCATCCTGCTGAGCGTGTTTCTTCCGCCTGCTCACGGCCGGCCGCCTCGGTCGGCGGAGACCGACGTCGCGTTCGTCACGTGGGGAGGCTTCCTGTCCGTACCCGATGCTGAAGAGGTCTCGCGTCACGCGAGCAGCCTGGGCCGCGAGCCGATCGCCGCACTCGACAACTCTTCGCCCTACTTCACGCTCCTGCCCAAGAGAGACGACCAGCGCCGCATCCGCCACCCGAGGTCCTCGCGAACTTGAGCCCTGAACGAGCGGATGCCCTCCGTCGGCCTCGAGTTGAGCAGGTGTGGGGTCCAGTACGCGGTGGGCCGAACACGCGCCATTCGAATCGCGGCTCGATCATCTGCCGTGAGGGCCAGTCGATCGACGATCTCGCTCGCGAGCGGTTGTCGCGAATAGGCGGGAGCGGCGAGGACACAGCCCGCAGCGCGGCGCATGCCGAGTCGACGCAAATGCTGGGCATAGGCCTCGGGCCGAATCGGGAGCACGCCAAGCAGCCACCGGATGTCGTCCACCGCGTGGGGGTCATCGAGGCGCATGCGACTCTTGACGGCGTGCCCGACCACATGCGCAAAAAGGTCTTCGTCGCACACTCGCATCGACAGACCCGCAAAGAATTCGTCGTCTCTCTGAGCCCGTCTCATGACGTCGAGGGTCGGCATGTCGAAAAGATGGGGGCCGAACAGTCGATGGTGGAGGTCGATGCTGAGCGGCCAGTCCTTCCGAGCCAGCGTCGCGCCTCGAAACGTGTAGCTCGTGGGCTGAAAGCCCAAGCCACGAAGTGCGTCCACGGCGGAAGGAAACCGCTCGGGCTCCACCAGCAGGTCGACGTCGGCGAGGTCTCGATGGCCCCGGAGCTCGGGCCACCTGCGTAGAAGCAC
>CBFCWN010000183.1:0-4050 GCA_965601515.1 uncultured Myxococcales bacterium | reverse complement strand
GTTCTAGGTACCCCGCGTGTCCCCTAATGCACAGGCCGCGTGAATCGCGCGGGTTGATCGGCAAGACAATTGCTTTGGTTTTGGGGGGCTGCGTGTCCCCTGCGGTTATCTGGGGTTGCTGCGTTTTTCGTGGGGCTGCTTGTCGCCTTTGAGTGTGGCGATCTGGTCTCGGAGTTGGGCCGCCTTTTCGAAGTCGAGCTGTTCGGCGGCGAGGAGCATTTCGCTTCGCAGCTCTTCGATGCGGGCGGGGATGTCCGCGGTGTCGGTGGCGGCCTCCGACTTGTTGAGAATGGGGATCACCACGTAGTCGCCGGCGCCTGTCGAAGGGTCCATGTCGAGCACTGCCTTGCGAACGGTCTGCGGTGTGATCGAATGCTCTTCGTTGTATTCGAGTTGGCGCGCACGTCGACGCTCCGTCTCGTCGATCGATCGGCGCATGGCATCCGTGATGCGGTCGGCGTACATGATCACCTCGCCACCCGCGTTGCGCGCCGCTCGTCCAATCGTTTGGATCAGCGATCGGGGCGATCGAAGAAAGCCTTCCTTGTCTGCATCGAGGATGCCGACGAGAGACACCTCGGGAAGGTCGAGCCCTTCGCGGAGAAGGTTGATACCCACGAGAACATCGAACTCGCCACGCCTCAAATCACGAAGAATTTCAACACGTTCAAGCGTATCGATGTCGCTGTGCAAGTAGCGCACGCGAATGCCGAGCTCGCTGTAGTACTCGGTGAGATCTTCGGCCATTCGCTTCGTGAGCGTCGTCACCAGGATGCGCTCGTCGCGCGCGATCCGTTCGCGTATCTCGCCGAGCAGGTCGTCGACCTGATGCTTCGTCGGGCGCACGTGCACCTTGGGATCGAGAAGTCCGGTCGGGCGGATCACCTGCTCGACGATCACGCCGCCGGCGTGTTCGATCTCCCAGTCGCCCGGCGTGGCGCTCACGTGAATCACATGACCGACGCGCTCTTGCCACTCGGAGAACCGAAGCGGTCGATTGTCGAGAGCGCTGGGCAGTCGAAAGCCGTGCTCGACGAGCGTCTCCTTGCGAGAGCGATCCCCGCGAAACATCGCGCCGAGCTGCGGCACCGTGATGTGTGATTCGTCGAGCACGACGAGGAAGTCGTCGGGGAAGTAGTCGAGCAGAGTCGGCGGCGGCTCTCCCTCCTTCCGCCCCGAAAGGTGGCGGCTGTAGTTCTCGATGCCGTGGCAGAACCCCATCTGTTCGAGCATCTCGAGGTCGTACATCGTGCGCTGCTCGAGACGCTGTTTCTCCAGCAATTTCCCTTCGGATTCGAGCTTCGGAAGCCATTCGAGGAGCTCTTCCCGAATCGACTCGATCGCGCGCTTCCGATGTTCATCGGGAGTGACGTAGTGGCTGCCGGGATAGACGCCGTACTGGTCGAGCTCCTCGAGCGCCTTTCCGCGCGTCGGGTCGATCTCCACGATGCGTTCGATTTCGTCGCCCCAGAACTCGACGCGCACGGCGAGGTTCTCCGAGTGCGCAGGAAAGATCTCCACGACATCGCCTCGCACACGAAACGTGCCGCGATGAAAGTCGATGTCGTTGCGCTGGTACTGAATGTCGACCAGGCGGCGAAGCAAACGGTCGCGCCGATACTCCTGACCGACCTCCAAGTTGATCAGCATCTCTTGGTACCACTCCGACGAACCGATGCCGTAGATGCACGAGACGCTCGCCACGATGATCACGTCGCGACGCGACAGAAGCGACCGCGTCGCGCTGTGACGCATGCGGTCCACCTTGTCGTTGATGATCGCGTCCTTCTCGATGTACGTGTCGCTCGAGGGGATGTACGCCTCGGGCTGGTAATAGTCGTAGTAGCTGACGAAGTACTCGACGGCGTTGTTCGGAAACAGCTCTCGCATCTCGCTGTAGAGCTGGGCGGCAAGCGTCTTGTTGGGCGCGATGATCAGCGTGGGGCGCTTCGTGGTGGAGATGACGTTCGCGACGGTGAACGTCTTCCCACTCCCCGTAATTCCAAGCAAAACCTGGTGATCGTCGTCCGCCTGGAGCCCCTCGAGAAGCTGAGCGATGGCCTCCGGTTGGTCGCCCTTCGGCCGAAGGTCGGTGACCAGCTCGAGCTCGCGCGCCATCGCGCAACCCTAACACCGCTTGTCAAAGGCGACAGTCCCCCTTAGGGAAGGCGCGATGGACATCGCTCGCTTTTGGGATGTAACGACCGCGACGGCGGCAAGTGCGGCGCGACCGAATTTCGGCAACGTCCACTACGCTCGAACGAAGACCCCGGCGCAGCCCCTCGAGATGTACGAGTTCGAGGTTTGCCCCTACTGCCGCATCGCAAGGGAGGCGCTCTCCGCGTTGAGCCTCGACCCGATCGTGTATCCGTGTCCGAAGGGCGGGAAGCGCTACCGGGAGAAGGTCAAAGCCATCGGCGGTAAGTACCAGTTCCCGTTCTTGATCGACCCGAACACCGGCATCTCGATGTACGAGTCGGCGGAGATTACCGACTACGTCTTCCGTGAGTACGGGCGCGGGAAGGCGCCGTGGTTCCTGAAGCGGCGGGGCTTCGCAGTGTCGACCTCGATGCTGGCTTCTAGCTTTCGCCCCACTAAGGGCCGCCGGGTCACGCCGTCGAGGGAGCCCGAAAAGCTTCTCGAGCTCTATTCGTACGAGGGCTCGCCGTTTTGTCGGATCGCCCGCGAAGCTCTTTGCGAGCTCGAGTTGCCGCATCGACTCCGGAACGTGCCGCGCAGGAGCCCCAGCCGACCGGAGTTCGTCGCACTCTCCGGGAAGATGCAGGTACCCTACCTCGTCGACCCGAACAGCGGCGTGTCGATGTTCGAGTCCGCGGACATCCGAGACTACTTGTTCGACACCTACGCGCTCTGAGCGAACGATTTCGCAAAGTCGACGAAACGCGCCACGTCCGACGGCTCCATGGCGTTGTAGATCGACGTGCGGATCCCGCCGACCGAGCGGTGACCCTTGATGCCGACCATGCCCGCGTGAGCCGCTTCGGAGATGAACTCCTTCTCGAGCTCCTCCGTTGGCAGGCGGAAGACGGGGTTCATCAGCGAACGTGATTCACGTTCGACCGGGCAGTGGAAGAAGTCCGGGTTTTCGTCGATCATCCCGTAGATCATGTCGGCCTTTTCGCGGTTGCGAGCTGCCATCGCTTCGACGCCGCCGAGATCCTGCATCCACCGGAGGACGTTTCGAATCATGTACACCGGGAAGGTCGGGATCGTGTTCTGGAGCGAGTCCCCGTCGAGAATCGTCTTGTAGCGGAAGATCTTCGGGATGTTGGTGGGGCTCCTCTCGGCGAGGTCCTTGCGCAGAACTAGCACCGTAATCCCGGACGGCCCGAGATTCTTTTGTGCTCCCGCGTAGATCAGCCCGAACTTCGACACGTCGATCGGACGGCTCAGGATGTCACTCGACATGTCCGCGACGACTGGGACGTCACCCGACTCGACGTAGTGATGGAATTCGGTCCCCATGATCGTGTTGTTCGTCGTGACGTGCACGTAGGCGGCCTTCGGGTCGAGGTCGAGCTCGTCGTTGTTCGGGCAGCGAATGTACTTGCCGTCGACCTTGCCGGTGCCAGCCTCGCGCGCCTCGCCAGTCACCTTCGCTTCGGCCAGCGCCTTGTCACTCCACGGGCCCGTCATGATGTAGTCGGCGGACTGACCGGGCGCGCGAAGGTTCATCGGCGCAAGCGCGAACTGTCCTGTCGCGCCGCCTTGCATGAACAAGACCTCGTGCGTGTCCGGGATCCCCATGAGGTCCCGCATGAGTGCTTTCGCCTCGGCGTGAACCTTTGCGTACGCCGCTCCACGATGGCTGTGCTCGATGAGCGACATGCCCGTGCCTTCATGATCGAGAAACTCGTCATGGGCGTATTCGAGAACCGGGAGCGGAAGCGTTGCTGGCCCCGCACTGAAGTTGATGACGCGAGTCATAGGCGCGGGAGCCTAGCCCCGAGCGACCCTCGCGCAACCGGCGGGTGGTGGAGCTGAGGGGAATCGAACCCCTGACCTCCGCATTGCGAACGCGGCGCTCTC
>CBFCWN010000182.1:0-4087 GCA_965601515.1 uncultured Myxococcales bacterium | reverse complement strand
AGACGGCCCGCGTTCGGGAAAGCTCCCGCAAGGTCATGAAGAAAGGCCAATGCGGGAGCGTGGCGACGCGTAGCTCAAGGTGTCGGGGCGTCCTCGACCGCGATCGTAACCTTTGGAATGTGGCCAGTGAAGCGGGACGCAGCCTCCGAGCCGATCCGTTCGACGACCGGAGTGGCGAGATCGATCCCCACGTCTGCCGTTTCGTCCGCCGAAAAGACTACGGGTTGAGTGCGCTCGATGCGGCCCTCTGCCACCTTTTCGTCATTCACGAAGAGCGTCCCCGTGCCGCCCTTGCCGACGCCTCCGCCGTCGTAGGCAAACTCGAAACGAATCGTGGACTTACCGGGAGCTAAGCGCTTCTTCGCAGAAACCGTGAAACGCTCGAGCCCGAGGAAATTGTAGTCGTAGGCGGGCACCCCGTCCTTGAGGTAGAGGGCCCAGCCGCCAAAGCGGCCGCCTTGAACCAGGATGGCGCCGTTCGCGCCCTTCCGTGGCACCTCCACCTCAGCCGTAATGGTCTTGGACCTGTTCTTGACGTTCAGAAAGACGTTCTCAGTCATGCCGCTCATGCCCTCAGCGAGCGCCAGTGAGGTCCGGCCCGCCATCAGGTCGGGTCGGCCTGCCAGCGCGGGATTCACGCGCTCGACGGTGCGATCATCGATTGGCAGCACGTGGTTCTTCTCGGCCTCTTGCATGAACAGGTCTTGCAGCTCCGCGAGTCTCTCCGGGTTCTCGTCCCCGAGGTCGTTCACCAGGCTGAAATCGGTGCGGGTGTCGAAGAGCTCCCAAATGTCTTCGCCAAGCGGCCGGCGAGGCTTTGGCTCCCAAGGGGCCTTGTGAATCGTCCGCGCGAGCCAGCCGTCGTGGTACATGGCGCGGTTGCCGAACATCTCGAAGTACTGGGTGACGTGCCGATCCTCGGCGGCAGCATCGTCGAAGGTGTAGACCATGCTTACCCCATCCATCGGGCGTTGCGCGATGCCATTCACTTCCCTGGGCTCAGGCAGGCCAGCGGCCTCGAGGATGGTCGGCGCCACATCGATCACGTGATGGAACTGGGTGCGAAGCTCGCCTTCTGCTTCAATGCCCTTGGGCCAGTGAATGGCCATGCCCACTTTGGTGCCGCCGTAGTCCGACGCGACCTGCTTGGTCCAGGTGTAGGGCGTATCGAACGCAACGGCCCAGCCCGAGGCCATGTGCGGATAGGTTTCGGGACCGCCCCAGTTGTCGAGATGCTTCAGCATGTCGGCGACCTGCTCTTGCACTCCGTTGAAATAGGTCATCTCGCTGAACATGCCGTTGCGGCCACCCTCGGCGCTGGTACCGTTGTCGCCGTAAAGGAGAAAGATCAGGGTGTTGTCGAGCTCTCCGGTCTCCTCGACGGCCTGGATGACCCGGCCGATCTCGTGGTCGGTCATCTCGATGTAGGCGGCAAAGACCTCGGCTTGGCGTGTGAATAGGCGTTTCTCGTCGGCCGAGAGCTCGCCCCACTCGGGGATCGCCTCGGGCTTGGGCGCGAGCGGGGTTCCATCAGGCACTACGCCCTTTTCGATCTGGCGGGCGAGAATCTCCTCGCGCAGCTTGTCCCAGCCCTGGTCGAACTTGCCCTTCCAGCGCGCGATCCATTCTTTTGGCACGTGATGCGGTGCGTGCGTCGCGCCCGGTGCGTAGTAAACGAAGAAGGGCTTGTCCGGCGTCAACGCCTTTTGGTACTTGATCCAGGCCACTGCCTGGTCGGTCATGTCGGTCAAGAAGTGGTAGCTCGGATCGTCCGGCAGCTCGACCGGATGGACGCCGTCATAGATGAACGGCGCCCATTGGTTGGTTTCGCCGCCCAGGAAGCCGTAGAACTTGTCGAAACCGCGGTGGGTCGGCCAGCGGTCAAACGTACCCGAGATGCTCGCTTCCCAGGCGGCGAGCTCGTGCCACTTGCCAAAGGCCCCGGTGCTGTAGCCATTGAGGCGCAGCATCTCCGCGACCCCGGTCACATTGTTGGGGATCTGCCCGGTATTCCCTGGGAACGCCGTGCCCGTTTCGATGATCCCGCCCATGTTGGCGACGTGGTGATTGCGCCCGGTCTTGAGGGCCGCCCGCGTCGGCGAGCACACGGAGGTGGTGTGGAAGTTGTTGTAGCGCAACCCCGCGTTGGCGATCTGATCGAAGGTCGGCGTGTCGACAGGGCCACCGAATGCGCTCGTGCCTGCGAAACCGAGGTCGTCGACCAGGACCAGCAGGACGTTGGGTGCGTCTTCGGGGGCGCGCACCTCGAAGCGAGGAGGTGGCGTCGCATCGCGGACATCGAGAACGGTATAGGTCGGCGGTTCGGGCTCGGGAATCGGGAGCATGGTCCGGTCGAGCTCACCGTGAGCCGCCTTCGAAGCGGTTGGTTGCCCGTCAGTTGGCGCGGTCGGAGCGTCCGCCTTCTCACAAGCCAGCGCCTGTGCGACGCTCAGGATGGCTAGAATCAACGGTGTTTTGGACCTCAAGTTTCACGCTCCTTTCGGCGCGCGGGAAGATGCTGCATTTTCGACGCTCTGTAAATCCAGTGCCCATCGTCCGCGTCGCGCCCCCCTGGGGCTGGTCCGACTCCCCCGGTCTTTGGTATAGGCTTTCAGCTGCCGATGGAACCCTTGCCTCGATTCTTTCCGCGCGAACGGGCGCTCCCCTTCACCGATGGGGTCTTCGCCATCGTGATCACCATCTTGGTTCTGGGCATCGAGGTGCCCTCGGATGTCACGCTCGACGCTGCTGCCACGGCGTTGGAGCGTGAGAAGCTCCTGCACCAGCTGCTCGTGTACTTCCTCGCCTTCTGGTTGACCGCCCTGTACTGGACCCAACACGGCCTGCTCTTCGCGGGTCTCGGACGACTGGACCGAGGGCTCGTCGTTCTCAACTTGATGTTTCTCTTCCCGATCACCCTCCTGCCGTTCGTGACGCAAGTCATGGGGACAAGACCGAATGATTGGAGGAGTGTCCTCGTGTTCGGCGTCACGAACCTCCTGGCGGTAGCCCTCCTCGAAAGGCAGTGGAAGCACGTGCTCCGCATGCCCGAGACACACAAGGACGCCAAGACTGCCAGCCTCGGCAGACGACTCGTTTGGGGCGCTCGCTTCTTTGGGTTGGTGATGATTGCGGGGGTTCTCGTCTCCTTGGTCGATGTCAAAGCCGGAATCGTCGTCATCCTGATCGTGCCGCTGGTCTTCTTCGTCAACTTCATCCGGATGGGTAAGCCCTCGCCTTCGGGCGCCCCGGCTACCGACGCCGACGACTCGCACGTGTCGTAAGAGCGCCCTCTCGAGGATGAACTGATGCTGCGCGCGTGCGAATAAGCCGAAGGCGTTGGGCACGGAAACCACGGTTGAGCTCGGGACGAAGGCCCGAAGCGAGAGCCGTGCAGTTTTGGCGTCTCATTGATTTGACCGTGTCGGATCTGCGCACTGTGTTGCTGGACGCCGTGCGCGATGTGATCGAAGAGCGCGAGCCTAGGCCGACGGGCGAGCTTCTGACCACGGAAGAGCTCGCGAAGGTCATCAAGGTGTCGCCAGACACGGCTCGGAAGCGGCGGAGACAGGGCTGCCCGCACGTTGCTGTCGGTGAGAAGAAGCTTCGCTGGCGGCTGTCGAGCCGGCAGCTCCGAGTGAACACGCTCGATGCCTTGGCACGGCTCTGGAAGCGCGACAAGGCCGATAAAGACATGCGATCGCTGGAGCGCGCCTACGGCCAGTACCACCAGCACATCTCTCCGAGGTTGGGGAAGCGCGAGCCCGACAGCGTGCGCCCACGCGAAGTCCTGGCAGTCCTCTGGGACGCCTGCGAGCGCGACGAAGCAAAGCGCCGAGCCCTCGGCAAGCTCGGCGCCAAGAGCGTTCACAACCAGAAGGCCACGTTGTCGAGCATCTACAGCTTTGGCGTGTTCGAGGAGCTCGTGGAGGTCAATGTCTGCCGTGCCGTAGCGCGTCACCCACAACGCGCGCGGCGACATCCTCGACGTCTACACCGACGCGGACGGCATCTGGCCCGCGCTCTGCGAGGCGGTGCTGTGTTTGAAGGTACAGTGGCCGCGAGACAACGTGCTGCAGCTACCGCT
>CBFCWN010000181.1:0-4149 GCA_965601515.1 uncultured Myxococcales bacterium | reverse complement strand
CTGGCTGTGCGGTGCTCATGGCGGATTACTCCTTGGTCGCCGCTTCCGCGCGGCGTTCGGTGAGAATGGTTTTCACTCGGGCCAGATCCCGGCGAAGCTTCTGAATCGAGCTCGTGTCGTCGAGCTGATTGGTGTGGTTGTCGAAACGAGCCTTCCAAAGCTGACGGCGAAGGTCGCCCTCGAGCACCGTGAGCTCTTCGAGACTGTTCCCGCGGATGTCTTCGGATTTCATAGGTCGGCCTCCCTCGAACGGAACGTGGTCTTCACGGGGAGTTTGTGAGCGGCAAGCGCGAACGCCTCGCGCGCGAGGTCCTCGGGCACGCCCTGAATTTCGTAGAGCATGCGCCCCGGCTTGATGACCGCGACCCAACCCTCGACGCTGCCCTTACCTTTACCCATACGAGTTTCGAGGGGCTTCTTGGTGATCGGCTTGTCGGGGAAGATGCGAATGAAGAGCTGCCCCTGACGCTTCACCTTCCGCTGAATCGTCATACGAGCCGCTTCGATCTGTCTCGAGCTGATGCGGCCGGGCTCGAGCGCCTGAAGGCCGAAGTCACCGAATGAGACCCTCGAGCCTCGGTAGGCTTTGCCGCGCATGCGGCCCTTCTGCATCTTTCGAAACTTGGTTTTCTTTGGCTGCAGCATGGCTCGTCCTCAGGTCCGGGCTCCGACCGCCGCCGCGCCGGGACGCTGCGGAAGCTGTTCGCCCTTGAAGATCCAGCACTTGATGCCGACCGTGCCGGCCTTCGTGTGTGCGGTCACTTCGCCGTAATCGATGTCGGCTCGAAGCGTGTGCAGAGGCACGCGACCTTCGCGGTACCACTCGGTGCGTGCGATTTCCGCACCGCCAAGTCGACCCGACGCCGTCACGCGGATGCCCTTCACGCCGAACTTCATCGCAGTCTGCACGGCCTTCTTCATGGCTCGACGGAACGCGACGCGTCGCTCGAGCTGCGTGGCGATATTCTCCGCAACGAGCTGAGCGTTCGTCTCGGCCTTGCGGACCTCCTGGATGTCGAGGAACAGCTCGTTCTGGGTGAGCTTCTGAAGCTCCGACTTGAGCTGTTCGACGCCTGCGCCGCGCTTGCCGATGATGATGCCCGGACGCGACGTGTAAATCACGACCTTGGCCTTGTTCGCCGCGCGCTCGATCTCGATGTCGGCGATACCGGCGTGCGCGAACTTCTTGCGAATCGCGGCTTTGAGCTTCAGGTCCTCGTGAAGCCACTTCGCGTAGTTCTTGTCCTCGTACCACTTGGACTTCCACGTCTTCACGACGCCGAGACGGAACCCGTAAGGATGTACTTTCTGACCCACGACTAGCTCTCTTCCCCGTCACTAACGACGACGGTGATGTGACTCATTCCCTTGACGATGCGCGTGGCGCGGCCCTGCGCACGCGGGCGCCACCGGCGCATGTGCTGGTTGGGCGCCATGTCCGCGAACGCAATCTTCACGAACAGGTCGTCGAGGTTGAGGTCTTCGTTCTTCTGCTGGGCGTTGGCGATGGCGCTGCCGATGCACTTCGCAACGATGGGCGCCGCCGACTTCGTCGTAAAGCGAAGCTCGTTGAGCGCCTCGGCGACGTTCTTGCCGCGAACCATGTTGAGGACGACGCGCGCCTTTCGGGGCGAAATCCTCTGAAAACGCGCTTTTGCAATCGCTTCCATGATTACCTCTTGCCCGTCTGCGGGTTGATCTTGCGGCCGCCCTTCCTGTCTGAGGCGTGGCCGCCGAACGTGCGCGTCGGAGCGAACTCGCCGAGCTTGTGACCGACCATGTTCTCCGTGACGAACACCGTGATGAACTTGCGGCCGTTGTGAACGGCGAACGTCTGCCCGACGAAGTCGGGAGTGATGGTGGACCGGCGAGACCACGTGCGAATCATCTTCTTGTCGCCCGTCTTGATTGCGGTCTCGACCTTCTTCTCGAGATGGCCGTCGATGAACGGCCCCTTTTTGATTGAACGCGCCATTACTTCTTCTTCCGCCCGCGAACGATGTACTTGTCGGTCGCCTTGTTCTTCCTGGTCTTGAGGCCCTTGCTGAGCTGGCCCCACGGCGAGCAGGGGTGGCGGCCGCCTGCAGTGCGACCCTCACCACCGCCCATCGGGTGGTCGACCGGGTTCATGGTGGTGCCGCGGTTGTGAGGGCGACGACCGAGCCAACGGCTGCGGCCCGCCTTGCCGAGGGTCAGTCGCGCATGCTGCGAGTTGCTGACCTGGCCGACGCTCGCGCGACAGTTGAGATGAATCAGGCGAACCTCGCCGGAAGGCAAACGAACCTGGGCGTAGTCCCCGTCCTTCGCCATGAGCTGCGCCGCCGTTCCCGCGGAGCGAACCAGCTGCGCGCCCTTGCCGATCTTCAGCTCGATGGCGTGAATCATCGTGCCGAGCGGCATGTCGCGAAGGCGCATGGCGTTGCCGGGCTTCACGTCGGCCTTCTTCGAGGACACGACCTGCGCGCCCACCTCGAGCCCGTCCGGAGCCAGGATGTAGGCCTTCTCGCCGTCAGCGTAGTGAAGCAGCGCAATACGGGCCGACCGGTTCGGATCGTATTCGATCGCCTTCACCGTAGCCGGAACGCCGACCTTGTTTCGCTTGAAGTCGATCTTGCGGTAACGCTGCTTGTGGCCGCCACCGCGGAAGCGCGAGGTGATGCGCCCCTGGTTGTTGCGACCGGCAGTCTGCTTCTTCGCGTCGAGGAGATTCTTTTCCGGCTTCCCGCGCGTGATCATGTCGAAGTCCGGCGCTTCGTAAAAGCGGCGAGACGGCGACGTGGGTTTGAACTTACGGATTGCCATGATCAGACACCCTCGAAGAAGTCGATGGTGTCGCCGTCACGAACGGTGACAATCGCCTTCTTCCAGTTTCGGGTTTTGGCGTACGTACGCCCCATGCGTCGCATGTGGCCTCGCATCACCAGGGTGTGCACGTCGTCGACGGTCACTTTGAAGAGCGTCTCGACAGCGTCTTTGATTTGCACCTTGTTCGCGTCGAGATTGACCTCGAACGTGTACTTGTTTTCTTCTTCCCGCAGCTTGGCGCCCTTTTCCGTGAGGTAGAGCGGCCGCCTGATGATGTCTTCGACGCGCATCACTGACACCTCTCTTCCAGCGCCTGTACCGCGCTCTGCGTGAGCACGAGGTGCTCGTGGCGGAGCAGGTCGTAGAGGTTGACGCCCTCGGGCGGAAGAACCGAGTGGTTCTGGAGGTTCCGAGCGCTGAGGCGCAGCTTGTCGTTGCCCTTCGCGTCGACGATGAGCGCGCCCTTGCCGACCTCGAGGTTGCCGAGCACCTCGACCAGCTTCTTGGTCTTGATCTCGTCGAGCTCGAAGTCCTGCACGATCCGAACCTGACCCTCGCGAACCTTGAGGCTGAGGGCGCCCTTGAGCGCGCCAAGCCGCATCTTTCGCGGTGGGCGGTAGCCGAAGTCTCGCGGCTTCGGACCGTGCACGGTACCGCCACCGACGAAGATCGGAGCGCGACGAGAGCCGTGACGGGCGTTACCGGTGCCCTTCTGCTTGTACATCTTGCGCTTGGTCGCAGTGACCTCGGCACGCGTCTGTGCCGATGCCGCGCCCTTGCGCTTGCTTGCGAGCTGAGCCTTGAGAACGTCGTAGAGGACGGCCTCGTTCACGGTCGCATCGAAGACCGCATCGGAGAGCTCGATCTCTCCGACGGCGTTTCCGCTCAAGTTATGAACCTTGACCTTGGGCATGCCTACCGCCTTACGACTTGATCTCCACGTCGACGCCCGCCGAAAGGTCGAGTTTCATCAGGGCGTCGAGTGTCTGCTGAGTGGGATCGAGAATGTCGAGAAGCCGCTTGTGCGTGCGAATCTCGAACTGCTCCCGCGACTTCTTATCGATGTGGGGACCACGCAGCACCGTGTACTTGTTGATGCGTGTCGGCAGCGGAATCGGACCCGCGACTCGCGCACCCGTGCGCTTCGCCGTGTCGACGATTTCCGATGCCGATTGGTCCAACAACCGGTGGTCGTAGGCCTTGAGCCGGATACGGATCTTGTTCGCTGCTGCCATGTCTACTTGATTCCTTTCGGGGTCCCCGCCCGCTGAGCGTCCACCCCGACCTACTCGACGATCTTCGAGATGACACCCGCGCCGATGGTGCGGCCGCCCTCGCGAATCG
>CBFCWN010000180.1:0-4187 GCA_965601515.1 uncultured Myxococcales bacterium | reverse complement strand
GTCGTGAATCCGGACATGCTCTCGAAGAAGCCATCGATGAATGACGTGGACGGAAGAAACGCGAGAGCGGTCGACAAGGCGAAGATCGGGTAGGCAAGGGCAGTGACGACGAAGGCCTCGCGCAGGTGCAGGTTCTTCGGTTCGAGCGACCGTCCCCAGTGTCCGAACACCAAGCCGGCCGCGCTGAGACCCGTCAGTACGCCCGCGACGCTCAACTCGTCCCAAATCCACGCGATGCTTGCGGGAAGGACTAGCAGCCAACCCATCATCCGAACGAGGCCGGCGAGCTGACCGATGATGGCGCGGCGGTCGAGAGGTGTCAGGTAGGCGCGCAACATCGGCGAAGGTCCACCCTAACGCATTCGCTCGGACAGGGGGGGTGCGGACCTCAGCCTCCCGCTGTGATGTTCGGCTCGTAGAAGAACTGCTCGAAGACCACCTTGCCGTCCTTCCACCTCCGGGCCGCGACCTGGTGATTGCGCATGCGGCTTCCGTCCTTGAAGGTCACGTCGAAGACCCACTCGGAGTACGACCGGTCGCCCTGGACGGCGCCGCCCTGGAAGCTCCCCTCGTGGAACTCGGCCACGTTGCCGAAGAATTCCTGCTCATACTGGCGGCAGGCCTCCTTACCCTCGCGGGCTCCCTGATTGTTCTCCTTCATCACGACGTCGTCCGCGTAAAACTTCTCGAAGGCTTCCATGGCCTGTCCGGACGCGATCATGTCGTTCAGCTCTTTTTCCAGCGCAGCGGTATCCTGAGACATCGAGGTTCCTCCGTGGTGAGACCTTGTTCTCGGGAGCGAGCGCGGTCAACAAGCCCAGGCGTCGTCGAGCTCAGGGGGTGCCCGGGCAGCGGCGAGCTGGACTGGGTCTGAGGGAAGACCGAGATGACGGAGGATTCGGCGGATGGCGCTTGAGAGGCGCCGACCTTCCTCGGGGTCATGGCCGACGATGGGCGCTCAAGCCGGGGCCGCCCTCGGCTTGACTCTTCTGGCCGGGTGTGTATGTAGGGATAGCTATATGCGTCCGTCAGCCAACACAGCCCGCGTCCGACCCCAGCCCGGACGAGCCCGAATCCTCCAGGCGGGGCTCGAGCTGGCGGCCGAATCCGGTCCTTCTGGGATGACGATCAGCCAGATCTGCGAGCGAGCCGGGGTGAAGCCGCCGGCGATCTACTACCACTTCGGAAGCAAAGAAGGGCTGCTGGGAGCGGTCGTCGAGACCGTCGCCGAGGGGTGGTTGGACCAGCTCGAAGCCAGCCAACCCGCGGGGGGTGAAATCGCCGTGCGGCTCGGCGCGGCTGTGGATGGTTGGCAGGCCATGATCGAGGATCCGACTCGCCCGATCAAGCTGCTCCTCTCGGTGCAGCTCGACGGCGCGGACCGCTCTACGGAGATTGAAGCCTCGCTGCGGCGTATCTATCAGCGTGCGCGGGAGGTCATCGCGGGGGGCATCCGTGCAGCCGCCGGTGAGGTTGCCGACGTCGACTTGCTCGCCGAGCAAGTCCTTGGCCTGGTGCAAGCCGCCGCGCTCGCTTTTCACCTGGAGTCGGACCGCAAGCTGCTGCGAGTGCGCCTCCGTTCCATTGGGCGGCTCATCGAAACCCACGTGGCCTACGCCACCCTCGAACCGCGCACCGACTCTCCGATTCCCACAAAAGAGGAATGAAGACCATGATTGCAAGCGCCTCGACCGCACCCGTCGATATCGAAATCCGACGAAACATCCGGTTCGACTTCACCGATAGCCCCGCCGTGCACCACCGGAACAACCCGTACCTCAGCCACTTCTGGAATGCGCTGTCGGTGATGGCGCCGTCCACCGAACGCATTTTGATGCGCGTCGCCCGGGACGTGCGTGACGAGATCCGCGACGAACGTCTGCTCAAAGACCTCAAGGCGCTCGTCGCGCAGGAGGCGCTGCACACGCGCGAACATCGGAGGTTTAATGCTCGTCTTTTAGAGCTCGGCTACGACATCGAAGGCGTGAACGCGGAGCTCGACCGAATCTTCGATGACTACGTCGCGCGCGTCGACGGGCCGGCCGCCGTGGCGCTGATGATTGCGGGAGAGCATTTGATCTACGCCATGAGTCACGCGCTGCTCGAAGACCCGCGCGTGACCGAGGGGATGGACGCGGAGGTGAAGCGTCTGTTTTTGTGGCACGCGGCCGAGGAGATGGAGCATCAGTCGGTCGCGCATGACGTCTACGTGCACCTCTTCGGAGACGGTCCTTCCCATCGTCTCGTACGAGCGCGTGCGTTCGCCGATGCGGCGCGGCTTCTGCTTGGAAGCATCTACGACGTGATGAAGCGACTACTGGCCGGCGAGTCCGACCGCGCCGTCGCGCAGCGCCTGGAGCTCCTTCGCTTCATGGCGATCTCGCCTGGGTACGGATGGCGGCTCGGCAGGCAGGCGTTCCGTTACTTCCATCCGGGTTTTGCGCCGTGGAAGGACACCGGGGACCTCGAGCTGATTCGTGTGGCGCTCGGCGCAGTGAATCGTCCGAAAGAGGGTGATCCCAAGACGGTTCGAGTCCTACCGCTGGAGCCAGTAACGGCGCGCCTTGCTTCACTTCGCTAGCGCGTACGCGACCGCGCCCACCGCGAACGTCAGTGCGGTGCCCACGAGTTGCCATGGATCGGCCGCGACCATCCAGGTGGCGGCGACGAGGGTGCCGATCACGTAGACCGCGGGCGGCACCGAGCTGGGGTGTAGCAAGGGCTTTGTCCGTACGCCGGGAAGAAACAGGCAGCAGACTGAGCACGCAGCTGAAATCGACAGCGTTAGGCCGAGATAGGACAACAGGCCCTGAAGGCTCGACACGAGAACCAGCGCAACGGCCACCACCACCTGAACCATCGTTGCGGCGAACGGTCTGCCGGTTTGAAACCGCAGCCACGTCGGCAATAGGCCGTCGTCAGCCATCTTCGCGTACACCCGGGGCGCGGCCATGATCATGCTGAACACCGAGGTCAGCAGGCACGCGGCAACCGTCCAACGAACGAAGGTCTCGAAAGGCTGACCGCCGAGCGACCTCGCTGCGATCGCGGCGACGTCTTCACGGCCCGCAAGGGAATCGCTCGGCGCCGAGTACACGAAGACGGCATTCAGCAGCACATACAAAACGACCACGATGCCCGTTCCGGCGAGAAGCGCCCGAGGGACCACATGGCTGGCCCGATCGACCTCACCAGCAACGTACACCGCCGCGTTGAACCCCGAGTAGCTCAAGGAGATCCACACGAGACTTCCCGCAAAGGCGCTCCCTAGGGCCCAGCCCGTCTGGTTGCCGGCCTCATGGACGGCTTCCGGCCAGTCACCGCCGACCAACCTCGAACCCGCAAAGCCGAGGAGCGCCAGAAGAAGCCCAAGCTTGAGCACCACCACTGCGTTTTGAATCCTGGCTCCGGAGCGTGGATGGAGTCCGTGGAAGAATCCCGCAGCGACAATCGAAGCGATCGCCACGGCACGAGCCGGCACCCATTCGGGACGACTTCCGGGAGGCAGCACGTAGCTTTCGAACGCGGTGGCCGAAAAGGCAATGGCTCCCGAAAAGCCGGCGATCAACGACACCCAGCCTGCAATGAAGCCGAGCAGGGGATGAGCGGCTCGCGACAGAAATAGGTACTCGCCACCCGATTCCGGCATCGCCTTCGTGAGCAGGCCGTAGCTAAACGCACCGGCCATGGCGATGATGCCGCCGACCGCCCATGCGAGAACGACCAGATGAGCGGAACCAAGGTCGGCTAACGAGAAACCGGAAGTCGTGAAGACGCCAGCACCGATCATGTTCGCGATCACGAGAAACGTGAGCGTCCAGAATCCAAAATTCGTCATCAGCGGTGCTCTGCCGGGCTGAGCTGCGTGATAGGCTAGACGCACTAGACAGGGTTTTCAATGACGACCACGAGCGACCCCGCGTTCGCCGCGACCGAGCCAGTCGAATTGGTGCGCGCGCTCTTCGAAACACTCAACCAACGGGATCTCGACGCCCTCTGGGAGTACTGGGCGCACGACATCGTGAACCACTGGCCGTTCGCGACGTTTCACGGGCGGGCAGAGGTCCGCGGATATTTCGAGGAGCTCTTTGCCGCGGTCCCCGACTGCCAAATCGAGGTCGATAAGATCGCAGGTGACGGAGATACCGTCTTCGTCCGATGGCGCTTGAAGGGCACCGCAACGGGAG
>CBFCWN010000179.1:0-4216 GCA_965601515.1 uncultured Myxococcales bacterium | reverse complement strand
ACGCGGTAAACGGCCCAGCCATCACCGTGACGAAATACCGCGCTATCGTCGACCTTGATGACCTCCTTGGCTTGCTCAACGACGATGCGCGCCTCGACACGGTAGCCGTCGCCAAGCTCGGACCAGACCTCGGGTGGATCGTCGAGGTCAATGATCACGTTGACGCGCTGTTCGTCGACGCCGAGTGCGGATACGCGCGTGAACGCGGAAGGCTCGACGGTCCGAACGTGGGCGCGAAGCGGGGTTTTACCTCCCCATCGGTCGATGATCGTGACCGCGCCGCGGCGAATTCCGACGGCGTCACTCGTCAGTACGTCGACGACGATCTCGAGAGCCTGTGGGTCGCCCACCTCGATGAGGTGTGCCCCCGAACGAACGACGCCCTCACTTTTCCGGTACACGTTGAGCACCTGGCCTGCGACCGGCGCGAACACGTCCATCTGCTCATCGCCTTTGACTCCCTGCGGGCCAAGTCGACCGAGCGCCGCCTCTGCAACCCGCGCTTCATGCTCAGCGACACGTGCCGCGAAACGCGCAGACGTGAGCGCTTCACGTTTTCCGCGAAGGTCGTACTCCGCCTGCTCGATCGCTTGAATCGACGTGGCGCCGCTCGGACCAAGAGCGGCCTGGCGTTCCGCTTCGAGGGAAGCGAGCTGCATCGAGGACTCGGCACGCGAAATCGCGGACAGCGCCTGGCGCTTCGCGGCTTTTGCGGCCTCTAGCCTTGCACGCGCTTCGGCCTTGGTTCGTGCATCGAGAAGCGGCGGGTTCAGGGGAACGATGCGCGCGACGACAGCGCCCTCTTCGACGGGGTCTCCGGCGCGCAAATCGATGCGGCCGACGTGACCGTCGAGAGGCGCATCGACCACGTAGCGATCCTTCACGCGTGTCTGACCGTCTTCGTCGACGGTAACGAGCAGGTCGCCTCGCTCGACGCTCACCATGTCGACCTGGAGTCGCTTCGGCATGATCGCGGCGACGAAAAGCCCAAGCACCAGCAGACCGACCGCAATGCTCAGCCACCGCACGCGCTTCTTCCGAGTCTTCTTCTTTTCGGGTGTGCTCATCTACTCTCTCGTCTTCAATACCCCGATGAGGTCGAGCTTATCGAGCTTTCGTCGAACGAGCAGGGCGCTCACCGCTCCTGCGAGGATCGTCGTTCCGGCTGCGTACGCGTAGGTCATCGAAGATAGCCGAACCGGCAGGCGATATTGCTCTGGGTCGGCCATGTTCATCATCGCGTCCGCCATCCACGTTCCTATCACCATTCCGATGGGAATCGCCAACAGCACTTGGATGGCAAGCTCGCCTAGAAGCACCGCAGAGATCTCCGCCCTACGGAAGCCAAGCACGCGTAGGCTCGCGAGGTCGCGACTCCGCATCGACAACGCGACTCGGGCGTTGTTGTACACGACCCCCACGGCGATCGTCGCGGCGAAGAGCGTGAGGATGAGCGACATGATCAACATCATGTCGGCGGTCTGCGCGCTGAACTGATCGATGATCGTTTGCTTGCGAAGCACGCCGCCGATGTGGGGGCGCTCTTTGAGCTTGGGCTCGGTCTTTGCGTACTCCTTTGGGTCGATGCGGAGCAGCGCCATCGAGGCCGTGCCCTTTTCGCCGAACGCTTTTTCGAGCGCGTCCATATGCATGTGACCTTGAAGACCGAAAGGTTCAGCCGCGAGCGCCGAGACACGTAGCGAAAGTGCACGTCGGTCTCCTTCGAGCATCTCGACGCGTACGTTTTGGCCCACATCGACCCCGAGGATCTCGGCGAGCTTCGCCGTGAGCATCACCCCGTTGCTCGGAACCCGAATCTCGCGCTGGTCGACGTCGACGACGCGTCGCAGGCGCGAACCCTCGGGATAGCCGAAAATCGCGCTTTCTCGCTTCCGCCCATCGTTCACGAATCGAACCGGGATGGTGCGGATGCCTTCCGCGTAGACGACGCCGGGCAGGTGATCGAGTTCTCGAACGGCGCGGTCGGACAGCGGGTCGAGGAAGCTGACCATCACGTCCTCACGCCAGGCTTGCTGAAACTGCATGTCGACAAGAAGCGTCATCGCATCGGACGACACCCGAGCGATCACCATGATCGCAACGGCGAAGGAAATGCCAATCACCGAAAGCGTCGTTCGGAGCGGCTGGCGCTCGATCTCGCGGACGATCATCCGAGCTGCCGGCGGGACGACGCGATTGATCCCGATCGCATCCAAGATGCTCGAGCTGTAGTTTGGGGGCGCGGCTGGTCGCATGGCCTCAGCGGGAGGCAGGTTGGCAACTCGAGTCGCTGCCGCGATCGCCCCAACAACACCCGCTACCAGGCTCACCGCGACCGCAACCGACACGACGCGCGGGTCGAGCTCGAACGCGATAACCGGGAACTTGAAGTACGTGGTGTACATCTCCGTCATCCCGTCTCCGAGATACGCGCCCAGCGCGATGCCAACGGCCGATCCCCCGAGCGCGATCAGGCATACGAGCTTGACGTAGTGAAACCCGATCTCGCGTTTGCCGTAGCCGACCGCTTTCATCGTTGCGATCTGCGAGCGCTGAAGGAGCACGAGGCGCGACAGAACCACATTGAGTAAGAATGCGGCAACGCCGAGGAAGATCATCGGGGCGACGGTGGCCATCGTCTCGAGCTGAGAAAGCTCACCCTCGAGGATACTGTTCGAGACTTGGTCTTTCCGGCCAAACGCACCCACGCCGCCATACGGTTCGAGCACCCGATCGACGGCCACGAGGACCGCTTCCAGCGAGGCGCCAGGTTGCAGTCGGATCGCGACATCGTTGAACGCATTGGTCATGTCGAAGGCCGCTGCCATCACCGACTCACGCATCCAGAAGACTGCAAAACGTTTTTCGTCGCTGAAGATGCCGGTTGTCGGCATCGGGAACACGTGCTCCGGGGACATCGCAACGCCCGTGATCCGGATTGGGCGAATGGTGCCGTTGATGACGACGGGCACGGTGTCACCCACCTTCAGGTCGTGGCTCCGCACGAAAGATTCGAGCACGAGCGCGTCGTCTGGACGGCCGGGCTCGGGCATGGCGCCCTCAACGATGTGCACTTGATTGAGCCGAGGGGACTCGTGATCGGGGAGTGACACGACGAGCCCGGTCGCAGGCTCTCGAAGCGTTTCGATCGGGACCATGACGGCATCGGCGATGCGCGCGTCGACTTCGGAGACGCCTTCGAGGGCCTCGAGATCGTGGACGATATGGTACGGCGCTCGCTTGAGCTGCGCGAAGACATCTGCGAAACGCTGGCGCTCGTAGTACGCGGACTTCGATGATTCGAGCGAGGTGAAGGTGCCTTGCAGGGTCACGAACGAGGCGACGCCTGCCGCGACGACGAGGCTAATCGTGATCACCTGCCCTCGAAGCTGGGAGAGGTCACGGAGCAGTTTTCGGTCGATGACGTCCATCGCTACCAGCGAAGCTCGTTCGGGTCGATGCGTGATTCGTTGTGTTCGACCTTGCTGACCTTACCGTCCACTAGCTCGACGACCGTGTTGGCCATCTGCGCGATCGGAACGTTGTGAGTGATCACCGCGGTCGTGGTGCCCAGCTCTCGGTTCACACGTTCGAGTGTCTCGAGTACCAGGATGCCGGTTCGAAAATCGAGCGCGCCGGTTGGCTCGTCGCATAGAAGAACGTCGGGTTGCTTGCAGACGGCGCGTGCGATGGCGACGCGCTGCTGCTCGCCTCCTGAAAGTTGACTTGGAAAGTGGTCCTTCCGCGGGCCGAGTCCAACCAGCTCGAGCGCGGCGTCGGGCTCCATCGGGTCCTCGGCGATGTCCGCAACGAGCCGTACGTTCTCCTCGGCGGTGAGCGAGGGAATCAAGTTGTAGAACTGAAATACGAACCCCACGTGTGCGCGACGATACTCCGTGAGCTCTTCGTCATCGGCGTGGGTGAGGCTCTGCCCGCGATAGGTCACCGTGCCGGACGTTGCCGTGTCGAGACCGCCGAGGATGTTGAGCAGCGTGGACTTCCCGCTCCCCGATGCGCCGAGCAGCACGAGAAACTCCCCCGAGTGCAGGTCGATGTCGACGCCGCGAAGTGCGTGCACCTCGACTTCGCCCATCTGATAGACCTTCGTGAGGTCACGCGCGGAGAGGACGACTTCGCCGGTCCCGGTGGGCATCCCCGGGAGCTTAGTCGAGGAGAGGGGGTGTGCAGTCTTCCGTTAGCGGCAAAACGCGCGGGT
>CBFCWN010000178.1:0-4228 GCA_965601515.1 uncultured Myxococcales bacterium | reverse complement strand
CATCTGGACCTGATTTCGCCGGTCTCTCGCTACGGGCCTGACGTGCTGAAAACCGGCCCCTGCGGAGTCGAGGGCGGCGAGCGCAGCGACAACGTCAGTGTCTTCGAACCGGGCGAGACCATCGAGATTCAATGGGTCGAGTACGTTCAGCATCCTGGGCACTATCGCATCGCGTTCGATGAGGACGGCGACGACGACTTCGTCGACCCTCGGACGATGACGGAGATGTACTCGAACGAGGCGGTTCTACTCGATGGTATCGAGGACACGCGGGAGTCGGGCTACGGAGTCGAGATCACTCTGCCCGACGTGACCTGCGACAACTGCACGCTTCAGGTCATTCAGGTGATGTACGACAAGCCTCCCTACACGACTCCCGGAAACGACATCTACTACCAGTGCGCGGATCTGATCCTTCGAGAAGCCGACGCGACCGACCCGCCAGAGCCGCCAGATCCACCAGAGTCGCCAGCACCGATGGAGCCAATGGTGGACCCCACGGAATCCGAAGTCCCCTCGGACGGCGCCAACCCCCTCGACACTGCGCAAATGGACGCCGGCAGCGGATGCGAAACTGCACCTTCCTCGACCGATCATGTGTGGTGGATCGCATGCTTGGTCGTATGGGGAGCGCGCCGTCTTGCTCAACCACGGGACTTGCCCTTATAGAGCCAGGCCTATGCGGATCGTCGACGCGTATCGAGCGAAAGAGTCTCCCGTGTTCTCGCTCGAATTCTTCACACCCAAAAACGACGCGGGCAGAGCCGCGCTCTTTCGAGCCATCGAGCGGCTGAAGGCCATCGAGCCGAGCTTCGCGTCGATTACGTGTGGAGCCGCTGGAACCACCCGCGAGCGCACGGCCGATCTCGCGATCGAGGTCCAGCGGCGTTTCGGCATTACGGCGATGGCCCACGTGGTGTGTACCGGCACCACCCAGGGAGAGCTTCGCGACACGCTGCAGCACATGAAGGAGGAGGGAATCGACAACATCCTCGCGCTCCGCGGCGACCCTCCGAAAGGCGCGAGCGACTGGAAGCCCGTCGAGGGAGGCTTTCGGCATGCCGATGAACTGACGTCGTTCATTCGAGAAAATTTCTCGATGGGAATTGGGGGAGCCTGCTATCCGGAAAAGCACCACGAGGCGCCGACGCTCGAGGCCGACATCGACAACCTTCGAAGGAAGGTCGATGCGGGCGCCGAGTTTCTGATCACTCAGCTCTTCTTCGACAACGCTAGGTACTGGAGCTTTGTCGAGCGGATTCGCGCCAAGGGCATCGACGTCCCGGTGGTGCCGGGAATCATGCCCGTGTTGAACCTCACCAACCTTCAGCGCATCGCGTCTCTCTCGCCAGGAACGAGCGTGCCTCAGAAGCTCGAGGATGCGCTTCGCGCGGCGGAAGGCGACGACGCTGCCTCACTGGACGCCGGCGTACGCTTCGCAGCGGAACAGTGCGGCGAGCTGATCCGCGAGGGCGCTCCGGGCATCCACTTCTACACGCTGAACCGATCGAAAGCGACGCTGCAAACGGTCGCACGAATAGGCTAGAGCGGCGACGCGACGGTCCACGTCCTAGCCTTTGCCGACCGCCATCGCGATTCCGCCGACCATCGTTAGGAGGCCGAGGCAGATCACCGCGAAGCCGGCGGCGCCGACGTAGCACCACGCCATCACGCCGGGCCGCTCGTCGGGTCGAAGCTGGCGGTTGTATTGGATCGGTCGCCAGTACCAGCCCTTCGGCAGCTCTCCGCGCGGATGAAGAACTTGGTAGAGCCGTACGTGGTAGATGAAACCTGTGGGGACCCCTACGACGAATCCGGCGACGGTCAGCCAGATGCCAGCCCGATAGAGAGACTCCCAAGGCGTCACCCACATCGCGCTCACGAGAAGCATCAAGACGATGAGTGCGACGACGATGCCCAGCTCTCGCACGGATCACCTGCAGTCGTTGAAAGACAGCATGTTCCATTCTCGGATGTCGGTGCGGTCTTCGCCAAACGAGTACACCGGCGGGCTTCCGAGCGGCGCAGACACTTCGATTCGCGCACCCCCCTCGAGGGACTCGCCCGTCCAGGCGTCGTACCATGTGCCCTCCGGAAAGTAGACGGACTTCGTCGTCGCGCCTTCGGCGACGACGGGGGCGACGAGCAGCGAATCGCCGATCATGAACTGATCGCTCAGGTCCCATGTTTCCGTGTCGTCGGGGAAGACCAGCATCATGTGCCGCAGGATGGGCGCACCCGTGGTGGTGGCCTCTTCTGCGAGCGCCTGGAAGTCGTCGGAAAGTGCGCAGTGTACGAACGCAAACTTTCGAACATGGTCGATGGTCTCCTGGTCGCTGTTCCAATTCCAGTTGTTGAGCTTGTCCGCGCCCTGGTGGGTGCGCATGACGGGTGCGAACGCCCCTAGCTCCGTCCAGCGAAAGTAGAGCTCCTTCGTGCTGGGGCCTGCGCCTACCGAAAAGCCGGCGATGTCGAGAGAGACGAACGGCTGACCCGCCAAACCCAAGTTGATGAGCGCCGGCGTCACGGTCGGCAGACCGTCGAGCTCACCCCAGTCGGTCTGTTGGTCGCCAACCCAGTGAATCTGCGCATGCGCTTGAACGCCGGTGAAGCCCGATCGTGCGATCGAGGCCCAGTCACCGTCGGGTCGAACCTGCTCCAGAGCCTCGCGGACGACTCGGTGCCAGTCGACTGGGAACGTGTTGCGACGTTCGTCCGCCGAGCTGCCGTCGAAATGGACCGAATCGAACGGCAGGTATTCGCCGAAGTCGGCCATCCATCCGTCGACGTCGTAGGTCGTCACGATTCTGGCGAGCGACTCACGAATGAAGTCTACGGTTTCCTCTCGCGAGAAGTCGGGGTGCCCGTTCTGCTGAGGGATATTTGCGTCGGTCCGAGCAATGTAGGTGTCTCCCTCGTCGTCTCGGACGAGGAGGCCTCCCTCCGCCATCGCATTGAAGCGGGGCTCGAAGCGTTCCGGATCTTCAATCCCAATGCTCGCCGGATCGACGATGAACGGGTTTACGTATGTGAGGAACTTGTAGCCGCGGTCGTGTAGCCCGGCGACCATGTTCCCGAACTCGGGATAGCAAACGTCCTCGGGTCCACTGCAGGTCTCCTTCGGCTCCCAGAGATACTGCACGCCAAAGCCTCCCTCGATGTTCGGCCGAATTCCGGTCCAGTCTTGCACCCAAAGTGCGGAAGCCGGGACACCGGCCGCCTCGAGCTCATCGACCTCCGCGAGCACGACGTCCCTTCCGCCCTGCGACCCGAGCCAGAGCTGGTAGGCCCACGGCGGTGGCGCTCCCGGGCGCCCTACGAGGTCGCCGAGCTGGCGGATCACGTCGAGCGATGTGGGTCCGTGAAACACACGCCAGCGAATCTCGCCACCCGTCACGACTTCGAACCAGGCAATGCCAGTGTCCGAGGCGCAGAGGTCTACGTTGACGCGACGATTGGTGACGAAGAGCGCACCAAAACCACGGGCGTCGATGTAGTACGGCATCGGGAAGTACGTCGTGTGTTCGTTGCCCTCGTTGACTTCACCTCCTCCGGCGCGGCCATTGCCCTGCTCATTGACGTAGAGCTCGAACACTTCGCCGCGCTGGTTGGTTGCGTTGTACTGCTCCCCGAATCCGTGAAAGGTTCCCACCTCGTCGCAGCGAACGCCGACTGCGACGGAGTCGGCCTCCCCCTCAAACGCGAGCCTGAACTCGCTGACTTCCTCGTCAAGCACCACGGCCGTGAGAGTCGCGGTTCGATCCTCGCCCACGTACTCGACGGTGACGCGGTTGTTCTCGTTCGTGACCGACTCGACGGAAAGCGGGTATGCAACCTCGTCGCTCCGTTCGAACTCGATGACTCCGACGCCGGATGTCTCCTCGCGAAACGTGCGTGCGACGGGTCCCGTGCCTGCGAGCGCGAAGATCTGCCGCCCTTGCGCAGTCACCTCGACCGTTCCGTCTTCGAGGCCAACGATTTGAACGCCGCTTGCGGTCGGGGTCGAGCTCGAGCTGCTCGAGCAACCAAGTGCGCCACCTACGAACAGGGACGCGATAAGCCAATGTCGCATGATGCAAGTTACTCCCATCCGGCGGTCGCGGATGATTGGGGATGAGGGCCACCCCGCGGGCCGCCCTCCACAATGCGCCTAGTCTAGCGTGCTCAGATCGAATCGCCCAAAGGCCGGCTCGGTCAGGCTGCCGATGTACAGCACGTCGCCGTACTG
>CBFCWN010000177.1:0-4253 GCA_965601515.1 uncultured Myxococcales bacterium | reverse complement strand
GTGAGCCCCATGGCGGACTGGAACAAGGTCTTCGTGCCCTACTGCACCGGGGATACCTATTCGGGAGATCGGGTGGCGATTTACGAGAACCCCAACGAAGGAGAGCCGGATCTCGAGTATCGCCACGTCGGGCACCTGAACATGCTCGCGATGATCGACATGCTCGACGGAATGTTCGACCGCGTACCGAAAATGTTCGTCGGAGGTTGCAGCGCCGGGGGCGTAGGGGCGCTCTCGAACTACTACTTCTTGCGCACGGGCATTCAGGGAGTGGAAAAGGGTTACCTGCTAGACGACTCCGGGCCGGCGTTTCCCTCCAACGAACCGACGTCGCGCTCGGGTCCGCTCTACGACACGATCCGTGAGTCCTGGGGGCTCGACGCGCTCATCGACTCGGTTCCGCAGGCTGCGGTGCTTCGCGAAGACTTTGGTCAGCTGTCCGCGGTGCTCGCCGACGAGTTTCCCGACGACCGTCTTGCTCTGACCGTCTTTCGCATGGACTACAGCTTCTCCCTCTACTCGTACGAGCGGTTCTACACTCGGTATATCGACGAGATCGTCTTGTACGAAGGCCCCGGGCTCGGTCTCGACCAGTACAACTGGCTCGATCGCAACGCCGTGCACACGCTCTTTTGGGACGACATCGACCTCTTCACGAGCCTTGCCGAGACGAAACCGAACTTCGGCTACTTCATCCCCTTCTATCGGGAGACGAACAACAGTCACTGCGTGACGGTTCCCGGGCTCGAAGAGTTGCCGCTTGAAGACGCGCTCACCTTATACCTCACCGACTTCGGAAGCTTGGCCTGGCTCGGCAGCGAGATCGGCGACACGAATATCCACGACTTCGTCGATGCGCTTTTGGACGACGAGGTGCCGATTCATTCTGCGTTCGAGGGAGAGTCCGAGGGCCACTACGCAGCTTGCGCGCCCGGAGATGGGTACAACGAGGCTGCCTGTCGCGACGCGGTGTGCGAACGACTGAGTCCGGAACGGCGCATCGAACAGGGCTGTCCGGAGACGCCCAGCCGCTAGTTCCAGCGAAAGCCTTCCATCGTCTGCTTCGCGCTGTACCGAGGTTCGAAGCCAGTCGCTTCGACGAACGCGGTGTTGTCGATGACGATGGGATACTTCACGTGCGCCACGGCGCTTCGGGGCAAGTACGGGAAGCCGAAGCGGCCGATGACCCCCGAGTAGAGCGGCTCGGGGATGGGCACGGCCCGCTTGCCCGTCGCCTGGCAGACGACAGAAAGGGGAACCGGCGGTGGGCCCGCGACGTTGTACACACCCCGAAGCTGTTTCTCGACGGCGAGCGTGATGGCTTCTTCGGCGTCCCACTCGTGCATGAGCTGGTAGAGCGGATCGAAGCCGAGAACCATCGGCACACGGCTCTTCGAGAGAAACCCTGCGAGCGTCCCGCCACGGCTCGGGCCAAGGAAGTAGCAGAGTCGAAGCACTGCGGTGTTGAGCTCGGGCCATCGCCAGAGTGCGCTGCCTGCGTAGAGGTCCGCAGCGACGAGGTCAGCGAGCTCTTTGAACGCGGCGCCGGCGAGTGGTGGCTCGTCTTCGGTATGGTAGAGCGGCGAGTCCGGCGTGGCGCCGTACACCGTGTGTCGTCCGACGAAGACCGCCTGCTTCACTCCGTACTCGTGGCAGTACTCGAACAGCTTCCGGGTGCCGCCGAGGTTGATGCGGTAGCGCTCCTCGGTTTCGGTCGTGAAGTGCGTCACCGTCGCCATGTGGATGAGTGCGTCTGGCTTCGAGAGGCGAAACACGTCTTCGGCGGGGCGCTTCCGAATGTCCACCTGGTGCATCTCGACGCCCTCCGGGACGTCCGGCCAGGGGCGTCGGTCGATACCGATCACTTGGTGACCGCGACGCACGAGACGGTATGCGACGCCGCGTGCCAGTGTCCCGCTGATCCCTGTGATCAAGATCTTCACGGTCGAGCCTCGGTTTCGGGGCTGGAGACGGGTCTTTCGTCCTCTTCGTCGGGGCCCGGCATCTTGTCGAACATGAACGCCTGCGGACGCGCATCGAGGCCGGTGCTGACGAGCCGCTCCATCGAGTGGCGAACGTCTTCGATATGCTCCTGAATCACGTGGTCGGGCTCAGACCCGTCACCCTCAAAAACCATCGGTTCTCCGTAATACACTTGGCAGGCCACCGGCAGCGGAAAGAGCACGAGCTGCGGTGCAATCGGTACGAACGGCCCGTTCACGAGCTTGGCGAGCCACTTCACGTGGTAAAGCTGAGGGAAGGACTCCTCGCCGCCGATGAACGCGCACGGAATGATCGGCGCCTTCATCTTCAGAGCGAGGCGCATGAAGCCGGTGCCGAAGCGAAGGAGTTTGTAGCGGTCTTTGTAGAGCTTGCCCGCACCCCGGGCGCCCTCTGGGAACACCATCAACAGGCGTTCGTCTCGAAGCAGCTGTTCGCCGTGCTCGGGCAGGCCGGTCAGGTGGCCGACCTGCCGGAGAATCGGACGGGCGAACGGCGAGCGCGTCAGGAAGTACTCGGCCATGCCTTGGCCGATGCGGGGTGCCTCGTCGTTGAGGATCAGCGACGTGGAGATCATGGCCGCATCGGCGCCCAGGCCGCCCGAGTGGTTGGCGACGAGCACCGCTCGACCTTTCGCAGGTACGTTCTCCATTCCGAAGGCAGTGACCTTGAGGTACTTCCGATACATCCACGCCATCGGCGAGTAGGCCTTGATGAGTGACTTCTTCGAGAGGCCGAATTTGTCGTAGCCGTAGTCGTCGAACTCGATGGGGAGCCGGTCTACGTTTCGCCTGACTTGTGGATCATCGAATAACGACATGGCCCCGGCGCTCGCTATGCATCGTCAAATAGCGTAGCTTGGCCGCCAAAGCGAGCAAGATAGTCATTCATCCGAAGCTTCTTGAGCGTGTTGGCCGAGCTCATGTAGCGGATCTTCCCGAAGATGGGGCGCTCCGGGCCCCATGCGCGGTCGTAGCGACCGAGAACCCAGAAGATGCCCGAGTAGCTGTTCGGGTCGCGGCCGTCGACCGCGTACTTGTTGTTGAGCTCGACCATGGCCGCGAGCGCGTCGCGCGCGGTGGGGGTCCATTCGAGGATGCGCTTCCCCCAGAGCATTCGCAGGTAGTTGTGCATGCGGCCCGTCTCGCGGAGCTCGGTTTGAGCCGCGTTCCACACCTCGTCGTGGGTATTCGACTCGGCGAGCTCTTCGAGCGTGTAGAGGTGGGGCCGCGGGTCCGATTCGTGTGCCTCGAGGGAGTCGCGCGCCCACTGAGGGAGCGATTCGTATCGGTCGTACTCGGGGTTCAGCGAGCACATGTTGAAGCCGACCTCGCGCCAGGTGATGAGCTCGTCGAGAAAGGCTTCGGCGTTTTCGCTCATACCCCACCAGCCGTGGCGAGCGCCGTTGACCTTCGCGGCCAGGCGGTCGATCGACCAGCCTTCGTTGGCGGCGATCTCATGAAACACGTGGTGTGTCGAGACGTGTCCGAAGTGGAGCCACGGAGATAGACCACTGCTCGAACCGTCGTCCGGGTGATTTCGATCTTCTCCGTATCGGGGATAGGCGCCGTCGAGGAAATCGTGCATGCGCTGCTCGCCAGCGACGAAGCCGCCTTCGAAATCGACCCGGCCGACAGAGTGGTCGAGCGGCATGGAGTCGAGGGTCTCACCCGCCAGTACGTCGTCGGTCGCGAGTGGCCAGGCGGAGACGTGACTCAGGATCCCTGCCTTCACGGTTGCATCGATCGGTGCCAATCCTTTGAGGGGGTCTTCGAGCGGCATGTGTTCGAGGTGCGGCGGGAGGGTCTTTTGGAGGAAGCGTCGAAAATCGAACGCGCGGCTGTACACTTTCGTGGCCGCTCGCATCGGAAGCAGACCGTTGGCATCGACCACTTCCAGTCGGGCGTCGATCTTCGAGGCCGCGGCCGCATGCATCTTCGGGATGAAGAAGCTCGGGTAGTCGTCGCTCACGACCAAACACGCTCGTTCGGCAAGCGCGGCGAGCAGGCCGCGCCCCGCGCCTAGCTCGGGCTCGACGTAGGGAAGGTAGACGACGTTCTTGGCGTCGAAGTAGTCGGCGTGTGCTCGCATCCCGTCGAGGATGAACTGATGGAGGCGGTCGCTCGCCCAGGGGTAGCCGAGCCGCAGCGCCTCCAAGATGACGAGCGGTTTCCCGAGCTCCTGGGCCCGTGCGGCGGAGTGCTGGAGCGCAAAGTTCCAGCGCGGCCGTCGAAAGGCCACCATCCAATGAA
>CBFCWN010000176.1:0-4288 GCA_965601515.1 uncultured Myxococcales bacterium | reverse complement strand
AAAGAGATCATCGGTGCGCCTCCGGTGCTGCAGACGCCCGCGAAGCCGTCGCGCGTGGGCCCATCTCCTCCGAACGGCCGGGCTGCGCGTCTTCGGCCCCAAGGAGGGCTAGTGCCTCGCCGACGAGGCGCGCGGCTTCGGTGACGGGACCTTCGTGCAGGATGGTGCGGTCCGGACGAACGACCGCCGCCCAGCCGACGGGCGCGACGCCGGGTATGAACGCGCCGCTGATGTCCTCCCACACGTGCTCACCCTCGCCCCTGTGGATTCGCTGACCACGATGGCAAAGTTGGATGCAGGTCCCGCCGGCAGCAGTGAAGGCCGCGGCAGAGGAGCCCAAGTGCCGTTCGGGGTCGATGCCGAACCCAACCAGCGTAAGGCCGTGGCCAAGCGCGTCGTCGCTCCAACAGCCATCGCTTCCCCGCTGGATCCATGCCTGCGGAAACATGGCGCCCCGGGTTAGCTGTGTCCTCGGTTGAACCGGCCGGCGGCGCAGACCACGTCGCCGACGCTCGACGAAGAGGCCGCGATCGAACTCGTTCTGCGGTTTGATCTTCAGCTCTTCGAGGTAGGAGCGTGCCGGTGGAATCAATCGCAAACCGCGCATGAGGACTCCGGTAGCGAGCGCTTGTGCACGGCTGGTGGGCATGATGATGCGGCCCAGCAATCTGGCCAGCCCGATCATGGCTTTGGCATGAGGCCGCCGCTCTTGGTCATAGCTCCCGAGAATGCCCGGCGCGGCGCGCCCGCGGAGCACCCAGGTGAGCTTCCAGCAGAGGTTCATGGCATCGCGGAGCCCCGCAACGAGCCCCTGCCCCGCGAACGGAGGTGTGATGTGCGCGGCGTCGCCCGCCAAGAACACCCGGCCTTTTTGAAAGCGCTCCACGGTGCGGGCATGAAAGCGATAGACGGCGGTGCGCTCGACATCCATGTCATCTGGGCTGCCCCAAGGCGAGAGAAGCTCGCGCACCTTCTCCGGGCGTTCCATCTCCTCCGCGCTCTCGCCGGGATGCAGCATGAACTCCCACCTCTCGCGGCCTCCTGGTGCGGGCATATGGGGTGCCGGGCGACGCGGGTCGCACAGGAACTCGATGTGGTCGAGCGATGACGAATCGAGCTTGGCGTCGACAATGAGCCAGTCTTCGGCGTAGCTTCGCCCGTCGAATCCCACGCCGAGGGCCTTGCGGACGTGCGATTTCGCGCCGTCGGCGCCGACGAGATATTTCGCAAGGACCGTGTGCTCCGCGCCATCGCGGTGTCGAAGCCGTGCACGGACGCCGTTGGTCTCTTCGACGAAGTCGACGAGCTCGACCCCGAGCTCGACGCTCACACTTGGATACTCGCGAACGCGCGAACGAAGCTCGGACTCGAGCTCAGGCTGATAGAAGGTGACGAGCTTCGGGTGCCCGTCCAAGCAGCCGCCGGTTTCCAGGCGTGCGAGCTGGCCGACGTACGGCGAGAGATACCGAACCTCCGGGATCGCGATGGTCTCGAAGGCCCCCTCCGGGAGCCCTGCGGCTTGAAGAATGCGCAGGGCCTCATTGTCGAGCGCGATGGCGCGAGGCTGGGGGAAGATCTCGGTCGCGGCGTCGATCGCGAGCGTCCGGACTCCATAGCGACCGAGAAGGTTGGCGATGGTGCCGCCCACCGGCCCGAAGCCGACCACGAGTACTTCCGTTTCTCTGTCTGATCCGTCCATGTCCAGCCTCCAGCGGCCACCGAGTCAAGAAGTGATGCTTTTATCATTTCTGATGAACTTGTCAACTATCTCTTCCCGTGCTATCGCCTCGGCGTGGTGCACAAGAACACGATGACTTCGACGGCCCGCCCGGCCGAGCCGTCCCCTAGCTCTCAGCCAGAACCAAGGGGCGCTCGGCGACGGCGCCGAACGCGGACCCGGCTCCTCCGTGCGGCGTTTCGATTGATGGCCGAGCGGGGGTTGGAGGCCGTTGCGATCAACGAGATCACGGAGGCCGCGGACCTCGGCTTTGGCACCTTCTACAACTACTTCGATTCGAAGGAGGCGATCCACGAGACGCTGGTGGACGAGCTCTTCGAAAGCTTTGGCGCGGCGCTCGACCAAATCGCCGAGCAGGTGGACGACCCCGCGGAAGTCATCGCCGCCTCGGTCCGCTACACGCTCCGACGTGCGGCCGAGGAGCCACTTTGGGGGCGCTTCCTCCTTCGCATCGGGTTCTGGTCACCCGTGCTCGACCGAGGCCTCGCGCCTCGGTTGCTTCGCGATCTGCAGACCGGAGTGGCCTCCGGCCGCTTCCAAGCTCACGACTTCCCGATGACGATCGTCGCGGTTCGCGGAGTGGTCTTGAGCGCGGTCGACGCGAGTACCGCGTCTCCCAAACAAAGCACTGGCGATCGAAACTTCGCTGAGATCGTCGGCGCCGAAAGAAAGAGTATCCCAGAGCGAACCGCTGCAGTTCTTCTGCGCCTTCTCGGTCTCGATCCCCAGGAAGCCGAGGAGGTCGTGTCCCGCGCTCTTCCGACAATCACATTGCCACCCAATCCGCTGGAGCCGCCCTCATCCACCTAGGGCGCTCGTTCACTCAGATGACGAACGACACAGCACTCCGTGAGCTAGTCCAGGGCTTCTTCATCGGCCTCGGCAACGCCATCGCGCGGTACACTCGCCTCGAGTACGAAGGACCCGACTGCCTTCCGGAGCCGCCCGCTCTCCTCGTCGCCAACCACGGCTTTGGTGGGGTCGTCGACCTCAATGCGTTCATCATCGCCTCACTCGCCCCACGCCTTGCGCCTCGGGACGACGTTCAGTTCACCATCCTCGCGCACCAAATGGCCTGGACCTTTGGCCTCGGCCCCTTGTTGGAGCCAGTGGGTGTCCGTGTCGCAAGCTGGGAGTCCGCGTTGGCTGGGCTTTCAGAAGGCCACTACGTGTTGGTCATGCCCGGTGGCGACCTCGACGCCATGAAGAGCTTCTTTCATCGGAATGAGGTGGTTTTCGGTGGCCGCAAGGGCTTCGCGAAAGTCGCCCTCGAGGCGAAGGTGCCGATCGTTCCCATCGTGGTTTCCGGCGCCGGCGAAACCTTGTTCGTCATCTCCGATGGGCAGCGGCTCGCGAAGTTCTTGAGGCTGCCCCAGCTCCTCCGGTCGAAGACGATTCCGATCAGCATCTCGGTTCCCTACGGCTTCACCATCGGCGTCGCAGGGATCCTGCCCTACTTCCCACTGCCCGCCAAGATGCGCGCTGCCGTGCTCGAACCGATCCATGCGGAAGAGGGCGAAACATTCGAGTCGCTCGCCGAGCGGGTTCACGGTGCCATGAGTGCGAAGCTCACGGAGATGACGGCTGGACGAGTGCCCTTCTTCGGAATGAAGTGGGAAGAGCTACTCGGCGGCAAGAGCCGCCGGAAAGGCAGTTGATGGCTACGAACGTGATCCGATATCGCCATGCAGGTCAGACGCGCTGGGGTGTCGTCGAGGGGGGGATACTCAAGCCCATCGAAGGTGAGTTTGCGACCACTCGAGACTTCATGCTGAACGGGGTCGAGCGCATTGACTCAGGTGACGGGTTGAACGACAGCGGACCGCCGCTGTCCGACGTCGAGGTCCTCTGCCCCATCACGGAGGACCGGCAGTTCCTTTGCCAAGCGATCAACTACCGGACTCACATGCTCGAATCGGGACTCGACCCCGATGCTAGCCCCTTCAACATCTTCTTTCGCAAGGCTTCATCGTGTCTAGCGCCTGCAGATACAGACATCGTGAAGCCTGCCCACGTCGAGTTCCTCGACTACGAGGTCGAAATTGGGCTCGTGTTTTCTAGGGATGTGTCGGAGCCAACGGAGGTCAGAACAGACAATCTCCACGACTATGTCGGCGCGCTGGTCCTGCTCAACGATGTCAGCGCCCGAGACGTGCAGCTGCCCGAGATGCAATTCTACAAAGGGAAGAGCTACCGCACGTTTGGTCCCGCCGGTCCGTATCTCACTCTGGTTACGCGGGAGGATCTGGCGCGTTTCGACTCGCTGAGGCTCGAGCTCTCGGTCAACGGGGAGACCCGGCAGAGCTCGCTGGCGAGCGACATGGTACACAAGCCAGCGGCGACACTGACGGAGCTCTCTTCATTTCAAAGCTGGGAAGCCGGCGACATCCTTGCCACGGGTACCCCGGGCGGATGTGCGCTTCAAGCGCCCCCCAAACCCATCATGATGTTGGCGCAAATCATGTCGCCGAAGCGGCGCCAGAAGTTGATCCGGCGCGCAGGGCAGAAGAATCCCCGTCGACTCGAAGCGGGCGACCTCGTGGAGGCGTC
>CBFCWN010000175.1:0-4455 GCA_965601515.1 uncultured Myxococcales bacterium | reverse complement strand
TGATAGTCCTCTTCGGAGAGCTTCCCCGCGTCCCGTTCGAACGCGATGTCGCGGAGCTCTTCCAGCAGCCCCTCTTTCTCGGTGAGGAGCGCGAGACGCGCCTCCGTCGTGAGGTTCGCCCGGGTCGCCATTCCGGTATCGCCGGAAAGCGCAAGCGAGAGGCTGACCCAGAGGCCAAACAGGCCTCCCACGATCCCAATCACCGCGAGCACGACGAACAGCCAGGGGAGAAACTCCGCCATCAGTCGTCCTCCAGCCGCTTGAGCTCCTCGTCGAGCCGAGAGTCGTATTCGAGCTCGGAGGCTGCGGTGGTGGCGGCGGCGGCGTGAAGCGCGACGCCGCGCTGCTGCCATCTCCGCCCAAGCATGACGATGAGAACCATTGCGAGGAGAATCAATCCCACTGGAACCGCCCAGAGCGCGCGGTCGAGCCCGCGGTCGGAGGGTATCGCGAGCGAGGCCCCGCCGAATTCCGCTCGGTACGACTCCTGGATCTTCGTGGGCAGTACACCCGCTGCGAGCATCTCGCGAACCTCAGCCCGCTTGTCGTCCGCCCAGCCACACGCACACGTATCGAGCGGAAGCCGAGCGCAGTCCCCGCACTGGCAGAGCAGTCGTCCGAAGAGCTGACGCTCGGTGGGATTGTTCAGGACCACCGTGCCGGCATGCAATGAGCTGCTGGTGTCGTCCTGTGCCGACGCCACCCCTGCCCACGCCATCACCGTTGCAAGCGCGATCGCCAGCGCCACGACGGCCGTCGCAGGCGAGAACCTGAACCATGGCGTACGCCGTCGCGGCTCTTCTTCGCGAAGCAGCTCTCGACTGGTCGGCCACATCCCGAGGATTGCGCCGAGCAAAAGGACGATGCCGCCGAACCAAATCCACGCGACCAGCGGTCGAATGATGATGCGAAAGGTGCCTCGCCGCGTCGACGGATCGACGGTGCTCATGATGACGTACACGTCTTCACCGGGACGGCTGCGGATTGCGACCTCCGTGGTGGGCATCTCCGGATGGGTTCGATAAATGAACTTCGCCGGCGCGACGGAACCCTTGTCGGAGCCGTCCTTCGGGTCGACGAGCGTCATGTCGGTGTAGATCGCCCGCTTATTGGGGTCCGCTTCCATGCGAGGCGCGTCGTAGCGAACGGTGTGGTCCCCGATGGCCATGACCTCGCCCGGCCGAAGCGCTTTCTCCTGCTCGATGTCGTAGGCGGCACCCGTGAAGCCGATGAACATGAACACCACGCCCACGTGCACGATGTAGCCGCCGTATCGGCGTCGGCCCTTCGACACCAAACGCACGGTCGCCGTCCCGAGGCTTTCGCCCTTCTTCATGCGGACGCGTACGCCGCGCCAGAACTCTTGGCTGACGCTCGCGAGCACGAAGCCGCATGTGGCGAACGAGACCACCGGCGCAACGGCCGACATCCATGCGAGCACTTTGCCTGTCGCGGTGTCGTAGATCTCCGTAGGTTCGACGACGGCGGGGAACCCGAGACGCTCACCGAAGACCAGCTGGAACACGCCGACCGCGACACCCACTCCGACCGGGACTGCGAGGGCCCGAGCCAGCTTCGACCCGGTCGCCTTTCGCCACGCGACAAGGGGCCCGAGCCCAGCCAGAAAGAGGAGCACGATCCCAAGCGGCACCATCCATTTGTTGTAGAAGCCCGGCCCAACCGTGACTTCTTCGCCGCGAAGCCACTGACTCAGCAGCGGGAACGTGGTGGCGACCAACACGAACACCATCATCCCGAGCAGCACCCAGTTGTTGAGCAAGAACGCGAACTCGCGGCTGACGAGCGATTCGATCTCGTTGTCGGCCTTGAGCTTCGGGAGGCGCCAAATCATCAACGCCGCAATGACGATGATCAGGAAGGCCATGTACCAGACGAAGTACTGCCCGATATCCGAGCGGGCGAACGAGTGAACGCTCGCAATGAGCCCGGAACGGGTCAGGAACGTCCCAAAAATCGTGAGGAAGAACGTGAGCGCCAACAAGAAGACGTTCCACACCTTCATCATGTGGCGCCGCTCCTGGATCAGCACCGAATGCAGATACGCCGTACCAACGAGCCACGGCATGAAGGACGCGTTCTCGACCGGGTCCCACGCCCAGTAGCCGCCCCACCCGAGCTCTTCGTAGGACCAGAGGCACCCGAGAAGCAGACCCAGCGATAGAAACGTCCACGCGATCATCGACCAGAGCCGCGCCGCTCGAACCCACTCGTTCCCGAGCCGACCGGTGACGAGCGCTGCGATCAAGATCGCAAACGGCACCGACCATCCGACGAAGCCCATGTAGAGACTCGGCGGGTGAATCGCCATCCAGTAGTTCTGGAGCAGCGGGTTGAGCCCTTCTCCGTCACCAGGCGTTGTCCGGATGTACGTCGCGAACGGGTTCGCCGCGAAGAGCATGAGCACCATGAAGAAAATCAGGATGCTCATCAGGGTCGCGAGAATCCAAGGCTGAAGCTCGGTGTAGCGGCCGCGCAGCCATCGCGTCGCAAAGAACGTGTATCCCGAGAGAAGAAACGCCCACCAAAGCAACGAGCCGTCCTGCCCGCCCCAGAGCGATGCGATCAGATACCACCACGGCATCGAGCGATCGCTGTAGCGAGCAACGTAGCGGATGCGGAAGTCGTGAACCTGGAAGGCGTACGCGAGGACACACACCGCAACCAGCACGAGCGCGCAGGTCGCATACGTTCCCCATCGCGCCGCAGGGAGCAAATGTGGGCGCCCTTGGCCCGCGCCCATGGCGATTGCCATCGTGTAGGACGCGCTGATCAGGATGAGCCCGAGAATCAGCGTGCCGAAGAAAGGTATGTCGAGTGCCGGCATGGATGTTCGCCCCCGGTTTAGTAGCGGCCTTTACCTGACCATAGGGGCTCCCTGAATACGGGCAAGCGCAATGAAAAGCCCTGCCAGGTGTGAAACCTAACAGGGCTCGTTGGCTTCGTCAGCCGTGCGTTAGACCGGGGTTAGTCGCCTTCTTCGAATTCGGCGTCGATGACGTCATCATCTCCCTTGGGCGCTGGGTCCGAACCCCCTTCAGGCGCTCCTTCGGCGGCCGCCCCAGCGTCTGCAGCTGCAGAACTGTAGGCGAGCTCCGCGATTTCCTTCATCGCCGCCTCGAGCGACTCGCTGTGCTTGGCCATCGCCTCGGTGTCGCCGGCCTCGATGGCCTCGCGAAGCGACTTCACCTTGCCCTCGATGTCGCTGACCTTGTCGGCCGGGAGCTTGTCCTTGACCTCTTCGAGGGCCTTTTCGACCCCGTAGGCCAGCTGGTCCGCCTTGTTGCGGGCCTCGACCTGTTCGCGGCGCTTCTTGTCTTCTTCCTCGTGCGCTGCGGCGTCCTCGACCATCTTGTCGATTTCCGACTCGCTGAGACCGCTGTTCGCTGTGATGGTGACCTTCTGATCCTTGCCGGTCGCCTCGTCCTTCGCCGTCACGGACAGAATGCCGTTGGCGTCGATATCGAAGGTAACCTTGATCTTCGGGATGCCACGCGGAGCGGGCATGATGCCCTCGAGGTGGAAGCGTCCAAGCGTGCGGTTGTTGCCCGCCTCGGCGCGCTCGCCCTGAAGCACGTGAATCTCGACCTTGGTCTGACTGTCCTCCGCCGTCGAGAACACCTCTTCCTTCCGGGTCGGAATGGTGGTGTTTCGCGGGATGAGAGCCGTCATGACGCCGCCGAGGGTTTCCACACCCAGGCTGAGTGGCGTGACGTCCAGAAGAACCATGTCTTCGACGTCGCCCGAGAGCACGCCCGCCTGAACTGCAGCACCGAGCGCCACGACCTCGTCGGGGTTCACGCCCTTGTGCGGCTCCTTGCCGAAGAACTTGGTGACGGATTCCTGCACCGCCGGGATGCGGGTGGAGCCACCAACCAGCACGACCTCAGCCACATCGGCCGCCGTCTTGCCAGCATCGGCAAGCGCCTTCTTGCAGGGCTCGAGGGTTCGCTGAACGAGATCGTCGATCATCGACTCGAGCTTCGCCCGCGTGAGGCGGATGTTGAGATGCTTCGGCCCAGAGGCGTCGGCGGTCAGGAACGGAAGGTTGACGGTGGTCTCGAGCTTCGTGCTGAGCTCGATCTTCGCCTTTTCCGCCGCGTCCTTCAGGCGTTGAACGACCATCTTGTCGCCGCTGACGTCGATCCCGGTGTCCTTTTTGAACTCGGACTCGAGGTATTCGATGATGCGCTGGTCGACATCGTCACCACCGAGGTGCGTGTCGCCGTTGGTGCTCACGACGTCGACGACCTTGTCGCCAACCTCGAGAATCGAGATGTCGAAGGTACCACCACCGAAGTCGTAGACCGCGATCAGGTGGTCTTGAGTCTTGTCGAGACCGTATGCCAGCGCGGCTGCAGTGGGCTCGTTCACGATTCGCTTCACCTCAAGACCGGCGATCTTGCCGGCATCCTTGGTGGCCTGTCGCTGCGAGTC
>CBFCWN010000174.1:0-4566 GCA_965601515.1 uncultured Myxococcales bacterium | reverse complement strand
TTCAGCCGGGCGCCCAGCTCGAGGCGACGTTCCCCTGCGGAACGATCATCGTCGAGTAATCAGTCCGCCCCGAGCGTGAGCGCGACCTCCTGACGGGCCCCCGGACGGACCCGCACCACCTCTTTGCGCGCGGGGATGTCCCGTCCGACCTCGACGACGTGTCGGCCGCTTGGGACGCGCACCTTGACGGGCGCACGGCCGAAGTACTTGCCGTCGATCCACACGTTGCCCCACGGCTCGACGATGACGTGAAGCCAGCCACGCCGGCGAGGGGCAGGAACCGCCGGTGTCCCTGGGTGGGTCGCAGCGGCGGCTTCAGCGATTTCGCCAGTGCCACCGTCCGTGGTCGTGCCCGCGTCGGCGCCGCTGCCCGTCTCGGTTCCTGCGTTTGTGGCAGGGACGTTGTCCGAGCCCGGGTCGGCGTCCGTCGCAGCGGGAGCGGCCGTGTCGGCGCCAGCGTCGACGTTAGCGTCAGCGCCGGTCGCCATGGCCGTTGGCCGCGGGGGCGGGGGCTCGTAGGTGGCCACGGCCGTCACCACAGCGACTACGGCCAGCAGAGCAGGAAAGCGCCAGCGTCGTCGTCGTGGCTGGGGCCCCGATTTCTCCAGCGGAGGCGGAGTGAACGGTGGGGACGTGAGCTCGGTGTCGCGCTCCTGTTCTTTGCCCCGGACGTGAAGTCGGGTCGAAGGACCGCCGCGCTGGGCTTCGACGTGAGCAGCGAGCGCTCGCTTGATGGAGGGGGGTGGCGCGAGCTCCGCAAGCTGCTCGAGCAGCGCCGTGGCGGAAGGGGTTCGCCGGTCTCGGTCGGCTTCGAGGAGCCGATCGATGATTCCCATCAACCGGGGCGTCACGTGAGGCGCAACGTCTTCGAGTCGAAGCCGCTCGTTGGCGAGGATTCGCCGCATCGTCTCGACGTCGTGCGCGCCGTCGAAGGGGCGCTGACCCGCAAGCGCTTCGAACATCACCACGCCCAGTGAAAATAGGTCCGCGCGAGCATCGACCGACTCCCCTCGCATTCGCTCCGGTGCCATGTAGGGGACCTTCCCGTTCGCGCTCCGACTCGCCGTCACGTCCGCCCCCTCGATCGCCTTCGCGATGCCGAAGTCCGCGAGTTTCGCGTCGCCCGAGCGGCCCAGAAGGATATTGGAAGGAGAGATGTCACGATGGACGAGCGTGGTGTGCGCGTGCTCGAGTGCGTACGCGAGATCGGTCGCGATGCAGACCACCGTGTCCGGATCCAGTCGTTCATCGGGCAGCGACCGCAGGTAGGAACGAAGGTCGACGCCGTCGACCAGTTCGAGCGCCATGTAGTGAGCGCCATCGATCTCCCCGGCGTCGATGACCCCGACGATGTTCGAGTGACGCAGCTTGGCCGCAAGCGTTGCTTCGCGTTGAAAACGCGCGACGAACTCGGGGTCGTCTCCAAACGCCGGAAGAACCCGCTTCAAACAGACGCGTTGTTCGAAGCCGCCTTCACCGACCCGGGCGGCTTCGAACGTTTCGGCCATACCGCCGACGCCGAGTCGTCGAATCAGTTTGTAGGCACCGAAGTCACGTGGGTCGCCGCCCATCGGTCGAGCGTAGCATCCCGTCCGGACCGCTCACCGTACCTCGGGACTACATTTCTTCCCTACGTGCGTGGCCTTGTTATCCTGACGCGATGGACGACTCGTTCCAGCGAGACGCACTCGCCCGTCATCGCCGCTACCAGGAAGAAGTGGTCGAGCGGTACGCGGTGTGTCCGTGGGCGAAAGCCGCACGAAAGGGCGGTCGCGTTCGTGCCCACGTCGTCGCGGGGGTGATCGATGCGTCGGAGCTGGGCCCGTTGGTCGATCGCTGGGCGGTCGACCGCGACTGCGACGTCGGCTTCGTCATCGTCCCGGGTTTCGACGCAGGCATCGAGGCCTTCGATCGTTGGTCCGCGCAGGTTGGGAAGCTCCGGGGTGACGTGTTCCTGAGCGCGCCGTTCCACCCCAACGCGCCCCCTGATTCCGGCGTCGTACGTTTCCTACGGCAGACGCCCGACCCTACCGTCCAGCTCGTACGTCGTTCTCGGCTCGACGAAGTGCGCGCCCAAGATCCCCCTCACTACCAGGACATCTTCACGCTGGACCTCGACGCCTTGAGCTCCGACGCGCCGTCAACGACGATCGGATCGTTGGTCCTCGCTCACAACACGCACCTCGTCCGCACGCATCGCAGCACGCTAAAGCGCCTGCTCGAACAGTGTGGCAGGTCAGCGGCGGCTGGAGATGAAGCCCCAGACGGCGCCGACGAATAGTCCGCCGGAGTGCACCCAGTTTGCGATCGGGCCGACGAAGCCGGTGAACCCGAGGACGAGCCAGATCAGCATGAACGTCACCAGCTGTTGAGGAATGCGATACGGAAAGCTCGGATCGAAGCGACCTCGAATCCAGATGAACGAGAAGAGGCCGTACACGACGCCCGACATGCCGCCGAAGATCGTCGGGCCCGACATCACGTACTCGAGAACGTGCGAGAACGCGCCGATCGCCAGGACCAGTGCGAGCAGATACCGCGACGAGAACACTCGCTCGACCGCGGTGCCGAGGTCCTTCAGCCACCACATGTTGAAGAAGATGTGCAGCCAGCCGAAGTGCAGGAACATCGGGGTGAAAAGCCGCCACGGCTGCCCCTCCCACATCGCGCTGACGGGGCCCGCGACGTATCCGCCCTTCACCGCCATGTAAGGCACGAAGGTCAGCATTCGCACCACGTTCATGTTCTCGCCCATTCCGGTTGCGAAGAACACGACGACGCAAATCGCGATGAGCACGCCGGTGACCGGCCCGATGCGCATGTTCTGCTTCGCTTCGATCTGACGGCGAATTTTCTCGGTGCGTGCGCGAAGCTTTTCGTCCGCTTTGGCTTCCTGCTTCTTTTGAGCCCGCGCCTGCTTCGCCATCTCCGTGAACCGCTGCGCGCTCGGGTCGAAGTTGCCGAGGAAGGCCTTGGCGTGATCCATTCGCTCCTCATCGTGGACCCACACGGCGAAGTGACCGTCGCGGGTCTCTTTGACCGTCGTCGCCACGCCGTCGGCATACAGAGCGTCTCCGAGCGTTTGCGCTTCGGGGCGCGTCGTCACCGTGGTCAGCAGGCGCATGAGGCCGCGAGTGTAGCCGCTTCGATCCCTGATTCAATCGCCGCGGACGATCGCGTACATGAGGCAATCGCGCGGCAATTCGGACCGATTCGGGTGATGTCCGTAGCTCCTGAGCTTGCCTTCGTAGGTCATGCCGACTTTCTCCATCACGCGCGCCGAGCGGGAGTTTTCTTCGTCGCAGAGAGCCTGGACGCGAGCGATTCGAGGATCTCCGAACGCAGCGTCGCAAACGCGGGCGAGTGCCTCCGGCATGTAGCCCTGGCCCCAATACGCACTGCCGAGCGCAAAGCCGACCTCGGCGCGATGAAACCACACCGTGCACCCGATGGTTCCGAGCAGCGCGCCGTCCTCGAGCCGTTCGATCAGCCAGATCCGATGTCCCATGCGAAGGTCCCATGCATCGATTGCTTGCTGGAAGTACTCGCGCGTCTGCGAAGGACTGGTGTGCGCGTTCCACGTCAGGTAGCGCGTGATGCTGGCGTCGCTCGCATAGGAATGAAAGGCCGCATCTGCGTCTTCCACCTGAGGCCGCCGCAGACGTAGGCGAGGCGTCAGCAGCTCGTCCGGAGGAAACTCCACGTCGTGGATATACCATGACGACCGAAGTCGTTGGATCCGACGGATGGAGCTGGTAGTTTGCCCGAGATGTCGAACGTCGACGACTCGCTCGACGAGGCGGTGCGAGCACTCTCAGTGGAGCTGGGACATACGTTCGCCGACACTCGTGTTCTCCTCGATGCGCTTACGCACCGCTCTTTCAAGAACGAGAATCCGGACATCGCAACGAGCGACAACGAACGGCTCGAGTTTCTCGGCGATGCCATCGTTGGTGTTGTCGTCGCATCACTGCTCTACCTTCAGTTCCCCGACGCCGATGAGGGCGAGCTGACGCGGCGACGGGCAGACCTCGTGAGCGAGAAGGGGCTTGCCGAAGCGGCGGAGGCGATCGGAGTCGGTCCCGCGATGCGGCTAGGGAAGGGCGAAGAAAAGTCCGGCGGTCGGGAGAAGCCCCGGCTGCTTTCGAGCGCGCTAGAGGCGTGCGTCGGCGCGGTCTATTTGGACGGAGGCGCCGCAGCCGCGTTCGAAGCGGCCCGTCGCGTCTTCGAACCCCGCATCCACACGGCGGCGCCCGGCCATCGCGACGCGAAATCACGAGCTCAGGAGTGGGCACAGGCCAACCTCGGCGGAACCCCGAGCTACCGGCTCGTAGGCACCGAGGGCCCCGACCACGAACGAGAGTTCACCGTCGCCCTCGAGCTCGACGACGAAGAGGTCGCCCTCGGCAAAGGCCGCTCCAAGGTCGAAGCCGAACAAAGCGCCGCCAACGCCGCCCTCACCCTCTGGAAAGGGGACACGCAGGGCACCTAGAACCCCTGCAATCCCGCATGCTTGCGGATCGACCCGCGCGATTCGCGAAAAACGCTGGGTTTTCAGCAGGCCGC
>CBFCWN010000173.1:0-4636 GCA_965601515.1 uncultured Myxococcales bacterium | reverse complement strand
GGGTACCCGGCGCATTGGCGCGACGAATCGAGGGAGGGCTTGCGTGGCCCAACCCCTCCAGTTCTTCCGGCCACATCTGCAAGCCCTCCCGTCCCGGGTAGCGCCCCCATCGTGATTTTTTCGCCGCGGCCCGGGGCCACATGCCGTCCAACCCACGCCGCCCACAGGCCGTGCGGCCGGCGAAAAACGCAGCGTTTTTCGCAAATCGCGCGGGTCGATCCGCAACTAGTTGGAATTATGGGTGTTCTGGGTGCCCCGCGTGTCCCCTAGGGGTCGGAGAGGCGGATGCGGGGGTCTAGGGTGGCGACGGCGATGTCCGCGAGGAGGTTTCCGATTTGGACGGCGACGCCGAACATCAGGACCACCGCCATGATCACGGGGGCGTCGAGGGACTCGATCGACTCGATCGTGAGCAGGCCGAGGCCGGGCCAGGCGAAGATCTTTTCCGTGATGATGGCGCCGCCTACGAGGAACGGGAGGCTCAGGCCGATCAGAGTGACGACCGGGAGTAGGGCGTTTCGGATCGCGTGGCGGATCACCACCCGGCCCGGGCGCATGCCCTTGGCCTTCGCCGTCCGCACGTGGTCGTGGCGGAGGGCCTCGATCAGCTCGCCGCGCATCACGCGTGCGTACGTAGCCGCGCCGGCGACGGCGAGAATCAACGCGGGCAGGATGCCGTGGTAGAGGTGTTCGACCGTTGTCACGCCGTAGCCGCCGAACGGGAACCAACCCAGAAGGAACGCGAAGAGCAGCAGGGCGATGGGGCCGGTGACGTAGGTGGGCAAACTGATGCCGACGAACGTCCCGAACATGATGACCGTGTCGGTCCATCGGTTCCTTCGGAGCGCGGCGACGATGCCCGCCGTGATCCCGATCAAGAGCTCGAGAACGATGGCCATCATCGCGAGCAGCAGTGTGCGTGGAAGTCGGTGACCGATGACCGCCGCCACGGACTCGTGATGCGAGTACGATTCTCCTAGGTCGCCCTGCAGCACGCCGCAGTAGCCCCGCGTTCCGTCGTCACGCTCGTACTTGGGTGAGTCTTTCCGAACGCACGGCACGATGCCGAGGTAGCTCAAGAACTGTTCGACGACGGGCTGGTCGAGCCCCTTCTTCGCTTTGAAGTCGGCGATCTGCTCGGCGCGCGCCTGCGGCCCGAGGATGGTCACCGCCGGGTCGCCCGCGACGAAGATCAAGAAGAACACCAGCGTGATCACGGACATCACCACCACGAAGCCCCAGAACGCGCGCTGCAGGATGAAGCGAGTCACGGGCTCTCCTCCTCGTAGATCGACTGGCTGACCCGCTTTCGAGGCAGGTCGAGCCAGATGTGGCGGTATTCGTTGGCCCAGACCGGATGAGGCCGAAACCCTTTCACGTACGGCTGCCAGGCGATCATGTCCACGGGGTAGTAGAGAAACGCCCAGGGTGCGTCCTCGGCGAGAATCGCATTCGCCTGTGCGTAGAGCGCGAGGCGCTTCTCGCGGTCGGTCTCCGGCCGCGCCTCGTCGAGGATCGCATCGAGCTCCGGGTTCCGATAGAACGCCCGGTTCTCTGAGTTCTCTGGGTGAATCGAGCGGCTGTGGAAAAGGATGTCCATGAAGTTCGACGGGTCCGGGAAGTCCTGATGCCAGCCCGTGAATGCCGCCTGCGCGACCCGAGGACGCCCCGTCTCACGAAGGTACGTGGCGAAGGTCACGAGCTTCAGGTCGATGTCGATGCCGATCGCTTTGAGGTCTTGTTGGAAGAGCTGCGCGAGTCGCACCTCGCTGTCCCCCCGAACCCACACCGTGACCGGTTCTTCGAGTCCATCGGGATACCCCGCGAGTCGCATCTCTTCTTTGGCACGCTCGAGATCGAAGTATTGCCGCGTTGGAAGCTCCGGGTCGTGTGGGGCCAGCATGGGAGGCAACACCTGCCCGGCGCGAATGATACGGCCGGGGTCTAGCCGCTCGACCTTCCCGCGGTCGAGCGCAAAGGCGACCGCGCGCCGAACGTGCACGTTGTCGAAGGGCGGGAGCTCGCAGTTCAGTCCGAGCGCATAGATGACGGGGCTCGGCGCATCTCCGAGATACGGCGCCCACGGCTTCGAGGACTCGAGAAACAGTCGGGTCACCTTGCTTGGTCGATAGACGATGTCGACGTCTCCGTTGCGGAAGCGCGCGCTCGCGACGTCGGCCGAGATGTTCTCCAAGAACACCATCTGGTCCGGCCGCGCAGCGGGAGCCCAGTAGTCGTCGAACCGCTCGAACTCCACCTGAACGCCTCGTTCCCAGTTCACAAACGCGAACGGCCCGGCGCCGACGGGATGACGGCCGACCGCATCGAGCCCCTCTGTCTCTTCTAGGCGTTCGACGTGCTCGCGAGGCAGGGGAGACGCGAACGGCATCGCCAGCGCGTTCAGGAACGTTTGGTCCGCCTCGTCGAGCGTAAACTCGATGGTCTTGTCATCGATCACCGCGATGCCCTCGATGTGGTCCACCTCGCCCTCGTGATAGGCGGGCGCGCCAACGATCGACTTGAAGAATGGATACCCGGGCGAGCCGATTCGCTGCGAAAGCAGACGGTGAAGCGACCAGGAGACATCTTCTGCGGTGATTTCTCGACCGTTGTGGAACTTGATCCCATCCCGCAGACGAAAGCGAAACACGCGGCCTTCGTCGGACACCTCGGGAAGCGCGGCGGCGAGGCTCGGAACCATCTCGCCGTCATAGTCGTAGTCGAGCAGCGCGTCGTAGAGCAGTCGGCACGCCATCGTCGACAGCGTGTCGTACGCGAACGCCGGGTCGAGCGTGTGGATGTTGCTTCCTTCGGAGAACACGAACGTGCCCCCGGAACGTGGCGTCTCGTTGCCGGCTCCGACGTAGCGAGGCCCGATCGGTGCCTTCGGGAAGTGTGTGACGACCGCGCCGATGAGAAGACCGGTCGCGGCCAGTCCGATCAGCCCGGTGAGGAACCGCGTCGCTCGAGATGGCCTAGTCCTTGGGGTCGAACGCATCGCGCAATCCTTCCCCAAAGAGGTTGAAGCCGAAGACTGCCATGCTGATGAGAACGGCCGGATAGAGCGTGAGTCGCGGGACGCCGAGCAGAAGCGACTGGCTATCGTTGAGCATCGAACCCCAGCTCGCGGTCGGGGGCCGAACACCTAAGCCGAGGAACGAAAGCGCGCTTTCGGCGATGATCATTCGAGCAACCATGATCGTTGCAATCGCGATGATGGGACCGATGACGTTCGGGAGCACGTGGCGCGCCACGATTCGGACGTGCTTCAGCCCGAGCGCGCGCGCCGCTTGAATGTAGTCGAGCTCGCGCGCCTCCATGGTCTTTGCACGCGTGACGCGTGCGAGCGTCGTCCACGAGAGCACGCCGAGCACGATGCAGATGGTCCAGATCCCAGGCGCATCGAACACGCGTTGCATGACAATCGCGATCAGAAGGAACGGCATCGAAAGCACCACGTCGACCAAGCGCATGAGCCCGGAGTCGACACGTCCGCCGACGTAGCCCGACACGAGACCGAGCGTGACGCCAATCAGCACCGCAAGCGCCGTCGCAAGGTACGCAACCAGCATCGAGACGCGCGCTCCGCTCAAGAGTCGGCTCAGCTCGTCCCGACCGAGGATGTCCCCCCCAAGGGGGTAGCCGGGCGCGACGCCGGGGCCGGCGGGCAGACCGTTCGGGAGCAGCAGCACGTCCGTGAACTGCTCCACGGGGTCGTGCGGCGCGAACCAGGGCCCCGCGATCCCGAGCAGGGTGACCGCGATCACCAAGATCAGCCCGGCCAGCGCCCCCTTGTTTCGCCGAAACCTCCGAAATGCCCGCGAATCCATGCGTGAGGGGTGGAGTTACTGGCTCCGACCCCCCCGGTCAATTTCCCCCCGTCCGTGGCTCCCAAGTCGCGGCATGGCGGCCGATTTGCCGATCTAAGAGCACACATACGGATCTCCCCAAAACCATCCCTAGCACGGTCTAGTTCCACAAAGTCCCAGAAAAAATCAATATAAACAAGCATTTATGAGTTTATGCATTTTGCCGTTGACTCAAATCTTTTGAATAGAATACATTCGCTATAAGTTATTCAAATGACTCTACCAAGGGGACAGCAGCGGAGACATCGGGAACCTGAGCTCAGGGCCTGGACGGAGGGCGAGCTCGAGGAGCTCGAGCAGGCGCATTCCGACGGCATGAGCGTCCAGCAGATCGTGGAGGTCTTCACGGCGCGCGGGACGCGGCTGTCCGAAGCGACCTTCCGCAAGTACGTCCAGCTTGGCCTGCTTCCGCGGAGTGTGCGCGTGGGCCGCAAGGGCAAGCACCGGGGCTCACAGGGCCTCTATCCCGCGACCGCGGTCCGCCAAATCGACCATATCCGTCGGCTCATGCACCAGGGCTTCACGATGGAGGAAATCCAAAAGGAGTTCCTCTTCGTTCGAGGCGATATCGATGCGCTGAGTCGGCAGCTGAAGCGCGTGTACCAGGCGATCGAGGACGCCGTACACGAACAAGCGCGCGAGGCGGCGGAAGACGCCGGCGTCGGAACCGCGCTTAGTGAAGCTCGCGAGCTCGGCAGGGAGCTCGTTGAAAAGCTCGAGGCCATCGAGCGGCGCCTGACGATGCGGGCCCGCATGGCGCGAGCCGC
>CBFCWN010000172.1:0-4645 GCA_965601515.1 uncultured Myxococcales bacterium | reverse complement strand
AACCCAGCGTTTTTCGCAAATCGCGCGGGTCGATCGGTAAGGGGTTGAGATTGCTTGGGTTCTCGGGGGGCTGCGTGTCCCCTATAGTTGCGCGGTGTTGGTGGTTGGGTTGGATGGGGTGGATCTTCGGGTGGTTGAGGCGCTCGGGGCTCGGCGGTTGCCTCATCTGTTTTCCGTGATGGAGCGCGGGGCGTTTTCGGGGCTCGAGTCGGTGTGGCCGCCGGCGACGCTTCCGAACTGGACGACCTTTCTCACCGGCGTCGATCCCGCGCAGCACGGCGTCTTCGATTTCACGACGCGGCAGGGGTACCAGGTGCGCTTCACCGGCGGGACGGCGCGCGAGGTGCCGACCGTCTTTCAGAGCCTCGACGAGCTTGGGCTTCGCTGCGCGTGTCTGAGCTTCCCGGCGACGTGGCCGCCCGAGCGCCTCAAGCACGGCGTCTTCGTGAGCGGATGGGATGCGCCCGTCGCCTTCGAAGCGGACCGCTCGTTCATGTGGCCGCCGTCTCTCTACGAAGAAACCGTCGCCGAGTTTGGTACGCCGACCTTCGACGACGTCGACGAGTTTCACGCGGACGAGCCTGGATGGATCGACGAGCTTCCAAGCGCGCTCGTTCGCCGCGTAGAGCGTAAGACCGAGTGGGCGCGCTGGCTCATGTCGCGGCAAAAGTGGGATGTCTTTGCGATCTACTTTGGCGAAAGCGACACCGCCGCTCACTACCTCTGGGCGCAGCACGACCCAGACTCGCCGCGCCGCCCGACCGACGTCACCCCTGACCAGCAAGACGGCCTGGCGCGCGTCTACGAAGCCCTCGATCGCGCCGTCGGCGAGCTGATCGCAGCGGCGGGCCGCGACACCGAGATCACGATCTTGAGCGACCACGGTTCGGGCGGTTCGTCCGACAAGGTGCTGCACCTCAACCGCCTGCTCGCCGATCACGGCCTGCTCCACTTCAAGCCGACGCGCCCCGACGTTGGCGCGCGCCTGAAAGAGATCGCGCTTCGCCGTTTTCCCCCACGCCTGCGCGAACGCGTGTTTCGACTTGGAAACGCCTGGCTCCCAAGCCGACTCGAATCAAACGTCCGATTCGGCAATATCGACATGTCCCGCACCCTCGCCTTCAGCGACGAGCTGAACTACTTCCCGGGCGTCCACCTCAACCTCGAAGGCCGCGAACCGAAAGGCACCGTGCCCCAGGCCGAACGACGCGAAGCGATCGTCCGAGTGCGCGCCGCCTTGATGCGAACTCGCGACCCTTGGACCGACCGTCCGGTCTTCGCCGACGTAGTCCCACGGGAAGAGCTGTTCGACGGTCCGCTGCTCCACCGCGCGCCCGATCTCCTTCTCGACCTTCACCTCGACAACGGCTACTCGTACAACGTGATGCCCACCGGACGCTCGCAAGACGCTTTCCGCCGCCTGAACGCATCCGAATATCTCGGCAAGAAGGGTCGAAGTCTTCCGGGCAGCCATCGTCCCCACGGCTTCATGGCGATGGCGGGGCCGAGCGTGCAACCGACCGGACGCATCGACGCGCACATCGCCGACCTGACCGCGACCCTTCTCCACCGCCTGGGCCTCCGCGTGCCGTTCGAGCTTCGAGGCCGTGTCCTTTGGGAAGCGCTTCTCGAAAACGTCGGCAATGCGCACGACGACGCGCGCCCGCTTCCCGCCCCTATTGCACGGCCGCCAAGCCCCCGACACGACGACAGCCTCGTCGAGTCACGGCTGCGCGCACTCGGCTACGTCGAATGATGCTGCACGTCGCCTGCCTTCCGTTTCCAAGCTACCAGGGCACGCAAGCCGCACTCGCCGCCATGCTCGACGCATCGGCCCGCGCGGGCCGCGAGACGCACGTGCTGACCTACGCACACGGCGCCTATCCGCTCGAGGTCCCGTACCGCGTGCACCGCATCCCCGACTTCCCTCGAGTGCACTCCCTCCGGTCCGGCCCCTCTGTCGGCAAGCTGCTTCTGGACGCCCGATTCATTGCGGCCATCCGGCGACTCGTCGAAACCCTCGAACCCGAGGCGGTCATCGCCCACCATGTCGAGGCCGCGTTTGCCGCACGTCTCGCCGGCGTCGGTCGAGTCTTCTACGTCGCGCACACCTCGCTCGAAACCGAGCTGTCGGTCTACTTCCCGCAGCTCCCCGAATCCCCGCTTCGATCGATTGGACGCACGGTCGACCGGATCGCCACAGGCGGCGCGATCGCCACCGCGGCCGTCGCTCCGACCCTGGCCGAGCGGCTGGGTGAAGACGTCATCCACCTCCCGGTCCCCTGGCGCGACCGCCGAGCTGCGCCTGAAAAGAAGTCGTCTGGCGCCGTGATGCTCTACGCAGGCAACCTCGACGCCTATCAAGGCTGGGAGGACCTGCTCGAAGCCCTCCGGATCCTCCGATCCACGCGCCCAGACGCACGACTCTTGATCGCGTCTGAGTCCGACCCGGCCCCCGCTCGACGGCAAGCGGCGCTCCATGGCGTCCTCGAGAGCGTCGACTTCTGCAGACTGGATGGAGAGGCGGCACGCTCGCGAGCTCATCGCGCCGCAGACCTCGCATGGATCCCACGGCGCACGGAGGGAGGCCTTCCGATCAAGATGCTCGACGCGTTCGCGCGCGGCGTCCCCGTAGTCACAACCGAACGAGCGACCGCTGGGCTTCCGGTGAACGTCGCCTGCAAGGTCATCTCCAACGACGACCCAGGAGCATTTGCCGAGGCAACTCACCGGCTCCTCGGCGACGCATCGGCCCGCCAAGCGCTCACCGCTGCGGGACATCAATACCTCGCAACCCACCATGGCGACCAGGCATACCTCACGGCCCTCGACAGGCTTCTTGGACGCGATGCTATTCGTGATGCCGCCACGCCGAACGCGCCGCGTCCGCAAGCCGTACGGGAGCTCCAAGCTCGCTGAGCTCCGCTTCGTTGCACCAACGGAAGTCGTCGTGTTCTTCGGAGAGCACGACCTCTCCGCTTTGATGGTCGGCTACGAACACGATCACGGTCATCGGCTCCCCGCGTCGCATTGCGGCGTAGGAGGTCACCGGTCGCGGTTGAATCTCGACGTCGAGCCCCGTCTCTTCGATCACCTCGCGTCGCGCAGCGGCGATCGGATCTTCACCGGCGCGAACGCGCCCCGACACGCCTTCCCAAAGGCCGGGGCCGGCTTCCTGCGTCGACGATCGCCGCATCGAGAGCATCTGTCCTCCACGAAAGATCAGCACCGTCACCGCAACCCATTGTTTTGACTCGTCCGCCATCGCCCCCTCGCACTGTCAACATTGAAGCCAAGACGCGCTTTTTTGGATCCGGCTTGAACGCACCAAGTACCATTTTCTTCCTAGCCCGCGCTTGGAAAACCTCATGGTCGCCCACTTGGACGAATCCCTCTCATCCGCCCAAAAACTGCGGAATTCTGCCGTATCGACGCTCCTCCTGGGCGCGAAGATCGACGTAGACATTCCCGCACTCTCCGAACTGACGGCCGCAATGACGTGCCTCGCGATCGGCTCGAAACGAAAATCGCTGCTGCCGCTCGTCAGCGCCGCGGTCGAGTACGCGCTCGTTCGACGTGGCGATTCCGTCTTCGTCAGCTGCTACGGAACCGCGAGCGCTCCGGTCGTCTATCAGCTCGATCGCAAGGTGCCGCTCCGTCGACTCCTGGACACCTGTGCACAGGCGATGATCGAGGAAGCATCGCTCGAGCAGGACCCGACGTCCCGCCAGATCGCCATGCGCGTTGCTGAACGCGCCCTTGCCGCAAAGATCGCTCCGGACCCCGACGGCCGCATCACGCCGATGAACCAGCGCGGCGGCGAGCTCGATTCGCCAGGCGAGGAAGTCCCCTTGGCATTTGGATACGAGGCCGCGATCTTCCCCTCCTCGTCCTCATCGCAGAGCCGCTCGTCGCGCGCCGACGTGCACGCGCTTCTCTTCGAGGGCCACCTCTGGGGCTTCGTCCGCGGCCGGCGCCTTTCTTTGGTTCAGGGGCCGATCTTGCTCGCGGCTCACCGAATGGTGGTCGCGGTTCGTACCCTGATCGACTCCTGGGAGTCGACTCGGCCGACTCACGTACGCCTGCGCGCTGGAGACTTCCAGATCGCGATGCGGAAGTCGTCGCATCAGCTCGTCAGCGTCGAGCTTTCCTCGAAGGGCCGCGGCGACCTGACGGCGACGTCGCTCACCATCGCAGAGGCCGCCCTCCCGATTCTCAAGCTCGCAAGCGACCTCATTCGTAGCTTGGTCGCCGCGGACCGCGGTCAAAGCCGCAACCTTCGCGTGCGCGCGCTTCGCGAGGAGGTACGCGCGCTCCGTCGTGAAATCCGGTCCCGACGAAGTGCCGACAGCTTCGTGAACCTCGACCCGGATCGTCTTCGGATGCACCACCCGGGTGACTCGGACCCGGCTCCTTCGAACGAAAAGCTCCCGTCGCTCCTGTTCGACGAGCGCTGGCGCATCTCGCTCGAAGGACTCGATGCCAACTCGGTATTCATGTGCGGAGATCGCCTCGTCATCGCGACCCAGACGCATGTGGTTGCGGTGTCCCGGGACGATGGGGACATCCTGTGGGCACGCCCCGGCCAGGCATCGACGACGCTCATGGCCGGTTCGGTGATGATCCGGCTTTCGGCCGAAGGCGA
>CBFCWN010000171.1:0-4715 GCA_965601515.1 uncultured Myxococcales bacterium | reverse complement strand
ACACCCACGCCCCCACCGTCGGCGTAGCCGAAAGAGCCGCCGACCTCATCCTGGGTACAGGCTAGTCCCCCAAAAACCAAGTAAACCCGGTCGCTTGAGACCCCATTTGGGTTTCTTGCGACGTTCGGCTGAGCATCCCAGGTCCGCCTCGGAAGCGCGGCCAGTCGTTCACGGGAACTCCTCCGGCTGCTAAGCCCGTTCGGTCACCATCATGGAGGTCGCCGAACACAGCCTTGCCGTCCTCGGCGTGGTCCTCTTCGTCGGGCTGCTCGTGCCCGAGCTGCTGGCTCGCTTCCGAATCCCATTCGCGACTTCGCTCATCTTGGTCGGTGCCGTGCTTGGCCCGCATGGGCTCGATCGGATTCAGGTCGACGACACGCTCACGCTCTTCGCGTTTCTGGGCGCGACCTTCCAGATGCTGCTTGCGGGCATCGAAGCGGGTGGCCTCGGTATCCGACCTGCCGACAGGTCCAACGTCATTCCTTTCCTCGGCGGTGGCGTTCTCCCGGCGGTCATGGGCGCAGGGCTTGCCTTTGCATTTGGTCTCGGATGGACAGGAGCTCTTCTCACCGCATCGGTCTTCATGTCGTCATCGATTCTCATGGTGTTCTCGATGTCGGACCAGGCATCGATTGGAAGCTATGCGCTCGTTCGCAGCCTGAAGTCGATGACAGTACTTTGGGAGATCAGCAGCGCGCTACTCGCGTTCATTCTGCTCAAGCTCGTCGACCCCCATCCCCGGTTCTCGCTTCCGATCCTCGTCGGGCTTGTGGTCAGCTTCGTGATCTTCCTTCGACTCTTCGTGCCGGAGATCGTGACCTACGCGTTTGCCAAGTTTCGACCCCGAGCCGGCGCCGAATCCGAGCGGCGTTTACGCTTCACACTCGCCCTCCTGCTCGTAGTCCTGTTCCTGTTCACGGGGCTCGACGTGCCGCCTGTCGTCGCTGCCTTCCTGGTCGGGTTCGCGCTTGCTCCAGCGCGAGACACCGATGTCGTTCAAGAAAAGCTTCACCTGGTGGGCTACGCGCTTTTCATCCCGGTCTTCCTATTCGTGGTCGGGTTGGAAGTCGACCTCACCATCCTCCTCGAACCCGACATTCGCACGCTCGCGGTTGGGGCGTTCGTCGTCACGGCGGTGTTCTCGAAGTTCGGGGGCAACTACCTAGCGACCAGTCGCCTTGGATTCACCCCTCGCGAGCGGAGCGTTTTCGGCCTCGCATCCACCGCAAAGCTCACGATCCCGATCACAACGACGTACGCGGCTCTGAAAGCGGGCATCGTGCCACCCGCGTTTCTGTCGGGGACCGTAATCGTCTCGATCCTGACGTCGGTCATGGTACCGGCGCTGCTCGGATTCATCGCGCAAAAGGAGTCGCCGGCCGATGCTTAGTCACGTCGCGATTCTCGTCATCTCCATCATCGTGCTCGTAAAGAGCGCGGACTGGTTCGTCGAATTCGCGGGCCGCGCCGCGCGACGGTTGGGCGTTTCCGATCTCGTCATTGGTCTCACCATCACCTCGATCGGCACGTCCCTGCCCGAACTAGCCTCCTCCGTCTCCGCATCCGCTCGAGGATACGGCGCGCTCGCAGTTGGTAACGTGGTCGGAGCCAACATCGCAAACATCGGGCTCATACTCGGCACGGCAGCGCTCGTCCGACCGTTTGCAACGCAGCGGCGAATGCACGACCGCGACGGCTTCATCATGGTGGCTGCGGCGGGGCTTCTCTTTCTCGCCGTGCTCGACAACGAGCTCGGGCGATTCGAAGCGCTCGCCTTCGTGTTGCTCTACACCGGCTACGTGGCTTTCGCTGCGAAGACGGATGTCGACCAGGCCGACGTTCGCTTCGCAGACTTCATCGATTACTTCCTCGACTTCCGCCGCGCAGGGGCACTCTTTCGATGGCGCAGTCGGCGCAACGCGGTCGCTCCGGACGCGGATGAGCCAGTCGACGAATCCGCCGGTACCTCGCGTACGAAGCTACTGCTGGAGCTCGGCGCCGCAGCCCTTTCCTGCGCGGCCGTCGTCGTGAGCGCACGCTTTTTGGTCGAAGAAGCCGTCTGGGCAGCATCGCAGCTCGGTCTTCCCGAGAACGTGATCGGCCTCACGCTCATCGCCCTTGGTACCACGCAGCCCGAGCTCGTCATCGCCATCACAGCGGCCCGACGCGGCAACGGCGACATGGTCGTCGGCAATGTGATGGGCAGCAACATCGCGAACGTGCTTCTCGTGCTCGGGCTCGCCGGCACCGTGAATCCGCTCGAGGTCCCCGAGTCGAGCGTCGTCCAGACCATCCCGATGCTCATCTTCTTCAGTCTCGGTCTCCTTTACCTGATCAAGTCGGGCTGGTGCGTCACGCGTCGCCAGGGTCTGTTCGCAGTCGCCTGCTACGCCGCCTTCATCGCAGCCACCGTCGCCCAAGGTCTTTGCGAGTAAGGATTGACCTCGTCGTCCGGCTCACGAGAGGGCGTTTCCGCGATCACGAGGTCGTGGGCGCGGGTGGCGCTCGTCACCACCTCTCCTTCGTAAACGTCTTCGAACGTGACCGTGATGTAGACGCCTGCGTAGCGTGGTGTGCCGCCAGGCGGACGTGATGAGGCGACGCCAGTTGCGCTCGCAAGATTGCTAAATTATCTAGATTCAGCGTGACCGTCCGCACTGTCGATTACGGGATACCGGGGATCCTCGAGCTGCTGAGCGACGACCAGAATGCCGCGCTGAGAGAGGTCGAAGTGCTCGTTCGTTATCGAGACCGCGAGCTGATTCAGTCGCGGGGTGACCGAACCCGTGGGCTCCGAATCGTGCGTTCTGGCGCGGTTCGGGCTAGCAACGTGGGGCTCGACGGGCAATACCTCGCGCTCGGTGTTTTCGGCCGTGGCCAGACCTTCGGCGAAATGACCCTTTTCGCCAACCTCCCACGAACGTTCGACGTCCACGCCTCGGGTCCTACCACCATCGGCCACATCGACGAAGCAGGCATGAAGCGACTCTTCCGAGACCATCCGGAGCTACGGGACGTGTTCCTAACGACGCTCGCGACGCAGCTTCACGCTGCACTCGAGCTGGTCGAGGACCTCCGCAGGCTCCCGATTGCCATTCACGTCGCGAAGCTCCTCGTGACGATGGTGAAGGCGGGCAAGACCTCCGAGGTTCTCGAGGTGACTCAGGCATCTCTCGCGGAAACATTGGGAGTGACCCGCATCCCGGTTGCCAGAGCGTTGGAGCGCCTCGAGAAGGAAGGATTGCTTCGTCACTCCTATGGAAGGGTCGAAGTCCCCGACGCGGCCGCGCTCCGAGCCTGGGTCGACACACACCTCACGCTCCGGCCCGTGGACAGTGAACACGAACACTAAATGAAAAGGTGTATCTGAAGGACGAGACCGTTTCCTTTGCGGCTCTCGACAGTGCCGCTTTGACTGGTGGTCGTCCTGCGAGACTTGTCGGGGCTCTTCGGCACGAAGCGCGCTTCACGTAGCCTTCATCGTCGCTTTGAGCGACGGCGTTTGCGACGCGGAGGGCGTGTCGGGCGACGCGGTGACCTCTCGGTAAGGCGCATGAGACATGCGTCTTCGATCGGACCCAACACGAGACTCCGCGCCCCCATGTCGAGCACTCGCCGGTCTCCGACCGATGAGCCGACCCGCACCAAACTGCTTCCTTTGACACCGACCAATGCCATCGAGCGCGATGGATCATCCACGGCGTACACGATCGCAATGAGCTCGAGCTCACCCTCGCAAGCCGGTGGACGCGGCAGCGTCGCGCCGTCGGTCGCCACAGCGGAGCTCGCGGTTGAGGTCAGCCCCAAGCCCGCCACGGCCAACCCCAGAGCGGCCAATTGCAGAATTCGCTTCCATTTCGGCACTCGGCAATTTACATAGCACAGCAATGATTGTTGCAGCAACCATCGCTCCGGCACGAGGCTGGCGTGATGGATTCACTGGCGGCAAAGGTGGGCCATGGAGGCTGACTTCAACACGTTTGCGAGGTCCACGACCCTCTTGGTGGTCCTACTGAACCCCTTTCTCATGAGCATCTATCTGCTCGACCTCATCGAGAAGCTCGAAGACGAGACCTTCTTCGCGACGCTGGTCCGCGGCGTCGCGATTGCAACGATCGTGTTCTCGGTGTTCGCGGTTGGCGGCGATGCGATCTTCTCCAACGTGCTGCAGGTGCGATTTGCGTCCTTCCTGATCTTTGGCGGCATCGTATTCCTCGTGGTTGGGTTGCGGTTCATCCAAGTCGGCCCCGAAGCGCTGGCCGAGCTCCGAGGGAACCCCGAGCACATTGCTGGCTCGATTGCGATGCCTTTCATGATCGGCCCCGCCACCGTGAGTGCCAGTGTTCTCGCGGGCGCCCGGCTGCCCATCCTCTGGGCTGTCGGCTCCATTGCCGGTGCAATGGTGGTGATGGTCCTAGGCTTGCTCGCCATCAAATGGCTTCATGGGGTCGTCAGGCAACGCAACGCAGGCCTGGTGGAGCGGTATGTCGACATCGTTGGACGAGCCTCCGCCCTCCTCATCGGAACCATTGCCGTGGACATGATCCTGAACGGGATGGAGCTCTGGTGGGCCGCGTGGCGGGCTTCCTGATCGTGGGCCGATACGTGGTACAGTCATCAGCCAGTGACAGCGAGTGAGGACACCCAGATTGCGCATGAGGTGCTTCGGACGATTCGTCAGATCGTCCGCAAGGTGTCCGAGCATTCGAAGGCGA
>CBFCWN010000170.1:0-4834 GCA_965601515.1 uncultured Myxococcales bacterium | reverse complement strand
CGCACGCGGACGTCGCTGCAGCGGTAAGCTTCATTCAGGCTTCGGCCTCTGTCCGGCAGAACGCGGCACGGGTTTGCCGACAGATGTACCTGTGTACGTACTTCAAACCAGCGAATCGCGGCGGCGAGCAGGGGATGATCACGTCCGCCCCCGAGGACGCGAAGGACTGCCTGCTCTCTCGGAACCCGGAGTGTGAGGCCGCCCTCGAGCAAGTGGCAAAGCTTTCTCCTCCGAAGTCGATCCGAGTCGACTACATGCAGTGGGCGCACAACGCGGACGCGCTAGAGCACCAGGCGTCGGAGATGGCGCTGGAGTTGCTGGAAGAGAAGAAGCTGAAAGTGAAGAAGGAAGGCGACGGGTACCAGGACTTCTGGACCGTCTGGGCAGCCAAGCACTTTCCCAGCCAGAGCTCGAAGGCGTTGGACATGAACGCGCGGGCCGAGGTCATGCGATCGGAAGGCGAGAAGGGCCTTGCAAGCTGGCTGACCAAACACGAGGCCTGCAGCGAAGGAACGCCCTGCACACCCATGGCGGTCGAAAAGGGCGAAGGGCTTCGAGATTGACTCCCCTGCTTCGCGCGGGTTGACATAGGTCCCTCTCGGCGCGGATGAAACGTACTATAACCACCGGGCGACGGATGTGACTGCGGATGTTCGGCTCGAAGAAGAGACATCGTGAGAAGCTGATGGCGGAGCCGCTCCCGCCCGAGTGGGTGTCGATCGTCCACGAGAACGTCCCGTATGTGGCCGCGTTACCCGAGGCGGACCAAGTCGAGCTTCAGGGATTGATGCAGGTGTTCCTCGACGAGAAGCACTTCGAGGGGTGCGGAGGGCTCGAGATCACCGACGAGATTCGCGTGACGATCGCCGCTCAGGCTTGCGTGCTTCTGCTGCACCGGGAGACGAAGTTTTACCCAAAGCTCGATTCGATTCTCGTGTACCCACATGCGTACGTGGCGCAGGGACTTCACCGGAAGGACGAGCACGTCATGAACGAGGGGCCCCAGGCACGCCTCGGGGAGTCGTGGGGCCACGGGAGCGTGGTGCTCTCATGGGACGATGTGCGTCGCGGGGCGTTCGATGTTCACGACGGACACAACGTCGTGTTCCATGAGTTCGCGCACCAGCTCGACCAAGAGAACTCCGTAGGGCCGGGCGCCCCAACGCTCGATCGAGGGTCGATGTACCGCGCGTGGGCACGAGTTCTCGGTCACGAATACGAGGCTTTGCTCGATTCGCTCGAGCATCACCGAAAGACAATGATCGATCCCTACGGAGCGACCAATCCGGCCGAGTTCTTCGCGGTGGTCACCGAGCTCTTCTTCGAAAAGCCCAAGCAGCTCGAAAAGAAGCATGCGGACCTCTACGATCAGCTGCGCGCGTTCTACAAGCAGGATCCGGCGCATCGGGGCGCGTCGGCTAGAGCTGAAAGCCCTGAATGACCCCAGGGCGAGTCGAGCGTGGCGATGGTTCTCCTGACCAAGAAGGGCTATCGCGCGGGCTTCTGCGGGCACTACGTGGATGAGCTCCAGAAGTTCGACGGCGAATGGCTGTTTTCGAGCCGTTGGGTGGCCGCGGAAACCCTTCCAGATGATCAGGGGTTCGACGTCGTCTCCGCCGATCCAGATGTGATTTCGCTCGTTCAGCGACTGCTCGACGCCTACGAGCGCCTTGGCGTGCCCACGCTGGACCCTGCGTCCGCTCGTCTCTGAGTAGATCCGTTCAGGCATTCCTGTGATAGGCTCCCGACTCACCGGAGGAAGAATCACATGCGTTACGTGCTCATCCTGTTGACTGTGTCTGGACTCGTTGCTGCGTCGGCGTGCGCTGGTACGCAAACCAAAGAAACCATGTCTTTCACGAGCTCGCTCGAGGCAGCGGGCTTCACGGCGAAGACGGCGACCACGCCCGAACAGCTCGCGCAGCTCGAGGCGATGCCGCAAAACAAGCTCGTCGCTCAGGAGCACAACGGAGAGCCGGTCTATCTCTTTGCCGACGCCAAAGGATGCAAGTGTCTCTACGCCGGTAGCGCCGATGACTACGCGGCGCTTCAGAAGGCCAACCAGGCGCAGAAGGTTGCCGACGAACACCAGGCTTCGCTCGACCAGGCGCCGCCCTTCACCGATGCAAAGTACGTCGACGTTGAGGCCTACGGCGGTACGGATCCTCTTCCATGGTGGTAGGCAGACGAGCCGCCGTCTTCAGCACGGCGCTCTGTCTGCTTAGCCTGCTTTGGGTCGCTGACTCCGTGGTATCTCAAGATGCCGCGAAGGAAGACGTGCCTCTGCTCAGCGAGCTCGTTGGCAAATACGAATACACGGGCAACCGCGAGAAGGACCAAGCGGCGATCGCGGCTCAGATCGAGGGTGCGATCTCGAGCATGAGCCGCCTCACGCAAGGCATTGCAAAGGACAGGCTGACCAAGGCGAACAAGATTCCAGGCAAGCTCGACATCTCGACGAAGGGCACAGACGTCATTCTGTCGCTGGACGCGTGGACGGTTACCGCGCCTACGGACGGGAAAAAGCGCGCCATCACCACGCCTTTCGGCGACAAGGGCAACGCTTCGTTCCACGTGAAGTCGGCGACGCTCATTCAAGAGATCGAGACCCGCCAGGCAACCCGGACGAATCAGTTTCGCTTCACGAAGGATGGGAAGCTCTTGATGAGGACCAAGGAGTCGAGCTCCAAGCTGTCGGCACCGGTCCAGTACGAGCTTCTTTACAAGCCGAAGAAGTGAGCTCAGCGAGTCTCGGGGTAGGGCTCAGCCTCCTCGATCGCTTCGGTCTCGTTCGCCGGGTTGTCCCAGTCGTCCATGTCGTCGGGATTGCGACCGATCAGGGTCTCTTCGTCGCCCACGCTTTCCTCCGCCTCTTCCGAGGCTTCGAAGTTGCGCTCTTGTGCCGGAGTCGCATTGCACGCACTCGTCGAGAACAGCGCCGCAGCGACTAGGAGGGTGAACACGAGCTTCATGAGGAGTGCGTAGATCGCAGAGCGTCCCTCGACAAGCTCTCGCGTTCAGGGGACGTCTTCGACGCCCGCGGCTCGGATTTGGTTTTTGGCGATCTTCGTGATGCGCCAGGAGACCACCGCGATTGCGACCAGACCGAAGACTAGGGCAGCCCCCCTGATTTCCCAGTTGGAGTGGCCTTGCCCCGCCATCTCGGTGACGTGGGCAGCGACGGTGCCGAGGTACACATCCATGAACATGTGCGGGAACATCCCCAGCGTACCGATCGCCACGGAGCGGAACGGGACCTGCATCGCGCCGAACGCATAGCTGAAGATCGCTGGATTCAGGGGGATGAGGCGAATCCAAAATACGAGACTCGCCCGGTGCGTCTCTGCTGCGGCGACTGCGTTGCGGACATCGGCGCGCCCGTCGAGCACTCGGAGCACTGGTTGACGAAGGAGCGCTCGGCCCATCCAGTAGACCACCAGGTTGGCCACGTAGACCGACCCGAAATAGAGCAGGTACCCCTTCCAGAGCCCAAATACGACGCCGGCCGTGATGCCGAAGAGCGTATTTGGAAAGAACAGCGGTTCGAGAACGACGAGCGCCGCGAAGAACGCAATGGGCCCCCAGAGACCGAGCTCCCGCACCCAGTCTTCGGCACGCGGGAGAAGCCCTTCGAGGTGGTGACCTTCGAACGCGAGGACGACGATCGCAGCGATTGCCAGCAACCAAAGCGCGCGCTTTTGGAGTTTACCGCGGTGCGCCGCGGAGCTTCGAGAAGGTGGCTTTGATTCGTTTGGCATCGCTGCCGTACTTGAGAAGTGCGATGATCAGAAGAAGTCTCACCTTGGAGCTGGTGAGGTCCGCCCCGAGAATGGCGCCCTCTTTCAGGAGGTCCTCGCCACCTCCCGGGTCCCCGTAGATCGACTGCACGCCACCGTAGTAGACCGATGTCGTGATGACGACCGGAACGTTCTTGGAAAGTGAGTATCTGACCGCCGCGTTCACGTCCGGTGCTCCACGGGTGCTACGCCGACTTCGAGAAGGAGCCCTGAGGCGAGCGACGGGCGGAACTCCGCCGCGTGGAGCATCTTCTCGACGCCCTTGGCCGAGACTTCCCATTTGAAGATGATACTGAGCATCAAGCGATGGTTGTGGTTGGCGGTTTTCCGGCGCCGCCTCTTGGCTCCCCCAACCGCGTCACTTCGCGTCGTGGAAGATGACTCCAAGAGTGTAGCGCTCACCCGATGTGACTTCCCCAACACCGTGCCGCATCATCGTTTTGACCGTCCCTCTCGCACCTTGGGTGGGGCGTTCGTTCACGGCAAAGAGCAGGCCCTCACCTTGTTGAAGGCGAATGACATGGGGTCGCGCCTGCACGCGTGCACGCTGCTCCGTGAGCACGATGTCGCCGCCGGTGAAGTCGCGCGTGGGATCGCTAAGCAGGATCACGAGTTGGATCGGAAAGTAGAGGTCGCCGTAGAGGTCCTGATGAAGTCTGTTGTAGCCGCCCTCGGTGTACCGGAGAATCAAAGGTGTCGCCCGGGTCTGTGCTGCCCGGTGGCATTCCTCGAGATAGTCGTCGAGTGTGTCGGGGTAGCTGATGTCGCGACCGAGAGCCTCGGCCCATCGCTGAGCGATAGGCGCGAGTCGCGGATAGAATCCCGTTCGGAGAGACTGCACGGTTTGGGGTAGCGGATAGTCGAAGTACTTGTAGTCACCTCGCCCGTAGCTGTGCGCTTCCATGACGACATGCTTGCGAAACCGCCCCTCGTCATCGAACGCCGATCGCAGCTCACGAGAATCTTCGAGGTTCAACAACGAACCCACGGACGCGAACCCCCGCCCATCGAGCTCCCGCTCGACGCGCCCCCAATCG
>CBFCWN010000169.1:0-4853 GCA_965601515.1 uncultured Myxococcales bacterium | reverse complement strand
GTTGCAATGAGCTCCATGCTCTGAAGCAGAGTATTCGCCGCGTAGTCTCCTTCGAGCGGCGGCGGTGGAGCGGCCTGCCAGTCGACGGGATCGATCGGGACTGGCCAAAGAAACAGATAGAGGAGCAACACGCCGAGAAGCGCGACCAGCCACAGGGCGATCTTTGCGACCACGGTCAGCGCTCCCAGAACAGGCGCAGACGCACGATGTGGACCGCGTCGACGTCCAGCTCGGCCACAAAGCCCGCTTCTCGTTCTCGTGCGCCCCATTCGATGGTCGCCAGCCCGGAAACCGTCACGCCCGATGCCAAGAGGTCGCGAACCTCGAGCTTCGTGCAGCCGTCGAGAAACTCGTCCACGGACGCCGTGGCACCGCCCGGCAGCTCGATCAGTGCGCCAGCCACGAACGCGTCGCTCTGATTGCTGCCGACCCCACCCGCCATCTTCGCGACCAGCTCACGGCCGGCCCGTCCGACGCCCTGCTGGGTACCCCGCACGTACTTGAGGATCCAGCCCGCGCCAAAGGCCTTCAGCATGCTGACGTTCATGACGGCCATCGTTCGAAGTCCAACGAGCCCTTTGCTCATGAGGAGGCGACCCATGCGGTTGGCCTCCCAGTGAGCCTGCATCCGTCGAATCGCCAGTCCGCCGTCGCGATCGACAATCTCGTAGAGCAGGTTGGCTGGGACGACCATCTGAAGCCCCGTCTTCAGGTTCGTCGTATGGATGTCGACGGCGCGGAAGACGTGCATGTCCGACACGATGTCCTTTCGAGTGACCATCTCGATTCCGCTCGGCGCGATGAACGCCTCGTAGAACCGTCCGAGCTCGTCACCCAGTCGACCCTCTCGCCGTCCGCGGTGGGACGGCGGAGTCCCCACGGGATCCTCGACGACAGCGTCGTCCGCATAGAGCGAAAGCCACTGAACTTTGTCGTGCTCACTCGCGATCTCGGGCGAGGACTTGGCGGTTTGAAGAAGCGCGTCGCGGCTCGCGGAATCGCCGCGTGTTTCGATGGCGGGCTCGACCATGATCGCGCGTTTTAGCATACGCGCGGGGTCGCTAGTCTTCCTTTTTGTCGGCGCCCTCGTCGACTGTCGCCGAGGGGGCTTCTTTCGGAGGCGCCTCTTCGTTGATGAGACCCATCACGGTGACCGCAAGCAAGTCTTCGTCGGGCTTTCCGAGCGGACAAAGCAGCTTGCCGAGGTACTCGCATGCGCGAGCCTTCTCCGCGTCGCTGTCTTTCACCCATTTGCCCTTCTTCGTGTACCACTCGCCGTTCTTCGTGCGGGCGAGCATGCCGTTGGCGTATTGCCACTGACCGAGCGCGGTTCGCGCACGGGCCCCGCTCGGGTAGTACCACTGGCCGCTCCGGGTCTTGGCAACCTGCCCGTTCGGGTAGTTGAGCTCGAGGTAGTTGCGAACGATGGCGACGCCGTTCGAGTAGGTCGTGGTCGGCTGGCGAGTGACGCGGTACCCGACGTAGGGTGCACACACCTCGCGTCGAAGCTGGGCAAGGTCTCGCCGATCTTCTTGTTCGAGCCCGCGCTTGTAGCGACTCCGCTCCTCATCGAGGCGCGTGAGAAAGTCCATGATGGTGAGCTCCTCACAGGTTGGTGAGCCCATCAATCTTCGCTGTCCCTCGGAGGGTGCGGCAAATACGAGACAGCAAACCGCGGCAAAGAGAACGGACGGCGCCGACCTGCTAGTCATTCGTCGGGGTGAAGCTCGCACGTGGCCCTCGCGCGCTACGCTTGCGGAGTCTGTTGGCTTCCGCGAATCGACCTTCCACCCAAGTCACCATCTGCTCATGTGCGCTCTTCGCGTCGGGGCCGTCGACACGCTGCACGTAGGTGCCGTCCGGCTGCATGTCCCACGCGCTCCGCTGGTCGTTCAAAAGAATGTCGATGGACGTGCGCAGCTCCGCGCGAAGGTTGTCGGGCTCGACGGGCGTGAGCACTTCGACACGGCTGACGAGGTTTCGCGTCATACAGTCGGCAGACCCGATGTAGTACTCCTCGTCACCGCCGTTCCGGAAGTAGTAGATGCGCGAGTGCTCGAGAAATCGCCCAACGACGCTGACGACTCGAACGTTGTCGGAAACTCCCGGGACGCCAGGCCTGAGCCGGCAAGAGTCCCGCACGATGAGGTCGACGTGCACACCAGCTTGCGACGCTTCGTAGAGCGCACGGGTGATCTCCACGTCTTCGAGCGCGTTGGTCTTGATCTGGATGAGGCCGTCATGACCCTCGGCAACCCGACGAATCTCGCGGCGAATCTTCTTGAGCAGCGCCGGCTTCAGAAGTTTGGGCGCCGGCAGAAGCTTTTTGTAGGCGCGATTCGGCTTGTAGCCGGTCGTCAGGTAGTTGAAGAGCTCGGTGGCGTCGCTGCCGATGTCAGGGTCGCACGTGAGAAGACCGACGTCGGAGTAGAGCTTGGCCGTTTCCTCGTGGTAGTTCCCCGTTCCGAGGTGCACGTATCGTCGGAGCCCGTTGTGGTCTCGTCGAACGACGAGAATGATCTTGCAGTGCGTCTTCAGGCCGACGACGCCGTAGGTGACGTGAATCCCAGCCTGCTCGAGCTTGCTCGCCCAGTTGATGTTGGCCTCTTCGTCGAACCGGGCTTTGAGCTCGACGACGACGGCAACCTGCTTCCCGTTCAGCGCTGCGTTGATCAGATGCTGAATGACACGTGATTTGGACGACGTTCGGTAGAGCGTCATCTTGATCGCGCGCACCTTCGGATCCTCGCTGGCCTCGCGAAGGAATCGCTCGACCGACGTACCAAATGCCTCGTACGGGTGATGCACGAGGAGCGCCTTGTGCTCGCGGATGGCGTGGAAGATGTTGCTTCGTCCGACGAGAAGCGCAGCGTCAACGGGACGATGGTCCGGGTCGCGATGCTCAGGGATGTCGAGCGAGGAGAGTTGGAAGAGGTCCGCCATGCCGAGAAAGCCGTCGACCTCGAAAACGTCGGCCTGTTCGTCCAGGCCGAGCTCGGCGGCAAGCCTGCCGCGGTGAACGGAATCCATGCCGCGCGCAACCTCCAGGCGAACGATGGGCGCGAACTTTCGCTCACGTAGCTCGGACTCGATGAGCGCGAGCAGGTCGTCCGCCTTGTCCTCGTCGCCCTCGACGTCGGCATTGCGGGTCACCCGGAAGAGCTCGGTCTTCTGAATCACCATGCCAGGGAACAGAAGGTCGAGGTTGTTGGCCATGACCTCTTCGAGCGGAACGAACACGTGCGAGTCACGGAGTTGCAGGAACCTCGGCACGCCGGCGCCGCGCGGAACCTTCACTCGCGCCATGAGCGGTGCCGGGTCGTTCGGATAGTGAAGCGAGACGAGAAGGTTGAGCGAAAGGTTTGAGACGAATGGAAACGGGTGCGCCGGATCCATGGCTTGAGGCGTGACCAGCGGGAAAATGTTGTCGAGGTAGTCCTCGCGGAGCCACGCCTGGTCCTCCGAATTGAGTTGCTCGTAGGGAGCGACGACGACCGCGATGTCCTCGAGCTCTTTCTTGAGGTGCACCCAAAGCCCCTGCTGCTCGACGTTGAGGGACCGAACCACCTCTTGGGCCTCGCGAATCTGTTGCTGCGGCGTGCGGCCGTCGACGGTGAGCTTGTGAACACCGGCCGCCACCTGCTGTTTGAGGCCGCCGATGCGCTTCATGAAAAACTCGTCGAGGATGGTGCCGGTGATGGCGAGGAACTTCACTCGCTCGAGAAGCGGCGTTCGCTCGTCTTCCGCCTCGTGCAGCACCCGATCGACGAAGGTCAACCACGTGAGCTCACGGTTGAGGTAGTACTCGGGCGAATCGAGGTCGAGCGGCTCCGGCGAAGGCGACTGCGCTTCGTCCGTCGACACCAGCTCGGCCGGCTGTTCGTTCGTGGTGAAAGGGGACGTCATGGCGCGGTCGTTTAGTGTAGCGCGCGATGGCGGTTCGTCGCTAGGCCGTAAATTGCGTAGTATCCAGCTCCGAACCCACTTGCGAGCTTCCTGCTCCATCGACATGTGGGCACCAAAGCACACGTGACCGACAAACGCGACCAACTATCTCCACGCCGCAAACCGAGCCAGGAAAGGTCTCGGGATCGCGTGGAGCGCATTCTCGACGCATCCGCTTCGCTTCTCGCGGACATGCCCGTCGAGAAGATCACCACCGCCGCTATCGCGGAGAAGGCGGGCGTTCCCATCGGTTCGGTCTACCAATATTTCCCGAACAAACTCGCGGTGCTCGCAGAAGTTGCGCGTCGCGTGATGGAAGAGGTCGACCTGAAGACGGCGAGCCTCATCGCCGAGGATTTCGGCGTGCTCCCGTGGGACCAGGCGATTGACCGTGCGATCGACGCAACGATGCAGGGATACGCAGAGCAGCCCGGCTACATCCAGCTGCTGCTCAGTTTACGGCCGACCCAGGAGTTCGGCGCGATCACGAACGAATCGAACGAACGCGTGGCTGCCATGCTTGCGATGCACCCAGCGCTGCAGCGGGTGATCCCGCCACACCGGATTCTGCTCGTGACCAGGGCCGCGGTCCGCGCCGTCAACTCGCTTCAGGATTGGGCGCTCGCTGAAGAGGACCCCGAGATGGCGAATCAGATCATCGGCGAGATGAAGACTCTGCTCAAAGGATACCTCGCTGTCTACATGAACTCGACAACAGCTGGACAAGAATAGCTGAATCAATTCAGCATCTTGCAGCTTTTTTCAAAAAATGAGAAAAGCTCACTTTTCTTTTCGAAACTCTGGTGTTACATACGGCGCACCTTTGGAGGAGGTACCCGTATGAAGATTCATGTTCTTATTGGTTTGGCCCTCGCGGGCTCATTGGCCGTGACCGGCTGCAGCAGCAG
>CBFCWN010000168.1:0-4863 GCA_965601515.1 uncultured Myxococcales bacterium | reverse complement strand
TAGCGCTGTCGGATGTCCTCGATGTTCGCCTCGAGGTTGTCGAGGGTCCACGTCGCCGTCTCGATCGGCGGAAGGACGACCGCTTCGACAACTGCGGGGCGCACGATGGCGGCACCCTTCGGAAGCGCGTCGAGCACGTTCCGAAACACGATGGGGACGATCGGAACCCCAGCCTGCATCGCGAGGTGAAAGGCTCCCTTTTTGAAGGGCTTGAGTGAAGGAGTCTTCGAGCGCGTGCCCTCGGGCGCGATGATCAGCGAACGTCCGTGCTTGAGCGCTTCGACCGCTGGCTCCATCGCCTCAATCGCCTTCGCCGTGTTCGAGCGGTCGATGAACACCACACCCGCCGCTTGGAACAACGGCCCGAACACCGGGTTGTTGCGGAGCTCCTGCTTGGCGATCCCGGTGAAGTCACGGCGCAGCATCTTCAGCAGCAAGACCAGCTCGAGTCCGCTCTGATGGTTGAAAATGAAGACCGCGGGCCGACGCTCCCAAAGGTGCGCCTCGCCTTCGACTCGCAGGTCGATCCCAGCGGCAGACGCCGCGACGTCGCCCCACACCGAGCCCATGACGTTGAACGCCTCCCGCTTGGAGCGGTTGAGCATGCCCGCCGCGAGACCAACCCCCACCGCCGGCGCAAGGGCCGCGTAGATCAGTCCGGTACGAACGACCTCACCGGCCGTCGGCGTTCCGCGGCTCGTAAAGCGACGGACGGGCCACTGCCTCTCTTTGGCGATCTGCGCCAACCGGCGCGACGGGTTTAGAGGACGGGGCTTTCCGACGAGCTCGAAGAGCGGCAGGTCTTCATGGCTGTCCGAGTAAAAGGTGCTCTCCTCGAGGTCGAGGCCGTACTTCGCCTGAAGGCTTCGAGCCGCATCGGCTTTTCCTTCCCCGTAACAGGTGGGGCGAATCACCTCGCCTGTGAGCACGCCGTCTTCGACTTCGAGCCGTGTGTGCAGCACGTGATCGATACCAAGCTCTTTCGCGACGGGATCCGCTTGGTAGCGCGTAGCCGACGTGATGATTGCGACCGTGTGCCCCATGTCCTGGTGCGCCTTCACCAACGCGCGTGCTTCGGGATAGATCTCGGTTGCCAGATACTTCTCAAAAGCATGACGCCCCGCCTCTTCGAGAACCGTCTCCTTCATGCCGCGATAGACGGCGGACGTTGCCGTCACGAACGATGAGAAACCGGTCCGACCGAGCGTGAAGGATAGGGTGGCGCGCGCGGAATCGAGCAGGTCTCTTGGTGAGATACGGCCCGACGAGAACTGGTCCCGAGTGAACGCGGTCGCCGAAAATCCGGCGAAGAGCGTCTGGTCGAGATCGAAGAATGCTCCGATGTGAGGGCCGCGCGGTCCGCTGCGAATCTCCTCGGTGAGCTGCTCGTGAAGGGTCATGGGGTGTTCCGAGGATACCTCAGACCTGGCAGAGCACGGCGATTTGGTTTCGGAGCCTAAAATAGCTCGGAAGTTCTCAGCGCGATCGCCCCGCCGATTCCCATCGTGAGCGTACCAACGGTCACCTGAAGCACCCGGTTTATGCGCGTAAGAGACCGAGCGGTCATCGAAATGGGGATCGCGATGATTGCGGTCACCGCGGCCATCCCGACGATGGAGCCGACCCCGAACACTGCAATGTACGCGATGCCGACGGCGGGTGTCGTCTGGGCTGCGGCTGTGATGACGACGACGGCCGCGGTGCCCGCCAGCCCGTGCATGACGCCGACGAGCAAGGGACGGACCCATCGCTTATCGGGATGCTCATGATTGTGGTTGCTCGGGTCGTGGGCGCGAGACTCGCCTCTGTGGCTGTGCGCATGAAAATGGGTCGAGCCGTCCTCGTGCCGGTGGCTGTGAAAGTGAACGCGTTCTCTCGCGAGGCGGTAGAGCACGTGGGCACCGAGCAGAATCAGCATGAGGCCCACGCAGAACTCGAGACCGTTGGTGAAACGTGGGCTGAGCGAGAGTCCCATCACCACAGCGGCCCCGCCGACGACCATGAGGACCAACGTGTGGCCTAAACCCCACACGGCTCCTCTCATGGCCATGGATCGAACTCCCCGATCGCCGCTCACCACGCTAGACACAGCGGCAACGTGGTCGGCTTCAAGCGCGTGCTGCATGCCGATCGCAAAGCCGAGCGTGAGAACTCCGAACATCTGCGCCTCCGCCGACAGGGGCTGCCTGTCTTGCATCCATGATCTACAGCACCTTCGCCACGATTGATAGAGCGATGCGTGGTCTCAACTCTTCAGGTGAAGGCCGGCAGCCACCGCCGCTTGGCCGAGTGCAAGGCCGCCGTCGTTGGTCGGGATCTGCGAATGTGAAAGCACCGAGAAGCCGTTTTCGGTAAGTCGATTCGTCACGAGCTCTGACAAGATGGCGTTCTGAAAGCAGCCCCCGGTCAACGCGACGCGACGCTCGCCAGGCACCTCGTGCTCGCGAAAGATTTGCGCGACCATCGCAACGATTGCCTCGGACAGTCCCGCATGAAAACGCGCGGAAATCGTTGCCCGCGGAGTTCCTTTCGCGAGGTCTTCGAGCAACGCCCACCACATTGGCAGCGGCTCGACGCAACGCATATCGGAGTCGGGAAGTTTGGCCAACTCGAATGGGTAGGCGAGTTCGTGTCCATCCGAGTCTAGCACCTCGCGATCGACGATGGCCTCGAGCCTCATCGCGCCTTCCGCCTCGAAACGAGCTCGCTCGCGGCAGAGCCCGAGCGCGGCGGCGACAGCGTCGAAGAGCCGTCCGCACGAAGTTGCGATAGGCGAGTTGAGGCCTTCGGTCAGCATACAGTCGAGGGTCGTTCTTGGTTGTGCGGCAAGCCAGCGGACGAGCTCGAGACCACCGTGAACCTGCTCAACCTGTGACCAGCCGATTCCGGTCATCAAGTGAGCGTAGAGGCTTCGCCACGGCTGACGAATGGCTTGGGCGCCGCCAAGCATTCGAACGGGTTTGAAGGTGCCCAGTCTGCGGTAGCTCGCGTAGTCTGCCACCATGAACTCGCCCCCCCAGAGAGTTCCATCCTCACCGTAGCCAAGCCCGTCCAAGGCGACGCCGAGGACGGGGGGGGCGTCGAGAGGCACCTGGTTTTCGGCCAAGCATGCGGCGATGTGTGCGTGGTGATGCTGCACTTCGACCAAGGGGAGGTCATCGGCCGCAGCACGACTCCGCGCGAGCTTGGTCGACACGTAGTCCGGGTGCTTGTCGGCCACCAGGACTTCGGGAGTGTGTTCGTAGAGGTCTCGGTAGAGCGCGAGGTTCTTTACGTAGTCGTCGTACGTCTCCAGGTCTTCGAGGTCGCCCTGGTGTTGTGAAAGAATCGCGGCTCCATCCTTGATGAGGCAAAACGTCGACTTCAGCTCGCCACCGAAGGCGAGCATCTCGGGCGCACGTTCGAAACCGTCAGGCAGGGCGACCGCCCCCGGAGCGTATCCGCGCGCGCGCCGAAGAATGCGGGGCTTTCTGCCCGTCAGTCGTACGACCGAATCGTCGATACGATTGACGATGTCGCGGTCGTGAAGCAGCGCGAAGTCGGCGACCCCAGACAGCTTATGCAGCGCTTCCTCGTTCTTCGTGACCTGGGGGGCGTCTGTGAGGTTGGCGCTCGTCATGACGAGTGGTTTGTCGATATTCTGCATGAGAAGCCGGTGCAGCGGTGTGTAAGGGAGCATGAAACCGAGAGTGTCGAGCCCGGGCGCGACCGTCTCCGGCAGTTCGCATGGAACTCGCATGCGAAGCAGGACGATGGGCGCCTCTGGGCTCGTGAGAAGCTCGGCTTCTTCGTCGGATATCTGGCAGTAGCGCTCGATGACGGACAGTTCGCGTGCCATGAGCGCAAAGGGCTTTGCGTCGCGTCGCTTGCGCGCGCGCAGACGTTCGACGACGTCGGCTCTCGTAGCGTCGCACGCGAGATGAAAGCCGCCTATCCCTCGGATCGCGACGATTTCGCCCAAGCGAAGCAGTTCGGCGACCCTCTCGACAGCGTCGACGTCGGAGTCCACGTCGATGGGCGAGGAGGCGGATTCGTGCGTAGGCACGAGCCACGCCTTGGGACCGCATTCGTGGCAGGCAATCGGCTGCGCGTGGAATCGTCGATCCGCAGGGTCGCCGTACTCGGCGGCGCATGCAGGACACATCTCGAATGAGCCCATCGACGTACGCGCGCGATCGTATGGCACTTCGCGAACGATGGAGAAGCGGGGCCCGCAGTGAGTGCAGTTGGTGAATGGGTACCGGAATCGCCGTTCGGCTGGATTCAAGGTTTCGTCGATACAGGCTCGGCACACGCTAGCGTCCGGCGCGACGTGCGTGCGTGTTTCTCCGGCCGTGCTCTCCACAATCCGGAAGTCACCACTCAACTCTTCGTCGAGCGGCGCAGCGAGCAGTCGGTCGATGCGGGAGAGTGGTGGCGCCTCCGCGTGGAGGGCTGCGATGAAACCCTCAATCCCCGGGCGTGAACCGGCGACCCGAATCCGAACGCCTGAAGCATCGTTGCGGACGTCACCTACGAGCTCTCGCTCGCGTGCAAGTCGCCAGACCGTCGGCCGAAAGCCCACCCCCTGCACGATTCCGAATACGCGAATCTCTAGCGTGAGGGACTCCTCCATCGACCTCGAGCGTAGTGGTTTCGCGCGGCGACCACCACCATCTTCCCGTTCGCGGGGTTTCCGTCCATCGCCTCCGAGGATGCCCGTCATACAGACGACGCCACCAGCGCATACGCACTGTAGGGAGTCGAGCAGCGTCTTCGTGCCGATGAGCTCGAGCACGCGGTCGAGCGTCGTGAGTCCGATCGACGAGGTGCCGACGCACTCGATGCCCAGCACTCGAGGAAGCTTGACCGACGGCGAGTCGC
>CBFCWN010000167.1:0-4938 GCA_965601515.1 uncultured Myxococcales bacterium | reverse complement strand
GCGGAGGAAGCTGCGGAGGAAGCTGCGGACGAGGCGACTGAAGCCGAGGCCGCTCCGCCGGAGGACGCGGCTTCGGCCGAAGCGGCGCCGACGCCCCCGCCTGCGGCCGAACCCGAACCCGAGCCGAAGCCAGAGCCGAAGAAAGAGGTGGCGGAGACGGCCAAAGCCGAGCCCGCGCCGAAGCCCAAGGCCTCTGGTGAGAAGTCCGACTACGACGAGTACGACCGACTCGCGCGAGCGGCAAGCTCGGACGCGTTCGTGGACGGACGCCCGCCGGTGCTCGACTACGAGTCGAACATGACGAAGGGACGCGCCGAGCTTGCGGCCGGAAACTACGCACGGGCGCGCGCGTATTTCGACAGCGCACTCGAGGTCCATCCAGGCTCCGCGGATGCCATGGACGCGCTGGGCGACGTCGCGACCGCGGTGAGCGACTACGCGTCCGCCCTCCGCTACTACCGTGTGGCCGCGCAGCGAGGCCGTATGGACGGGTACTTCAAGCTCGGAAAAACCTACGAAAAGCTCGGCAAGACGGAAGAGGCGGTCTCGGCGTACTACACTTACATCACGCGCCGACCGAAGGGTCCGCACGCGGCGGAGGCGCGAACCGCGATCACGAATTTGGAACCACGCGCGAAGCTTCCGCCCGAACCCGAGTCCTCCGCCCCGCCCGCTGAGGACGAGTCTGGCAGTGCTTCTGCAGAGACTTCAGAAACATCCAGCCCATGACAACACCACTCCGCGCGCGAGCGCTCATTCTCTTGGCGGCGCTCGTCGTGCCGTTCGTCAGTTCGTGCGAAAGCAGCAGCGAACCGTCCGAGCCGGAGGGCCCCGTCGTGCGGGAGCTGCGCCTCCTGAAACCCTTTCCCGACCGGTCCGAGCAGGGACCGTTCGCGGGACCCAAGCCGACGCTCCACGACGCACTCACGCAGATCTGGGAGGCGACCGACAACGAAGACGTCAAGGGACTCCTCGTCCGCGTCGGACCTCTTCAGGGGACCTGGGGTAGCGTCGACGACCTCATCGAAGCGCTGAACGAGTTTCGGACGGAAACTCGTCAGATTCACTGTCATTTCGAGACCACAGACAATGTAGGGTTCATCCTGCTCGCGTCGTCGTGCGATCGCATCGCGATGACACCCGCGGGCACGCTCGACCTGATTGGCCCCGCCGCCGTCATGCTCTACGCGCGGGAGTTCCTCGAGAAGATCGGGATTCAGGCCGAGATTCTCCATATGGGTCGCTACAAGGGCGCCGGCGACATGTTCATTCGAAACGACATGCCGCCCGAGGCCAAAGAGTCGATGGACGCGATTCTCGACGACCTCTACGCGGCGCTGCTCACCGCGACGGCGACCCGAACCGAGGGAGACGAGGCTGCCGCCAAAACCCTGATCGATGGAGGCCCGTACACGTCGCAGAAGGCGATGAAAGCGGGCATCGTCGACGAGGTGGCGTTCCTTCGGCAAGCGCGTGAGACCGTCAAAGAGGCGGTCGGCGCGATGGAAATCCGGAAGACGAAGTTCCTAGCGGTCGCGCCGAAGCTGACTCTCGGCGACTTCCTCGACCTGCTCAGCGGCGATACCGAAAAGCCCGTCATTCAAGACGACCGGGTCGCTGTCGTCTTCATCACCGGCAACATCGTCGACGGCGAGTCGGCGAGGCCGGGAGAAGCGGTTTCCGGGCCCGTCGTGCGAGCGCTCGACCGCTTCGCGGAGGACGAAAAGGTCAAAGGCGTCGTGCTTCGGATCAACTCGCCTGGCGGTTCCGCGCTCGCGAGCGACCGGATGTGGGAGGCGGTTCGGCATCTTGCCGAGTCGAAGCCCGTCATCGCGAGCATCGGGGACATGGCCGCAAGCGGCGGCTACTACGTCGCGTCCGCGGCCGACGAGATTCTCGCCCACCCGAACAGCCTGGTGGGCTCCATCGGTGTCGTCGGCGGGAAGCTCAATGCCAGCGGGCTCGCCGAGGATATCGGCATTCACACGTTCGTGTTGAAGCGGGGCGACCGCGCGGCGTGGTCCACTCCCGTGCGTGGCCTGACCCCTTCCGAACGCCAAGCCTTCGAGGGCCTCCTGCGTTCGACGTACGACCGCTTCATCGACCGTGTCGCCGAGGGGCGCAAGATGGAGAGAGATGCGGTTCTCGTGGCGGCAGAGGGCCGCGTGATGACGGCGGGCGACGGGGCGCCGCTCGGCCTGGTGGACGACATGGCCGGCTTTGGAGAGGCCATTCGACGCGCGCAGGAAGCCGGTGGCCTAGGTGCGGATTCCCCGGTCGAGCTGTGGCCTGCAACCCGAGGCGTGCTCGATTCGATCAACGAGCTCTTCGGCACCGGTGAAGACGACGCGCGGAACATCCAGCAGACGCTTCTTCGCGCCCATCCGTTGGTGGACGCGCTTCCGCTCGAGTCTTGGCTGAACATCAGCCGAACGCTCGCCGACGAGGGGGTAGCGCTGGTACCGCCATTCGCGTTGTCGCTGCGCTAAGGCGCCGGGGGCACAACCGACGTGCAGTAGGTATCGCCATCTTGCCCGGGGAAGCAGACCTCCGGTATCTCACCTTCGGTGCAGACGATACCCAGGCAGCCTTGGCACAGGTCGATGGGCCAGCTGAATGGCGGGGACTGTTGGAAGAAGCCACCCGCGGTGTTCCCGTTGGCGCGGATGTCCAGGACGATCGACGAGAAGCCGGACGCCGCTGCCAGGTCGAGCAACGCGTTTCGATAGGATGCAGGAATCATGATCGCCGCGCCGATCCCGCGCGATATCTCCCCGAACGCCTGGCTCGGCGGAATCACCGCGCTCGTCGTGACCGAATAAGGATTTGGTAGCCCGCCGCTCAGCTCGGGAATGGAGTTGTCCGGGAGCTTGACCGCAACCTCGTAGTTCGCGACGGTGATGTTCCCCTGCGGCGCCTGCGTGGCAAGCGAGTTGTCGAAAATGTAGCTCGCGATTCGTGGGACCATGATGTAGCCCGAGTCGACGTTGAGGTCCCACAGGCCTCGAAGGAGACTCTCGTCCTGCTCGCTCTCGAATGCGCATTCTGGGGGATCGCTCGGCTGCAGGTTATCGGTGATCTGAATGGTCAGATCCGGGAACCGATTACAGCCCGCAACGGTTGCCGCCAACACGAGCGCCATGAGGATGATTCGACTCATAAGACCCCTCCAAAGGGTATCTTCATGGTATCGAGCGCCGATGAAGCCGCCAAATTTCCGCGGCTTAGATTGCGCTCAAGGCGTCGCGCACGCGGGCGAGGCTCACGAGCTCGATTTCGGTTTCGCCTGGAAGACGCGGGATCACGAAGTGAATCGAGTCTCCGCGGCGCTTTTTGTCGGAGCCGATGAAGTCCAGGGCACGCGTGTTCAGTCTGTCGTCGAGGTCGGTTGGAAGTCCGAGGCGTTCGAGCAGTCGAGTGAGCCTCTGGGTCTCTTCCGCGCGTCCGCGACCAAGGGACTGCGCAACGCGCATCGCGGCGATCATTCCGAGCGCGACGCCCTCCCCGTGCCGGATGCCGCGGTAGTCGTTCGCGGCTTCGAGTCCGTGCCCGACCGTGTGGCCTAGGTTTAGGAGCATGCGTCGACCGGACTCGCGTTCGTCTTCCTGCACGATGCGGGACTTGAGCTTCACCGACATGCGGACGGCACGAATCGTCGCGTCGGCGTCGCCTTGCATGAGGGCCTCGGCGTCATTCTCGAGCAGCGCGACCGATTCTTCACCGTCGAGCCACGCGCTCTTCACGACTTCGGCAAGCCCGGCGACGCGCTCCGCATCGGGCAACGTGGAGAGCGTGTCCACGTCGCACAGGACGAACTTGGGTTGATAAAAACTGCCAACCAGGTTCTTTCCCCGCGGCCGATTGAATCCGGTCTTGCCGCCGACGGAGCTGTCCACCATCGCAAGGAGAGTGGTTGGAACCTGGCCAAGGGCGACGCCTCGCAGCAGGGTGGAGGCGGCGAAGCCCGTGATGTCCCCGATGACGCCGCCGCCTACGCCGATGACGATGGCCCGCCGGTCCACTTCGGCCTCGAGCGCAGTGTCCCAGATTCGCTCCACGCTCTGCACGTTCTTGTGGGCTTCGTCTCCGGGAAGGTGCACTTCGATCGGCGGTTTTCCCGCGGCGGTCAGGTCCGACACGGCGTCCTTCGGCCATGGCCGGTCGCCGTCGCCATCGAAGACGAGAACCGCTTCGCCTGCGGCGTGTTCCGCGGCCCGCAGGCCCACTCGTCGTCGAACCCCGCGCCCGACTTCGACGCGGTACGTCCGAAGGCCGAGAGGCACCACGATGGGGTTTCGATTTCGTACGGCGACGACTTCTGCGGCGACCTCCTGCATACTGAGGGCGGCGGTATCGATCACGGCATGTGCCTCGGCGTACGCAGCGGCTCGCTGGTCGAGCATTCGCTCGAGGTCTCTGGCGACGTCGTCGGTCAGTAGCGGCCGCCCTTCCCCGACGCCCACACGCGCGGCGAGGACGTCCGTTGGTGCCGTGAGTGCCACGACGATGCCCTCGTTCAGCAGGCTGTGACGGGTTTGGTCGTCGACGACCGCACCGCCTCCGAGCGCGACGACACCCGCGTCCGAGGGCAGCTTGGAGAGCGCCTCCCGTTCGAGCGCGCGAAACGCACGCTCCCCCTGCTCCTCGAAAATCCGAGGAATCGACCGTCCGGCGAGCCTCTCGATTTCTTGATCGAGGTCGACCGCGCGAGTCCCGAGCACCTCGGCGACGGCGGAAGCCACCGTCGACTTCCCCGCCCCCATGGGCCCCGACAGATACACGCGCACAAAACGAAGCATACCGGAACCCCCCCCCAAAACCAGCGACCCAACAAACCACGCGCCCCCGGACCCCCGCATCCAGATCCCCCTCCCCGACTCACCCTAGGGGACACGCGGGGTACCTAGAACACCTGCGATCTCGGACGCTTGCGGATCG
>CBFCWN010000166.1:0-4986 GCA_965601515.1 uncultured Myxococcales bacterium | reverse complement strand
GGCGCCGGCGGCATGACGACCGGCGGCTCGGGTGGCACCGGAGGCGAAGAGGTCTGCGAGTCGGCCCTCCTTTGTGGAACACCAGCCGTCTGCTGCGACGTCGGCGACGAGTGCTTCGAAGGAGCCTGTGTGCCGGCCTGCGCATCCGGCGTGCGATGCGGCGGCGACGGTTCGGTCTGCTGCGACGTGGGCGACGTCTGTCTCGCGTCGGAGTGCGCGAGCCCGGGCGCCGGATGCACGGACAGCTTCGACTGCAACGAGGGGGAGTTCTGCGAGCCGACACTCGGTCAGTGTCTGCCACAACCTGAAGGTCCCCTGTGCGAGCTCCGCCCAGAGAACGTGACGTTCGAACCCACCATCGAGTGGCAGTGGGAGGGCTGGAGCATGGACTCCACGTTCAAGCAGGTGCAAAGCACCCCTGCAATCGCCGACATCGACAACGACGGTCTGCCTGAGGTCGCGACCGTCGCGTACAAGAACACGAGCAACAACATGCTGATCGTGCTCAACGGCGAGGACGGGTCCGAGAACCTGATGATCCCGGTGGGCACCTACCAGGTTAGGTGGGGCACCGGTCCGGCGGTTGGCAACATGGATGACGACGACGAGCTCGAGATCGTCTTCATGACCGACGCGCCCCGCACGCTCGTGGTCATCGAGCACGATGGTCAGGAGAAGTGGGCAACGGCTCTTAGCGGCACGGGTCAAGGCTACCCGGCCCTCGCAAACCTCGACGACGACCCGGAGCCGGAGGTCGTGATCGGCGGACAGTGGTTCGATAACGACGGCACGCTGATGCAGAACAAGGGCTGGATCGGCACCAACGGGGAGTGGAGCGTCTCCGCAGTGGCCGACATCAACGGAGACGGATCGCCCGACATCGTGGGCGGAAACGTCGTGTACGACGTCGACGGATCCGAAATCTGGAGGAACACCAGCTCTGGAATCAGCGATGGTTTCGTCGCGGTGGCAGACATGAACCGCGACACCCAGCCTGATGTCGTCACGATCAGCGGCGGTGACGCTTGGGTTCTCGATGGAGCCGACGGGTCGTTGCTCTTCGGGCCCGTCGGGATTCCCGGCGGCGGTACGGGCGGAGCGCCCACGGTTGCCGACTTCGACGGCGACGGTCGGCCCGAGTTCGCGGCGGCCGGTCGGGGCAACTATGCGGTCTACGACCTCGACTGCACCGACGGCGGAGAGGCTGCCTTTTGCGCAAGCGGTACGACGAACGGAATCCTCTGGTCGATTGCGGTGCAGGATCTCTCGTCGAGCGTGACCGGTTCGAGCGTGTTCGACTTCGAAGGCGACGGGAAAGCCGAGGTCATCTACAACGACGAGTGCAGTCTCTACATCCTGTCGGGCGAAGACGGCTCCGTGCTGCTGAAGATGCTGAACTCCTCACGCACCGCCGCCGAGTACCCGCTGATTGTCGATGTCGACGCGGACGGAAACTCGGAGTTCATCGTGCCCGCCAACGACGATCAAATCGGACGCGACAAGTGTGCGGACGCTTGGCCGATGGCGAGCGACCCAGGAACCAACGGGCTGATCGCGTTCGGCGACCTGAACGACAAGTGGGTTCGGACTCGGCGAGTTTGGAATCAGCACAGCTACCACGTGACCAACGTCGAAGCGTCGGGCGCCATCCCAGTCGTCGAAGCGGACAGCTGGTCAGGCGAAGGTCTGAACAACTATCGGCAGAACGTTCAAGGTGCCGGCGTGTTCAATGCGCCGGACCTCTCGGTCGCCGGCCTGTCGGTGAACACGAGCTCGTGCCCGGCGTCGATTGGGGTGCAGGCGCAGATCGTCAACACGGGCTCGCTCGGCGTGGGCGCGGGTGTTCCGGTCGGCTTCTACCAAGGCGTTCCGCCCGACGGGACGCTCCTCGGGTTCGAAAGCACGACCGTTCCGCTGCTTCCAGGACAAAGCGAGACGCTCGTCCGCGGGTTCGTCCCCGAACCGGGCGACATCGGACCCTGGGACTTCTACGTCACGGTCGACGACGAAGCGGCGGGGCTTTCGCTCGCACTCGAGTGCGGCGAGGACAACAACGAAGGCAGCGTGGGCGCCGCCAAATGCGTCGTCGTCCAGTAGTCTCTCGCGCGAAGGGGCTTACCTTTCGGCGAGGGCACGGTCGAGCACCGCACGAAGCTCCGGAATCGTTTTGGGGTCGAGCATGTTCAAGGCTCTCGTCTTCGTGAGCTTCTCGACGACTTCTACCCCCGCGCTCGTGCTGGTCGCGATGCCTGCAACGACGTCGGGCTTCATCATGTCGTAGCCGCGCATGACTCCGACGACGGAGTATGGGTCCGACGCGCAGAGGACCGTGAGCACCACTGAGTCACGCATGTGCTCGAGGGCTGTATCGCCGTTGTAGGGTTCGAGCGGCGATGCGCCGGCTTCGGCGACGACGACGTCGGGTTTCTGCTCTACGATGAGGCCGAGCAGATCCTCGAGACGCTTACGATAGTGGTTCTCGTCCGAAACAGACGAAGGGAGTCCGACGTCGACGAAGTCGAACACCGCATCCGCTCCCGCATCCTGCATGGCCAGAATGTCTCTGTAGCGGCCCGCTCCTGTCACCTTTGCTCCCACGACTCGGAGCCCCGCACGTTTGAGCTGTCGCACGATGATCTTTGCAGACGTCGTCTTGCCTGCGGACATCGACGTGCCGATGACGAGGATCGTCGGGACATCGTAAGGCATGGGCTGCTTTGGTTTCCGAGCGAAGTCACCCATCCCAACCTTGGTTCCGTTGCGGATGGCATGACCCCGGTAGTCGAGCCGCATCGGCGCACCGAGCATGCCAGACACCGAAGTCGCCTTTCCGATGAGTCCCGCAGCCGTGAGCAGATCCATGCGGCCATCGTTGCCGATCGCTTCCCAGGAGCCGACGACCTCCAAGGTGGCGTGGCGAAGCCCGAACGCGCCGAGCACCAAGTCGCCCGTCGAAGCGTGAACCAACCGACCGCTCGGAAGCTCTACCTGACAAAGCCCTCCTCGCATGACGGTGGCATCGCCGATCACGTAGTCGCCCACTTCCCAGTGCTCCCGTTCGACCGGTCGGCACTCGAATCCCGCGTCCGCGAAGTCGGTGATGCGGGTCAACGAACCGTGAAAGATCTTGTCGCTGGTCACGACGCCTCCGCGAGTGCAGGGAACGATAGAAGGCGCGCAAGAAGCGCGGAGCGCTCGACCATTCGCCCGAGCTCCAGGTGCTCCGATGGCGCGTGTGCCCCCCCACCCACGGCGCCGAGGCCATCGAGAGTTGGGGCGTACTGGCTGGTCGTATTGCCGTCCGAGCCGCCACCCGCAAACGCTTGCCCGAGACGAAGGTCGAGCTCGTCTGCGCCTCGTTGCGCAAGCAGCCAGAGCTTCTCGTTCCCCGGAGTCTTCTCCATCGGCGGACGCCCAATCGCACCTTCGATGGAGAGCTTCGTGCCGGGCGTCTTCGCCTTCAGCCCGTGGATCGTCGCCTCGATGCGAGCTGCGTCTTCCTTCGTCGGCACGCGCACATCGACGACGGCGCTGCTCTCGGGAGCCACGACATTGGGACTCATACCTCCATCGATCGTTCCAACGTTCACCGTGACGCCTTTGGCGGGATCGTTGAGGGCGAATAGCTCTTGAATGACGTGGGAAAGCTCTAGAATCGCACTCGCCCCTTTGTTGGGGTCGAGCCCGGCGTGCGCCGCCTGCCCCTGTACACGAATCGTGAAACGTCCAACGCCTTTGCGCCCCGTCTTGAGGTTGCCCTCAGGGCCCAGCGACGGCTCGAGAACGAAGCACCGGTCGGCGCCCCGCGCGAACCGTGTGATCGCTCGAGTCGAGTCGTGACTTCCGATCTCTTCGTCGGAGTTCACGAGAAACACTGGCGTCACCGCAAGGGGCCCGTCCATCACTGCAGACAATGCCTCGACGGCGAAAAGCCCTTGGACGAGTCCCGCCTTCATGTCGTAGGAGCCCGGTCCCCAGAAGACGCCTTCTTCTACCCTGACCGGCATGGTTTCGAGGGTGCCTACGGGCCACACGGTGTCGGCATGCCCAAGGACCAGCTGGTGCGGCCTGCCACGTGGTCGGGTGTCAGGGGTCGCGAGTAGCAATCCGCCGCTGGTCTTTCCAGGCAGGATCCTCGGCCGATAGCCACGTTTCGAAAACTCCCCCGAGAGGACCTCTAGCATCTGTGTATGGGTCGCAGGATCCCTCGACGGCGATTCGACGCGCACGAAGGTCTCGAGGAGCCCCGACATCTCTTCGCCCCGTTCCTCTAGATAATCGACGATCCGTGCTGGCAACGGTTCTTCCATGGCAGAAGCTCAGCGTCGAAAACCTACGTGATACGGGAACGCGCGCGTTTCGGTGATCGTCGCGAATCGTCCCGGGTGAAGGTACGCGAGGAGCGGCGAGTGCGCGATCATCTCGTGAGCGTCGACGTCGGCATCCCGAACGGTGTCGGAAGCCGCCGCCGCAGCCACGATGCGGCCAACGATCAGGCTGTTCTCCGCGAAGCCGTCCACGATTCGATCGAGCTCGCACTCGAGATGCAGATAGGCATCCTCGACCAGAACTCCGTCCACTGCGGACGCGGCGATCGTCGGTATCGCGGACAGCGCATGCTTTTGGTCATCTTCGCGCCGCGGGGCCGCCGCGAGGCTCGTAATCAAGATCTGATCTGGACGAGGAAAGCTGACGGTGAAGCACCCTTCACGGCGCGCGTTCGCGTACGTCGCGTGAGAAGGAGTGCACACGAAGCCGTAGTGGTCCTGCCAGCTCAGAGGCATTGCGAGATGCTTTGGAGCGAGGTCGAATCGGCCGTCGGGCTCGCGAGTCCCGACGATGGTCAGAGGCGCCACCATGTGCACCTGCTCCCAGACCGGATGCGAAAGATCGAGAGGAGTCATCTTCCGAGGAGAATACCAACCTCGGTATGAGCGCGATACGGGTGCGTGGGCCCGGGGCCGATACGAGGCTCCAATCGCGCAA
>CBFCWN010000165.1:0-5091 GCA_965601515.1 uncultured Myxococcales bacterium | reverse complement strand
AAGAAGGGCAAGTCGCCACCCGCGAATGCCGTCAGGCCAGTTCCACTAGAAGGTCGTGCGCTTCGACCTGGGTTCCGACGTTGACCGGCACGGACTTGATCTCACCGTCGCTTTCGGCGCGGATCACGGTTTCCATCTTCATTGCTTCGATCGCGACGAGCGCGTCGCCCTTCTTGACGCTTTGGCCCGCCTTAGCCGGGACGGCGACGACGAGGCCCGGCATCGGTGCTGCGACATGCTGGGCGTTGCCCTCCTCGGCTTTACGATTGACAACGGCGGTGACATTGACCGATGCGTCGGTGACGGCAATCGTGCGCGGCTGGCCGTTCAGTTCGAAGAAGAGCCTCCGCTTGCCTTCTTCATTCGCATCGCCGATCGCGAGCAGCCGAATGATCAGCGTCTTGCCCGGTTCGAGGTCGACGGCGATTTCTTCCTCACGCTTGAGGCCGAAAAAGAACACCGGCGTCGGCAGCACGCTGACGTTGCCGAAGTGCGACTGGTGCGCCGCGTACTCAACGAAGACCTTCGGGTACATCAGGTAGGAGGCAAGTTCGTCATCGCTTACCTTGCGGCCGATCTTTTTCTCGGCTTCGCGGCGTTTCGCTTCGACGTCGATCGGTTCCAGGCGATCGCCGGGTCGACTCGTCTTGGCCTCGGCGCCCTTGAGCACTTTGGCCTGCAGCTTCTTTGGCCAGCCACCGGGCGGCTGGCCCAGCTCGCCTGCGAACAGCTCGACGACCGACTCCGGAAAGGCGATCTCCTTGTCCGGGTCCGATACGTCCTCAGCAGTCAGCCCGCTCGTCACCATGAACAGTGCCATGTCGCCGACGACTTTGGACGAGGGCGTTACCTTGACGATGTCGCCGAACAGTTCGTTGACCTCGGCATAGCGCTGTGCGACTTCGGGCCAGCGCCGCTCGATGCCGAGCGACCGCGCCTGCTCGCGCAGGTTGGTGTACTGCCCGCCAGGCATCGCATGCCGGTATACATCGGCGGTGCCGGCGCGAATCTTGGGTTCGAACGGTGCGTAGAAATGCCGCACGCCTTCCCAGTATCCAGAGATTGTCCGCATGCCCTCCCTCGACAGGCCGGGGTCGCGTTCACCGTGGCGAAGCGCTTCAACGATCGAGCCCAGGTTCGGCTGCGAGGTCAGGCCGCTCATGGCATCCATCGCACCGTCCACAGCATCGCAGCCGGCGTTGACGGCCTCGAGAACGCTGGCGGCCGCGACGCCGCTCGTGTCGTGAGTGTGGAAGTGGATCGGGATACCCACCTCCTGTTTGAGCGTGGAGATGAGCAGCCGCGCGGCGGCCGGTTTGCAGACCCCCGCCATGTCCTTGATCCCGAGGATATGCGCGCCGGCCGCTTCGAGCTCGCGCGCCATCGAGACGTAGTACTTCAAGTCGTATTTCGACGGAGCCGGATTGCTCAGGTCGCCCGTGTAGCAAATAGCCGCCTCGCACAACTTGCCCGATTCGATGACGGCGTCCATGGCAACGCGCATGTTCTTGACCCAGTTCAACGAATCGAACACCCGGAATACGTCGACCCCAGCTGCGGCGCTGCGTTCGACGAAGTAACGCACGACGTTATCCGGATAGTTCTTGTAACCGACTGCGTTTGAGGCGCGCAGCAGCATCTGCAGCAGGATATTCGGTGCACCGGATTTGATCTTGCGCAGCCGGTCCCAGGGGTCTTCCTTCAGGAAACGCATCGCGACGTCGAACGTCGCGCCACCCCAGCACTCGAGCGAGAACAGCTCGGGCAACAGCTTCGAATAGGCGGGCGCAATCGCCATGAGATCTGCCGTGCGCATGCGCGTCGCGAACAGCGACTGGTGCGCATCGCGCATCGTCGTGTCGGTCAACAACACCTGCTTCTGCTCGAGCATCCACTTTGCAAATCCGTCCGCGCCGAGCTCCTCGAGCCGCTGGACGGTGCCGGGCGGCGGGTCGGCGGTGTCGAGCTTTGGCAGCGGTGCGTGGCGACGCTCCGCGGCCTCGGGCCGACCGGCAACCTCGGGGTTGCCGTTGACCTGGACTTCACCGATGTAGCGCAAGAGGCGCGTGGCACGGTCGCGACGTTTCGGGAACTTGTAGAGCTCCGGTGTACTGTCGACAAAGCGGGTCGTGTAGTCCCCGGTCGGAAAATCCGGGTGGTTGATGATCTGCTCGAGAAACAGAAGGTTGGTCGTTACGCCGCGGATACGAAATTCACGCAGCGCGCGATCCATACGGGCGATGGCGTCACCGCGCGTGGGCGCCCAGGCGGTCACCTTCTCGAGCAGCGAATCGTAGAACGGCGTGATCAGCGCACCCGAGTAGGCCGTGCCGCCGTCGAGACGTATGCCGAATCCTGTCGCCCCGCGGTAAGCGCGAATGCGGCCGTAGTCCGGTCTAAAGTCGTTCTCCGGGTCCTCGGTCGTGATCCGGCACTGCAGGGCATGGCCCGATAGCCGAATATTCGGTTGCTTCGGCACGAAGCTGCCCGGATCGCCAATGTGGAAACCTTCGGCCATCCTGATCTGGGCCTTGACGATGTCGATGCCCGTCACCTGCTCGGTCACGGTGTGCTCGACCTGGATGCGCGGGTTGACTTCGATGAAGTAAAACGCGTCGGTGTCGGCGTCCATCAGGAACTCGACCGTGCCGGCGTTGACGTAGCCCGCCGCTCTGCCGATCGCGAGCGCGGAGCCGCAAATGTCCTCGCGCTTTGCGTCGTCGAGGTAGGGTGCTGGCGCCCGCTCGACCACTTTTTGGTTGCGCCGTTGCACGGTGCAATCGCGCTCGAAGAGGTGCACGAGTGTGCCGTGGTGATCACCGAGAATCTGAACTTCGACGTGGCGCGCTCGTTCCACGAGTTTCTCGAGGTACACCTCGCCGTTGCCGAATGCGGCTTCCGCTTCGCGCCGGGCCGCGTCGAACTGCTCGGTCAGGTCGTCTTCCGAAAGGATCCGACGCATACCGCGGCCGCCGCCGCCCCAGCTTGCCTTGAGCATCAGCGGGTAGCCAATTCTCTCCGCCTCGGCGGCCGCGTTGGCGAGGTCCGGCGGCAGCGGTTTCGTAGCCGGCATGACCGGCACGTCGGCTTCTTCGGCGAGGTTCCGTGCACTGACCTTGTTGCCCAACGCGCGCATCGCATCCGAACCCGGGCCAACGAAGATCAGGCCCGCGTCGCGACAGGCATCCGCGAAGTCCGGGTTTTCGGACAGGAATCCATAGCCGGGATGCACGGCGTCGGCCCCCGACTCGTGGGCAACCCGGAGCATTTCCTCGATGTTGAGGTAGGACCCGATGGGCTTGCCGGGCTCCCCGATCCGGTAGCTTTGGTCAGCCTTGAACCGATGCAGGGCGAAGCGGTCCTCTTCGGAATACACGGCCACGGTCTCTATGCCCAGCTCGGAGGCGGCGCGCAGGACGCGAATCGCAATCTCGCTGCGGTTGGCCACCAGCAGGCGCCGGATCTTGTGAGGTTTCGGTTGAGCCATAGATCTCATAATTCCTGTTATCAGCGCGCGAGTATAGCGTCTCGCCGCGCGCTGGCACCAACAGAAGCCGAACGGCAGAGCACTCCATGCGGGCCGCACTACTTCGCTTAACTCAAGGCCTCGTGGGTAACCTAGTCTTGGCTCAGGTATCGCGTTGCAACGTCGTGCGGCGAGCGGCCTGACCCGGGGCGCCGGGCTGGACCAGAGGAGCCTCTATCTGCGCTGGTGCCGGATCCCTCGCTCCGGAACCACTGTCGCCAGACACGCACGCAGCGAGGAACACCAGGAGCAGGAGCGACACCTCGCGTCGGAGACACTGCATGCGAAGAAGCTCTTCGAAACGCCCTAGGTAGCGGACTTCTTCATTGCCTCGACCCGCTCGAACCATGCGTGGAGCCGAGGTCGGGATTCGACGTTTTCGAAGATCGGAAATGGGCTGATGCAAGTGAGCGCGCCATGCATCGCTACGTCGGCGACTGTGAGGGCATCCCCGCAAACGAAATCTCGTTCTCCGAGCTCTTGCTCGAAGTAGTCCAAGTTTTCGCGAACCCACGCATGCGCGTCGGTCCGGCCGTTGCGCTTTAGTATGCGTTTTGCGACCGCGTGCATGATCAAAGGACCGCCGAGCTTGACCGCCAAACCTTCTCCGGTGCCAAAGCGACTATGCTTCGCAATGACCTTCGAGGCTTTGGTGGCCTCGCGCCACGTTCCGTAAAGCACGGGCGGAAGAGACTCGATGAACTGCTCGTCCACCCATTGCTCCATCGTGTCGGCACGCAACCGCATCGCTTCGTCGGCTGGTGTGAAACGGAGTGTGTCCGGAAACGCTTCGTCGAGCTGCGACAGGATCCGCGTCGAGTCCCACAAGACGGCGCTTCCGACTTCGAGGACCGGAACCTTCCGCGGTGCGCCTTCTGGTAGCGAAGGCAACTCCACTTTGGAGCGCGGGCTAACCTCGACTTCTTCGAACGGGACACCTTTGAGTTCAAGTCCCGCACGAACCTTGTTGCAAAAGGGGCACAGCGCGAACTGGTACAGGGTCGTGGTCATTGGCTCGCGTCCGGCCTACGGGCTTGATGCCCTGAGTGCAAGTCGCCCCAACGAACCGCGATGGGAGTCATGGTAGGCTTTGGTTGCACCGGCGATCGGTCAGGCTCTCGGCGACCCCGAACGAGGGACGCTCGACGGCTCCCCCTCGACGGCTCCCCCTCGACGGCTCCCCCTCGACGGCTCCCCCTCGACGGCTCCCCCTCGACGGCCTGCCGCCGCACATCAGCCGGCCGTCCGACTTCGGCTCTCTGCCCTGACTGGTCGCCCGACGGCGAGCGGATCCTCTTCATTGAGGAGCGCCTCTCTGCGGGTGGTTTGACTTGAACGGGGTAGGGGTTGGTCGATCCAAATAACCTGTTTCGACTCCGAGAGAGATCCAAAATCGATGTCGACAATAGAGATTCGATCACCTCGGCTCACTTCATGAGCTTGCACGCCCATTTGAGTGAGTCACGGCTCAAACAGGCCGTCGCCAAACTCGACGAACCTGCGCCGAGCCGACCCGACGATGGTCACTATTGGGTCGCTCTCGATCGCCGGAGTCGCCAACCGCA
>CBFCWN010000164.1:0-5096 GCA_965601515.1 uncultured Myxococcales bacterium | reverse complement strand
TGGGCCACGTCTCGCCCCCGAGCTCGAGCAGGGTTCGGATGATCGGGCGATACTCTCTATGCCCGCTCGAGCTCCTCACGTGGCGATGCTCGTGCAGCTCTACGACGCAACGTATCGTCGTCTTGGTTTCGCGCTGGATTGGGTGCACCTTGAAGCGGACGAAATCGCGCCGCCCGCGCGAAAAGACCTCGATGTCGTACGCGTGAAGCGACGAGCTGCGTGCACCGGTGTCGACCTTGGCCTTGACGCGAGAAACGTCGAGCTCCGGCAGACCGACCCACTCGCGCCAACCAATTCTGGGCAAATCAGTCAACGGCTAGCTCCAACTGTACGTGAACGCGATCGCGATGAACGCAACGTAGCACGACAAAGCGAGGACCTTGGCGGCGTGTGACATGCCAGCCGGATTTGACCAGGTATGGCAGGGTCCAAGCTGAAATTCCATGACGCCTTCACTCGGTTAGGACGCCGCAAGCATGCCGGACAACAACGTGGCTAGCCCGAGAAACGTGAAGAACCCCACGACATCGGTCACCGTCGTCAGGATGATCGACGAAGCCGTCGCTGGATCGCGGTTCAGCTTGACCAAAACGACCGGGATCGTCGCCCCTGCCGCTGAAGCCACGACCATCGAGATGATCATCGCGATGAACATGACCAGCGCCAGACCTGCGTTCCGGCTCCAGACATAAACACCGAGCGAAGTCACTACGGCGATCGCAATGCCGTTGACGAAACCGACGACCAGCTCCTTCATGAGGACTTGGTACGCCTGCGAAACACGGAACTCCCGCAAGGCGAGGCCCCGCATGGTGACTGCAAGAGCTTGGGCTCCCGTGTTGCCTGACTGACCAGCCACGACCGGGAGGAGGACCGCCACGGCCGTGAAGCGCGCGATCGTGCCTTCAAACAAGCCGACGACCGAGGCAGCGAGGAAGGCGGTGACCAAGTTGATGTTCAGCCATGGTAACCTGCTGCGCACACCCACACTCGGTGGCGAAAGTGCGCGCTCCTCGGCGGAACCACCCACCATTTGCTGAAGATCACCGACGGCATCCTCCTGGGCGGCCTCGACGAGACCGGCATGACGAATGATGCCGACGACGCGGTCCTGGAGATCCACAACCGGAAGGCTGGACAGCCGGTATGTGTTGAGCAGCTCCACGACTTCGTCTCGAGGGGTCATCGGATGGACGGAGATCGCGCGTGGGCTCTGGAGCGCTGCAAGTGATGTTCCCGGTTCTGCTCCGACGAGGTCTTGAAGCCGTACGACCCCTTGGTAGGTCCCATCGCTCTTCGCGATGACCAGGTCGGCGATCCTTCGATCGCCTAGCGCCCGAATACGTTCCAGAGCTTCCGTGACCGGGGTCTCGGGTCGGAAAACCGCCACCCTTGCGTCCATGAGACTACCGGCCGTGCCAGCTGGGAACGAGAGAATACCCTCGATTTCCTTTCTGAGATCCGCAGAAAGCACATCGAGCAGCAACGTTTGCGACTCTGGGTCCATGCGCGCGAACAGGTTGGCCGTGTACGCGGGGTCGAGCGCCATGATCAGGTCGTGCACGCCTTCGGGCCCAGCGGCTTCCAGGATGCGCGCGCCTTGGTCGGGTTGGACGTGACGCAGGATGTTTGCCGCCGCCTGTGCAGGCTCTTGGCCCAACAGGCGGACTACCTCTTCCGGGGCCGCACTCTCCAGGTGCATCGCGACCTCGCCCGGATAGAGCCGCAGGTAGTTCGCCAGGATTTGTCGAGACGCTGCCGTCATCGCGAGCCGCCTTTCGGGTCTGCGGATCCGAGCAGCGCCGCGGCGCCCCATTCAAACAGACCTCGAAGCCCGAGGGCGTAGACCTCACCGAGCGCGCTTGCGGTCTCGGTTGCGCGGTCCTCCAGCCCCCTTTCGAGAAATCTCCCCTCGAGCTGCCGGACGGATTCGTACCGGATGACCCCGGCGAAGCGTCCATCACGCTCGACGACCGGGAGCGCATGAAAGCGCTCCCAGGCCGGATGCGCCACGATCGACTCGGAGCTGGCGCGCACTGGAAGCGACTGCACCGGACGAATCGCCCGGAGCCCCAACGGTTGCTCCGGCCGCGCTTCCATGAGCTCGCGAAGGTTGACGACACCCACGAGCCTCTGCGCGTCATCCACGACATACACGTAGTAGAGGGCGTGCTGAGGGCTCCGCCGAAGTCGCTCCAACGTTTCGCCGGCGGAGGCGCTCTCATCGACGGAAAGCACCTCGGGGTCCATCAATGCGCCGGCTGTGCCCTCGGGATGGCGCAACAAACGTGCCAGCGCTCTGCGCTCGTCTGGCGGCAGAGCTTCGAGGACGGCCGCTCGAGGCTCTTGCTGCATGTTGCGAAGAATGGCGCCGGCAGCGACGAGCCGTGTTGCGGCCAGGTCCATCGCTGCACGCGCGACGTCGACGAGCTGGAGCGAGGCTGCTGCTGAGAGTGGGTTGAGACACGAGAGCAGCTCGATTGACGCCTCGGTGGGGAGGTCGGCCAAGACGGCTGCGACGTCCGAGGCGGACATCGACTCCAATAGCCGTGCGGCTTGGGTCGGGTGCGCGAGCACGAACCTCGCGAGAAGGGCAGCTTCAAGATCCATGATCGTCCTCGGCGCTGAGAAGGACGCAGCGGCTATCTGCGAACTGCCGGCCTGGAACGTGGAGCTCACCCTCCGCATTCTCTAGATACACCGCCGTCCTCGTCGTCCGCACGATACGTCCCTCGTCAGGTCCGACACGGACGCGCTGCCCGACGCGGTACGACTGGCTCACGTAGTGCATCGCCAGGATGTTTGCGATCGTCTCTTGGGCACCGAGCCCGAATGCTAGAGCGGCAGCGGCGAGCGCAGCGGCCCATGCAATCAGGAAGAAGCTGGTCACCAGCGAAACATCCAAGCCGAGCTGTGCGGCCGCGATGAGCGTAGCGGCTACGACAACCGCTACCCGAGTCAACCGAGCCAGTCTCCGGGCCTGCAAAGGTGACAGACGAAACCCACCCTTGATTATCGCAGCGGATGCCAACCGACCCAGAACGACACCGCCGACGACGAGAGTCACCGCGATCGCGAACTGGGGCAGCTGGCTCGCCAACGCTCCCATCCACTGCCGCAGCACCGGGAGGTCGAGCGCGTCGACAGCGATGACTACGGTCGCAACGAGGATGAGCCAATACACTCCGCCTGCGGCTACGCTCGCTGCCTTGTGATCGTCCATCCGAGGCGCCAAACGCCGAAAGAGGCCGATCATGAGCCGTCGCAGGGCCCAGGCGAGCCCCCACCCAACCGCGAAGACCACGAGCGCGGTCACGATGTTTGGGAGTGCTGTGACAAAACCCTGCTTGGCCTGAGCCAACAGAGCGCCAAACTGGTTCACGGTGTCGTCTAGATGCATGAGCTACTCCCGACTCGGAATCGAGTGTAGCCCAGCAGCGGAGTCGAGCTGCATTCCCGGAGGGTACCCGCGTCGGTCACTCAAACGCCCTGGTAGCCGGCGCCGACCCAGTCCAGGACCATTTGCGCGAGCTCCTCGGGCTTGTCCTGGTAGGAGAAGTGGCCGCAACGTTCGAACACGCCCGGAGGTCAGCGCGATCCCGACGACCGCCAGAGGCGGGACAATCGCCGCTGCGATCGCGACACCAGCCAAAGTCGATGCGACATTGGGACGTCCCTGGGCATACGCGGCCGCCATACCCGACGCGAGCGCAATGCCTAGGTCGAGGAGGTCGGGGTTCCCGCGCGCCTCGATCTCGAGTGAAGTAAATCAAGGGTCCCGCATTCCCGGCGGCGTCCTCGGTCCCACCGTCCTCCACCCCAGCATCTCCGACTGCGGCGTCTCCCACGCGGTCACTGTTCCTCTTCCCCCGCGCGATCGTACATCTCTTTGATCGAGAGGTCTCTGCCTCCGCGATCATAGATACCATCCAAGGTGATTTGAGCGACGCGCGGGCCGTCTTCCGTCATGGTCACCCAGAGGATGTGATCGACGTTGCCGGGGCCATTCTTGTGAAAGGAAGCGCCGGCGGGGCCCATGGTGATGTAGTCGCGGTCAAAGCGCTCCTCGATCTCGTAGTAGTGCAGGTGGCCGGCGATGAACGTATAGTTTCTGTCCTGCATGAGTTGCTCGATCTTCAGGAAGTTCTCCGCGGGGTTCTTCCAAGCCGGCTCGTGCAAGAAAACGAACGTCCACCGGACCTCGGGATGCTTCGCGAGCGTTTCTTCGACGTAGGTCACCTGCTCGTCGCTGAAGTTCGCTGGCTTTCCGAGAAAGCTCGCCACCGCCTCCATGAACCCCTCCAACATGGCCTGGGCCTTCTCCGGGTCCTCCTTTTGGAGCCTGTTGTAGAGCTCGATGTCTTCTTCCATGTTCTCGGGCGCAGGGCGTGGCGGATCCTCGCTATTGAGGACGAGAAAGAGCGCGTTGCGATACACGAAGTGATAGTAGGTGGGCCCGTTTCTCCGAAGCCAGATCTGCTTCATGGTCTCGTTGCCCATGTCGTGGTTCCCCACCGTGCGAAAGAACGGCATTTCCAGTTCGGACAACATGCCGTCGACCTCGTCCCATTCGGCATTCAGCTTCGCCGGGTCCTTGCTATAGCCTTCGATCAAGTCGCCGACGTTGATCACGAACTCGGGCTGCAGCAGGTTGAGCTGGGCCATGGCCATTTGGAAGATCCCCCTGTGGTCGGCGCCCCCTGTGCGGTCGCCAATGACGGCGAATTGAAAGTTTTCAGGGTCGTTGTTGAAGGCTTCCGACGTCCAGGGCTTTGCATCCACCACAGCCGCTTGATCGAAATGGAATACCGAAGTCGCTTCGACCGTCTGTTGATGACAGCCGCCGAATAGCGACACCGCTGCGACGAGAGCGAACGCGTGAACCGCAGACAGTTTGGTTGCTTGGAACGTCATTGGCCGACTATTACACGATTTCGGCGACCGCTGACGATGGACCCGTGAAGTCGTTGTCCCGCAGAATTTGCGTCAGAGTACACCCCATGCAGTTGGGGCCCCGAAGTCGTCATCCAGGACTACCCCTTGAAACGCACAGGTAACAGTTGAGCCGAGCGTCTTGCCAAAGCGTCCGATCACTG
>CBFCWN010000163.1:0-5102 GCA_965601515.1 uncultured Myxococcales bacterium | reverse complement strand
GGCTCGAGTTCCCAGGGGAAATGGTCGCGTCCCTCGAGGCACCGTGCGCCGAGGGCCCCACCCCACCGGTCGGGATCTCCATCGGACGCAACGCCGTCGTGCTCGATTTCGCAGAGGTCGTACGCCGAGGCCGATTCCCGAGCGCAGAGTTCAACGGGTACATCATCGACCTACTCCTTACGCGGGAGAATGCTCAGCTGGTCGGCGCCCTGATCGACCGGGAGCGCACGACGATAGCCGTCGATGGGAACGACATCTCGGTCGAGCCCGACCGCATCGAGATCAATCTTGAAGGCGTTGTGTACGAGCCCGGCAGCATGCTCGAAATCAAGCTCGTGTTCCTGGACGCGCCGGCCATCCCCGAGGACGCGTGAACCCCAAGCGGCGACTACCGCCAGTCCGGCTGGCCCGTCGTCGCCAGCACCGCGTTCCACATGTCGCTTTCGAGCGACATGTGCTTCCGCCTCGAAATGGACGCAAGGATGGGCACGTTGACGATCTCTTGATTCCAGTAGCCCATCATCACGTCCGTCTTTCCGGCCATTCCGGCATGCACTGCGGCACGCGCCATCTGGTCCGTGAGGATCCGATCCCATGCGTTGGCAGGCACACTTCGGATGGCATAGCTCGGGTCGATGTACTTCAGGTTCAGCTCGAGGTTTCGCTCGGTAAAGTGCGCCTTGATTCGATCGCGGAGATAGGCACCAATGTCGTGATACTTCTTGTTGCCCGACGCATCACGCTCGCCGTCTTCGCCATTGAAGAGGTGTTGCCCTGCGCCCTCCGCGACCACGATCAGCGCATGCCCGCGCGTCAGGATTCGACGCTCCAACACCTCGAGGAACCCACCGGGACCCTCCAGCGGGAAATGCGACTCCGGCACGAGGACGAAGTTGGCCTCCTGACTTGCGATGGCCGCCCCGGCGGCGATGAAACCCGCGTCGCGCCCCATGAGCTTCACTAGGCCGATGCCGTTCGGCGCGCCGGTCGCTTCGACGTGAGCGCCGCGCAGCACCTCGCTTGCCGCCTCGAGAGCCGTGACGTAGCCGAAGCTGAGCTCCACGAACGCCACGTCGTTATCGATGGTCTTTGGGATTCCCACGATCGACTTTGGAAGACCTCGCTTGGCGATCTCCTGTTGAATCGCGTGCGCGCCTCTCTGCGTCCCGTCCCCACCGATGCAGAACAAGATGTCGATCTCGCGTGCCTCGAGAAAATCGACCAGGATGGGCACGTCGTGCATGCCGCGTGAGCTCCCGAGCACCGTACCGCCGAGGTGGTGGATACTCTGTACAGCCCGCTGCGTGAGGAAGATCGGTTCGAGGCCAGTGTCGGGATTCAGACCCGCGTACCCGTTTCGAATCCCGAGGACGCGCTTCACGCCATAGTTGTACGTGAGCTCGAGAAATCCCGAGCGAATGACATTGTTCAGTCCAGGCGAAAGACCCCCACAGGTCACGAACGCCGCCGTGGTTTCCGCCGGATTGAAAAAGACCTCGCGCTGCGGTCCCGCCTCTTCGAACGCTTGCTCCCCGAGCTCGAGGCGTTCTTTCCCTATGCGGCGTTCGACCCGGATCCGAATCGTCTCGTCGATGAAGTTTCGCCCCTTCCTAACCAGGGGCGACGGGACCTCGCAAGGGCCGAGGGTGGGTACCGTCAGGTCGAGAGACTTAGCCGTCATTGGACCATTGTAGTCCGAACCGCGGTGCGGGCCCGTTTCAATGCTGTTTCTCTCTCGTTTCGATCATTCCCCAGGCAAAAGACGCTGTCACGGTTGTACGTCGACAATCGGCTTGCGGTATGGTGGGGCCATGAAATCCACGATTGGCATCCTGACGGGTGGGGGTGACGTCCCAGGACTGAACCCCGCAATTCGAGCGGTGACGTTCCGGGCCTTGCGCGAAGGTCACCGCGTAGTCGGCATTCGCCGAGGCTGGGGCGGCCTGGTCGACCTCGTCCCGGACAAAGACGCAGACAACAGTGCGAACGTGCAGGTGCTCACCGAAGAGCTGGTGAACAGGGCAGGACGCACCGGTGGAACGTTTCTCCACTCCTCGAGAACACGGCCGAGCCACCTTCCGAAAAGCCTCGTGCCTACGCACCTCAAGGACAAGTACCAAGACGACATCAACGACATCACCGAAGACGTCATCAAGAATCTCGATTTTCTCGGAATCGATTACCTGATCCCGATCGGCGGCGACGACACGCTGAGCTACGGGGCGCACCTCCATACGCACGGTGTTCCGGTCGTGGCGATTCCGAAAACGATGGACAACGACGTTCCCGGAACCGACTACTGCATCGGCTTCAGTACCTGCGTCACGCGAACCATCGAGCTGACGCACAAGCTTCGTACGTCAGCCGGGTCGCACGAGCGCTTTCTGGTGATCGAGGTGTTCGGACGCTACGCCGGCTACACCGCTTTGCTTCCGACGATGGCGGGTGCCGCGAACCGCTGCGTGATCCCTGAGTACGAGTTCGACATGGAACATCTCACGGAGCTGCTGATCTACGACCGCGACCGAAACCCCAGCAACTACTCGGTGGTGTTGGTCTCCGAAGGCGCGAAAATCTCGGGCGATTCTGATATGTCCTTCGAAGGCGACGAGGCCGACATGTTCGGCCACAAGAAACTCGGGGGCATGGGAGACCGAGTCGCCAACGCCCTGAAGGCGCTGTCCCCGAAGTACAACCAAGGGCGCAGGGTCAACGTGATCAGCCAGCGACTCGGCTATCTCGTGCGCAGCGGTGACCCGGACGCACTCGATTCCATCGTGCCCATGGTCTTCGGCAACCTTGCGCTCGACCTCATCGATTCCGGAACCTCTGGCAAGCTCGTCTCGATCCACAACGGACGCTACGGCAGCGTTGGGATTGAGGCGATCATTGGAACGAAGAAGGTCGTCGACGTCGAGAAGTACTACAACACGGAACGACTTCGACCGAAGTACAAGGCGTTCAACGACCTGCCGCTGTTCATCATGACCGGCGACATGTAGGTGGCAACCGTACCGCTCCGGTTTCGCTTGTCGCGAGTCGCCCGGATTGATACCACCCCATCATGACTGAGCCCGTCACCGTGGAGCTCGACGACGGTCTTGCCGTCATTCGCATCGACGATGGCAAAGCCAACGCGATGTCGCCCTCGATGATTTCTGCGGTTCAGGACGCGCTCGATCGCGCCGAACACGAGTCTGCGGTCGTCCTGCTCACGGGGCGTCCGGGTCTTTTTTGCGCCGGCTTTGATCTCCAGGTCTTCGAACAGGGCCACGAACCGACCATTGCGATGCTTCGCGCCGGAGCCGCGCTCCTCGAGCGAATCTTCACGTTTCCGACGCCCGTGGTGATCGCGTGCAACGGCCACGCGGTGGCCATGGGGTCGTTCCTATTGATGTGCGCCGACTATCGAATCGGCACGGAGGGCAGCTTCAAGATCGGGATGAACGAGGTCGCGATCGGGATGACCCTCCCCTACTTCGCCGTGGAGCTCGCCCGATACCGGCTCGCAACGACGCGTTTCGATCGCGCCACCCTGCTCGCCGAGCTCTTCACCCCCGACGAAGCCGTGGAGACGGGGTTTCTGGACCGCATCGTGTCGGCCGACTCTCTGATGACCACCGCGCGAGAGACCGCGATGGCGTTCACCAAGCTCGACATGAGGGCGTACGCCACCTCGAAAGCTCGCACGCGACGCGACACGGTCGACTCGTTTCGGCGTATGGCCGACGCGGAGTTCAAGTCGTGACGCCATGAGCGGGCGCCCCATCCTTTCGTCGCTCGTCACGGTGCTCGTCTCGGTCGGCATTGCTGCGGCGGTGGCACGGGGCGCAGGGGATCACGCCGGAGCCTGGCTGGGGCTGTCGGTTCCCGCATGGTGTGCCGTCATCGCCTTCGCGATCCAGTGGATCGCGTTCGTCCCGGCGTTCATCGGGCAGACCGAACGCTTCTACGACCTCACCGGCAGCCTCACGTACATCAGCGTCACGTTGTTCGCACTTGCACTGAGCCAAGGGATCGATGGCCGTTCGCTCCTACTCACGCTGCTGGTCTGCATCTGGGCCGGTCGTCTTGGGACCTTTTTGTTTCGAAGGATCCGAGCCGACGGCAAAGACGCGCGCTTCGACGCGATCAAGCCGAGCGCGCCGCGATTCTTGGTTGCGTGGACGCTCCAGGGGCTTTGGGTATTCCTCACGCTTTGCGCCGCGCTCGCGGCGATTTCGTCCTTGGATCCCGCCTCGCTCGGGCTTCGCGATGTCGTCGGCCTCGCGATCTGGGTCGTCGGCTTCTCGATCGAGGTGGTCGCGGATCGCCAAAAGAGCGACTTCCGGCGAAGACGACCGGGTCACTTCGTGAACGAGGGGCTTTGGGCCTGGTCCCGGCACCCGAACTACTTCGGCGAAATCGTTCTTTGGGTGGGGGTCGCTACGATCGCATCTTCGACGCTGCGAGGCTGGCAGTGGGTCACCCTCATCTCCCCAGTTTTCGTGTACCTGCTCCTGACGCGAATCAGCGGGATCCCACTTCTCGAAAAGCGAGCCGACGAGCGCTGGGGAGGCGACGCGGCGTACGAGCGATACAAGTCAACGACCCCGGTTCTCTTCTTGAAAAGGCCGAGCGCCTAGCGACGCGGAGTGTCTTCGACCCCTGGCACACGCAGCCTGTACACGCGCAGGTCGCGCCCGCTACGCGCTTCATACGGTCCGTAGTTCGGAACCTGGGCGACGAGCCGGTCCCACACCGCGGCCTTCTCAGCCTCGTCGAGCCGTTCGGCGGTGATCTCGTGGTGATACCGGCCAAGCTGAACCGACACGTTCGGATTCGCTTCGATATTGTACATCCACGCGGGGTGGCGTTCTTTCCCGAAGTTGCTTGCGACGACGTGCGCACTCCCGTCGAAAGCGACGTACGCGAGTTGTACCGTCCGCTTCTTGCCCGATTTGCGTCCTGTCGTCGTGAGCGCGAGCATCGGAATGACGATGACCCCCGACGCATTGAAGCGGCCGCCGCTCATTCGGTAAACGATGGGATCGAAGCGCGCGGAGTAGTTCGAGACGAACCAGCGTCCGGGCGTGGTGAGCGCGAACTTCAGAAAGACGTTC
>CBFCWN010000162.1:0-5252 GCA_965601515.1 uncultured Myxococcales bacterium | reverse complement strand
CGCACGCTTCAGGCCCCCCGATGACGCTAGCCGGGTCCGCACACCACGTACGTTGAAAGTTCCCGATTCGACCTAGTCAGGGATTCTCACTCATTCCTCACCTGCAACGACAGAAGGACCAGAAGTCAAAGTAGGGCTCTCGCCCTCGCTGGTCAACTCACTGCTTGACTGGGCTGGCTTTCAGCGCCGCGCGACCTTCTTTGACGTACACCGTGAAGCGCACTTCGGCCACATCGTGTCGTTTGATGACTTGGTCGCGCGCCGCGTGGAGTTTCTTGACGAACTTATCGAACGTGAGTCCGCTGGTCGACGCGCCGCATTCCTTCTGGGTTGCGACGAACTGATCGAAGACCTCTCGGAAGTGCGTCTCTTCGCCCTGTTCCCCGGGAGCGGATGCCTCGATGAGCGACTGCGGGACATGCTTGATCTGCGTGTTCTCCTCTGGCTCGTCGAAGCCGTCGTAGTCGTCGAGCTGCGCGTTTGGCCTCGTCGGCGGGTCGTCCGGCATCGGTGTCATCGACTCCTCGGACTGGCGCACCGCCGCGGTGGCGGGTCGTCGCGTCGAAGGCGCACGAGCGGGCCATGACGACTTACGCTTCGGGCGTGCCGAGGAGTCACGGATTGGTCGCGCTGTTGTCGAGCCGGCTGGCGTTGCGGTGACCTGCCCGTCCACGTCGTTGGACGGCGAGGAAGCGCCCGGGCTGCCGATCGACTCCATGGGTGCCGGCGCATCTTCCTCTGTGAGCGCGGTCTGCTTCGCCGTGGGCGCCTCGCCCGTCGGGAATCCGAAGTACCCCGTATCCGCCTCGTCGCGGGTGGTATTGAGGACCTGATCGAGGTCGACCGCAGCACGCACCTCCGCGTCTTCTTTGAAACCAACTCCGGCACGAAGCGCGTTGTTCACGCTCTCTGCGATCTTTCGATAGTGCCGACGCAGCTCGCCGGCCGGCAGGGCCTTCACTTCACCCTTTTCGAGCTTTTCAGAGCTGCTTCTCAGCAGTCGAACGGCCTTGTCGTGCTCGAGGTAGAGAATACCGAGGCCGAGCAACAGCAGCAGCAGCGGAACGCCGATGACGACCAACCAAGGGAGCGATGCGACGTCCTCCTTGAAGGTGTTCGCGAACAGGCCCCCGAGGCCGACGGTGCTTCCTCTGCGGCCGATCATGTAGCCGACGTCGGCGTGCGCCGCGCCTCCGCGAACCGGAGCTACGATCGCGCGCGCTCGTTCGGAGAGCGCCACGGTGTCATCGCTTTCACCGAGCGTCGGAACGACCTGCGGGACGAGCTCCATCAGCTCGGAGCTGGTCAACGCGCTGGCGCCTCCGGAGTGCGAGGCGATGAGTTGGTCACCGTAGAAGAACACGATCGACGCACTCGGAAGCTTGGCTCCGAGCCTTCGTGCAAGGTCGTCGCTGACCTTCATGCCGTGAACGATCGCGCCGACATAGCGACCGCCGTCGAAGACTGGGCGAGCGGCCATGCGGTAGACTTCGCCGTTGTACACCCAGACGTCGTCTCGCATGAAGCCTCGAAGGGCGTCCCGAACCAGCGGCATCTTGCCGAGCCGTTCCGTGGTCATCTCCTTGGCGAGCGTCGCCACCACCTCGCCCTCGGTGTCGATAGCGAAGACCAGATCGCCCTGACCCTCTTCAAGTTTCGCGTTGAGCGCGTTGAGCTTGATGCTCAGACGGCGACGTACCGAGCTCTTCGGCACGCCTACGCGACCGCTCGAGCTTCGAAGGGTCTGACGAACCTCTGGCTCGACCGCCATCGTGGCGAGTGCGTCAAGTCGGAGACGCGCGTCGAGACGCATCCAAAGCTCGGCTTCCACCCTATCGCGGCGAAGCTGTTCCTCGAGCTGAAAGTCCGCCTCGCGGCTGGCAGCTGACTTGTTGAGGAAGGCTCCTGCGAGAGCCCCTCCGATGACCAGTGCGAGGACTACGTACCAAAGGCGAGAAAGCATCGACTATTTCCTCCCGCTCTTGCTCATCGCGAGCGGTTCGACCTTGAGACTCTTGCCTGCGGGGACGATCACGCGTCGTGCCGCCACCTGCTCCGGACCGCGGAGGATGCGAAGCGAGTAAGGCCCAGGCGGCACGCCATCAAAACGGAACGCTCCGCTTGGCGTCACCGACGCGCACGCGACCAGCTCCCGCATCGAGTGCAGGTAACCGTCGACGTGACCGTAGATATCGTCACTGAGCTCCCATGGCCCGCCCGCGGGAACAGAAACGATCCGCGCCTTGCCCGGACCGGCTTCGAGCGGGGTGAATCCGGGCAACCCTTCGACGACGAGTTGGTGCGTGAACGAGTCGCGGTTCTCGACCCGAACCTGCGTTCCCGTTCGTGCGACGAGCGTCGATGGATCCAACGCGCCGCCGCGGAAGCGATACGTGCATCCGATCGGTGGGCCCGTGAACTTCCCCGTCAGTACCGCAATCACGTCGTCGTGGTCGCCGACGTTCTTCGCTTCGGGGAGCGCGCCGTTCCAAACGCGCCAATAGTGGTCGTCAACTTCGGTGTCGGACGCGGCCGTGTCCCGAAGGTTGGGACGAACCGAACCTTCGAGCGTCTCCGCCGACACGACGCCGAACGCGAGCAACACCCCCGTTGCGCAACCCGCCGCCACCATGCTCCAGTGCTTCCAAGTAGCCATCGTTATTTATGTATTATTACAGTAATATTGAGAGGAAGGGTACAAATTTCCTGATATCCGTCACCGAAGACGCGGACGGAGTCATTCCCCCCTTCACTCGGTGGCGTCAGAGCGCGGAGTAGTCGATGAGCCGAATCGGTTCCGGGTGCAGATGCGCGCGCATCGAGCGGGTCATCCCACCGGGATCACCGCCGATTTCGATGGCGGTCGAGTCGTCGAACTCGAATTCGACGTCGTCGGCGTAGAAGTCGACGAGCTTGTCGTGTCGGTACGTGCCCTTCCAGGCGCTGAGCATGTGTGCAGCAACGTGGAGGGGATGCGTGGCGACGACGCGAAGGCAAAACCGATCGTCGGGGCGGTGCTCGGCGAAGGGGAAGACCTTGGCGCCGAACCCCCAGTACGGAATCGTGGAGGCGAGGGCGGCAATGCAGGTCCCTTCGAACACCGTTGCGCCGTTCGGAATCGGTGCTCCGGTCGGTCGACCGTTGCGATCGAGGCGGGTGATTCCGCTTCCTCGATTGACGATTCGAACGCGAAGGCTTGGGCTGAGCGCGAGCTCGGGAATGGTGAGCGCGGGAATCGAAATCGCGTACGACAGGGCACCGGTGGCCCGCTTTCCGACGAACGGCAATCGTCGGACGACGTCGCGTACTTCGTGGAAGTGCTTGAGCCCCAGCGCGTCGAAGCCTGCGCCCGCAAATGGCGTGAGCAGGTCTTGCACTTCGATGAGGCGGAAGTCTCGATGGGGGCTGTCGGCGTCGAGTTTGGCGAGGTCTGCGAAGACACCTTGTCCGCTGGTGCCCGCGCCGAGAGCCCACGCGAGCGAGTTGCCTGTGCCTAGCTTCAGCAGACCGAACACCGGAGGCTCTTGTTGGGCGGCTCGCGCCTCGCGCGTGATCGACGTGACCATCTGCACGAAGGTGCCGTCGCCGCCGCCGGTCAGTACCACGGGGTAGCGCGCTTCGACGATGGCAAGCGCAATGCCGTGAGCTTCGTCGAGATTTCGCGACAAGAAGAGGTCGCCGCCTGCGACGACCTGGTCGAAGCTTTCGACCAGCTGGTCCGTCACTTGACGGGCGTTGCCGTTCAGTACGACCGCCACGCGGCCGGACTTGTTGGCCATGTGCTAGAGACGGATCAGCGCTGCGCCCCAGGTAAAACCGGAGCCAAACGCGGGTGTGAGGATGAGGTCGCCCTTCTTGGCTCGGCCCTCTTGAATCGCTTCGCTGAGCGCGAGCGGGATGGAAGCGGCGGTGGTGTTGCCGTACTTCATGATGTTGTGAACCACTTTCTCGGGCGGAACCTCGAGTTTCTGTCCGACGAACTCGTTGATGCGTTTGTTGGCCTGGTGCGGAACCACGAGGTCGAGGTCCGAGGTGGCGACCCCGTTACGCTCGAGGACCGACATCGAAACCTCGGGCATCTTGCTGGTCGCCCAGCGGAACACTTGTCGCCCGTTCATCGAGGGCCAGACTCGGCGTTCGTCGATCATCTCGTGGGTGATGCGTGGCATGTGCTTGCTGGCGGGTGCGTCGAGCCAGAGCTCCTTTGCGCCGCTGCCGTCCGCGTGGATCTCGACGTCGATCACACCTTCGTCTTCGCTTTCGGTGGGCCCGAGGATCGCGCAGGCTGCGCCGTCACCGAAGAGCACGGTCACGTCGCGTCCCTCGTCGCTGAAGTCGATTCCGGTGGAGTGCACCTCGCCACCAACGAGGCAGACGCGCTTGTACATGCCCGTACGGATCCAGGCGTCCGCCACCTTGAGACCGTAGAGGAAACCGCTGCACTGATTGCGGACGTCGAGGGCGGGAACGCCCGCGAGTCCGAGCTTGTCGCCGAGGAAGACGCCGGAGCCTGGGAACTCGTGGTCGGGGGAGAGCGTCGCGAAGATGATCGCGTCGATGTCCGAGACCTCGATCCCCGCGTTCTTACAGGCCATCTGCACCGCCGGGACTGCGAGGTCGCTCGCGCCGATGCCGTCTTCCTCGATATATCGGCGCTCCTTGATGCCGGTGCGCTGTTGGATCCACTCGTCGCTGGTGTCGATCATCTTGGCGAGGTCGTCGTTGGTAACGACCCTCGACGGCACGTAGTGCCCCATGCCCAAAATCGCGGTCCTGGTCATTCTCGAGTTCCCTTCCGGTTGGGGCGAGCCTAGCCAAGCCCAAGATCCCACTCAAGTCGCACGCGGCTGCACGTCGGTCGGACCCTGCAATATGTCGCCTCCCCAAGGCCGAGTGGCGGAATTGGCAGACGCGCCGGATTCAAAATCCGCTAGAGCGACTCAAATATGCCGTTTTCCGAATATTTTCGTGGGGCCAGCACGTCATGTGACGTCCTCGGAGGTACCGTTGAGCCGTATTCGGCACAACGAACGGCACCATAGAAGGAGGACCTATGAAGACTCGACTGCGAACGACCATCGCCGCACTGGCTCTCATTGGAGCCGGCTACGTGGCCGGGTACGTCACTCCGGCGGCTGCGTACACCCAGGACGAGACCCGGCTGATGAACCAGGTCGTCACCGAGCTCCGAGGCATCAAGAGCGAGCTCGCCCAGATCTCGAAGAAGCTCCGATGAAGATCGCCGTGCTCAT
>CBFCWN010000161.1:0-5272 GCA_965601515.1 uncultured Myxococcales bacterium | reverse complement strand
TGTGAAGGCGCTCGAAGTTGTCCCAGGTGCACGCGGTCTCGAAGGTATCCGCGACCATGCCCATGCTCGCCATCACGTTCAGCAAGTACGGCATGTCGATGAAGGCCTCGCGCCAGGCGCCCGCGCCGTCCCCGTCTCCGCTTCGCTCGCCGGCCTCCCGATAGACCGGGCCTTTCGGACACGTCCCATCGTGGTCGCCCACGAGCTCGAGCGCGCGCTCCATCCAGGGTTGGAGAGGATGGTCCGCCGATTCGAAACCGATCACCAGCACGTGTGACCCATCCATGGCGACCGCGTTGAGCGCGGCCTCTCGTTTGTCGAGCAGCCGGCAGTTGCTCGGGTAGAGACCCGATTGCGAAAGCGCTCGAACGGCGTCCACCGCGCGCTCGTAGCTCTCGAAGTGCGCCGTGGCGGTCGCCCGGTAGATGGGGCGGGGTCGCACACGCATCCACGCTTCGGTGATGACGCCGAGGATGCCCTCGGAGCCGATCAGCATGCGATCGGGGCTTGGCCCTGCACCCGACCCAGGCAGGCGCCGCGACTCCCAGACGCCCCGCGGCGTTACCGCTCGGGTCGATTGCACGAGATCGTCGATGTGCGTGTAGACGGTCGCGAAGTGGCCGCCGGCACGGGTGGCCACCCAGCCCCCGAGTGTCGAGAACTCGAACGACTGAGGGAAGTGTCGGAGCGTCAGACCGAACTCGGCGAGCTGGGCCTCGAGCTCCGGACCGGTTGCGCCTGCCTGAATGCGAGCAGACATCGACGCGCGTTCGACCTCGACCACGCGATTCAAGCGCGAGAGGTCGAGGCTGACGACTCCACGGCGACGATCATGCGCGTCGGCCTCGACGCCGCCCACTACGCTCGTGCCGCCACCGTAGGGGATCACGGCGACGTCCGCGTCGCTTGCCCAGTCCAGAACCGACACGATCTCGGATTCGTCAGATGGCATGGCGACGAGGTCCGGCGCCGAGCCGAAGTCGCCTCGAAACCCTCGAAGAACGTCACGGTAGCTCTTGCCGTACGTGTGCCGAATGCGGCTCTCGTCATCACTACGGACGAAACCCGCAAGCGACGCCGGGGCGGCAACCTGCGATCGGTGAACGTCGATGGCGTCCAGGGCCGGCGCCTCGTCACAGCGCTCGGGGCCGAACCCGAGGAGCGCCTGTGCGTGCTGTCCCTGCGCCTTACGCGTCTCGGTATCTGGGAACTTGTCCTCCCAGCCCCATCCCCAAAAGCTTCTCTGCCGCTTCGTCATCGGATGGGGACCATCCACCATACACAGCCTGCATGGCAAGCGCCTTGACCGATCGGGGTTTCGGAGCTTGGCTGCAGCGCATGTCGTTTCCTAACCCGCTCCGGGCGGTCATCACAGGCGCTGGCGGCGGACTCGGACGCGCCATTGCGCTCGAACTCGCGAGCCACGGCGCGTCCGTCGTCGTGTCCGACATCCAAGCCGAGGGCGCCGAAGAGACCGCCGAGCTTCTTCGCGCCCGAGGGGCGAAAGCCGAGGTGGTTCCTTGCGACGTCACCGATCGCGATGCGGTGTTCGGGCTCGTCGACGAAACCGTGGGCCGACTCGGAGGCATCGATCTCATCGTCAACAACGCCGGCGTTGCCGTCGGCGGCCCCTTCGACGAAACGTCGATGGAAGACTGGAACTGGATCGTCGACATCAACCTGTGGGGGGTCATCTACGGGTGTCAGGCCGCGATTCCCAAAATGAAGGAGCAGGGGCACGGGTACGTGCTCAACGTCGCGTCAGCCGCGGGCCTGCTCTGCCCTCCGGCGATGTCCGCGTACAACGTCACGAAAGCCGGGGTCGTCGCACTCAGCGAGACCCTTTTCGCAGAGTACAAGAGTCAGGGGATTCGAGTCTCGGTCCTGTGCCCGACCTTCTTCAAGACCAACATCGCCGACTCGGGTCGAGGTTCGACGACCGAGAAGGAACAGCAACGCCTTCGAACCTGGATGGAGCGATCGAAAGTTCAAGCGCCCGACGTCGCGAAGGCAGCGATCGAGGCAGTCCGCGATGGCACCCTCTACGTTCAGCCGATGCGCGATGGACGTATGGGCTGGCGCATGAAGCGAGCGCATCCCCAGCGATTCTATGAAACCCTCGCGCGACAGCACGTGAAGTATCTGAGGAGTCGCGGGAACTCCTGAGTAGCCTGAAGCGCCGCGCGCTGCTATCCACGGGCAACGTTCATGGGTCGCTTCTCGTTCCTCGTGTTGGTCCTCGCAACGCCGCTCGCGCTCGCTGGGGCCGGAGCGTCGGCGCAGTCCTTCGAGCTCGAGCTCGAAGAAAAGTCACAGCCGCCGATCCCTGACGCGAAAGACCTCGCGAAGGACATCATCAGCGAAGAACCAGACACGATGGCGAAGGCCGCCCTAGCCTACAACGCCACGTTGCTCGACAAGATCCTCGCGAAGTCGACCGAGGAAACGATCCGAACCCAGAAGTTCGCCGCGGCGGCAGGCATCACCGGAGGCATGATCCTCGTCGGCCTCTCCGCGTGGCGCCTGATCGAGGCCGATCCTCAAAGCTCCTACACGCGCGGGCTCGGGGTGATGTTCATGACGCTCGGGATGGCCGACCTCACCACCGGCGTGTTTGCCGCGACACGCATTCCTCACGAGACCCGGCGCCAGGACAGATGGGAGCGCGCGAGGAAAGACGGGGTCAGCGAAATCGAGCTCGGACATTTCGAGGGAGAGCTGCAGTCCGCTAGCGAAACGCGCAACGGCGAGCGGCTCCTGGTCCGGTGGAACGGGCTGACCCACGCGATCGCCGGCGCGCTGGTGCTCGCGTTCACGCCGATTCCCGATGGATCGAGCCCGACGGATCGGGTCTCCGGCTATGTCGTCGGCGGCCTTTTCATGGCGACAGGACTGGCGGCCTTCGCCACCTCGTTCCGCCCGACGCCGAGCGAAAAGGCTTGGCAAGAGTACAACAAGCAAAAGATGCCGATGCCAGGACACGAATTCAGCTGGAGGATGGCCCCGTCGATCTCGCGTCGAGGGGCCGGCTTGTCCTTCGGCGGCACGTTTTGATAGGAGACGTCCCATGGAGCTCAATGAACTCAAGGTCATCGTCACGGGCGGCGCGTCCGGCCTCGGCGAGCATTTCGCAAAGCAGCTACACGCGGCGGGCGCCCAGGTCACCGTCGGCGACGTCAACGAAGAAGGTCTCGCCGCCCTCCCCGAAGGCATTCACCGGCGGAAGCTGAACGTCGCGGACCTCGACGAGATCGCGAGCTTCGTTCCATGGGCTGCCGAGCAGATGGGTGGTCTCAACGGCCTCATCAACAACGCCGGGATCATCCGAGACGGGCTCTGGGTCGGCAAGAGCCGGTCGACCGGCGAGATTCGGAGGATGTCGCGCGAGGACTGGGACCTCGTCATTGCGATCAATCTGACGGGCGCCGTGTTCATGGTGCAGGAGGTGGTCGCGCACATGATCGAACACGAGGAGCCAGGCGTCATCGTCAACATCTCGTCGATCGCCCGGCACGGGAACCGCGGGCAGACCAACTATGTGGCCGCGAAAGCGTCGCTTGCGGCAAACACGCGCACGTGGATGCGCGAGTTCGCGCCCTTTGGGATTCGCGTCGCCTCTGTCGCTCCCGGTGCCACCGAGACCTCGATGACCGCCGGCATGAATCAGAAGGCGCTCGACCTGATCAAGGCCTCGATTCCGCTCGGCCGCATGGGCAAACCCGAAGACATGTGGCGCGCGGTGAAGTTCATTTTCGAGTGCGACTACTTCACTGGAGAGACAATCGACGTGCACGGCGGAGCCTCGCTCTAGTCAGCCGAGCGCCCGCAGGATGGCTCGGTGCACGAAGTACCCGAGCGGCAGCAGCGCGCACCCAACGGCGTAGGCGCCCCAGAACGAGAGTCGTTCCCGAAAGAGGAACGGTACGAAAAAGAGCACCGTGATCGGGAGCGCGACCAGGATGCTTCGGGCCAGCTCGAAAGCGCTACCGCTGTCCCTGTGCTGGAGGTAGGCGAGCGGCATCACGAGCATGGTGGCGAGCGGAAGCGCGATGAGGAAGCCCGCAGTGCCGGGCATCTTGCGGGAGAGCCACGCGACGGTCGCGATGACCAGAGCGGACACGAGCGTGTTGAGCACGAAAATCATGGGCGCTCGTTCGGGGCGCGGCGACCGCCCTACTCGCTCAGGTCGCTGAAGAAGTAGTCGATCTTGTCGAGGTAGCGCTCGGCCCGTCGCCTCGCGATCGTGTTGCTCAGCCGGGCTTCGGGGAGCACGTCGCCTGCATCGACTACCTCTTCGAGGAGCGAGCGGAACAGCTGGTCATCGCCGACGGCGACCGCGTAGTAGCGCGCCATCGCGAGCTGAACCTGAAGATTTCGGCGTTCGGTCTTTGCGAGCGTGTCGTCGAACAGGGCCTTTGCTCGGTCCATGTCCGGCGGAAACTCCGACGCGGCGAGCGTTGCCATGGTCATCTGGCCGATCATGAACATGTAGTCGGGATCGAGCTCGACCGAGTACGCGAGGAGAACCTTGGCGAGCGGAAGGTCGGCGACCGTGTCGATGTCTTCCATGCCCATGTTGATGCGAGCGCCGAGCGACGCGCCCGCCCAGAGCAAGATGGCCGCGTCCTCTTTCTCTTGGAGGTGGATGCGGCACCACTGGTCGAGCGATTCAACGCCGCCGTTGAGCGCTTCCTCGAACCCTTCACCGCGAAGGCTCAGGTAGTATTTCGAGAGGTCCCACGCTCGCTCGTACATCACGAGTGCGCGCGCGCGGAGCCGGTCGGCCTCTTCCCATTCATCCTCGAAGTCGGCGACCTCGACCCGATCCTCGATCCAGCCGGTGCCGTAGCCGATGTACGCCGCCACGAGGTTCATCCCGATGGTCTCGTTTTCCGGGACGATGCGGAGAAGCCCTTCGAGCTGAATGATGCTGGCCGGAAACGACTTCCCGACGAGCTGGTAGTCCCAGTGCTGCTCGACGCCGGGCGCCGCGCGACCAAAAAGCTCCGCGGTCGAGTCCGCCGCCAACTTCTGCGTATCACACCCGCCGAGCACCAAAGCACCTGCCAAAAGCAGTCCAACCAGCCGCATGGCCGGCAACTAAACCCGAACCCCCCCTCAAACACAAGCCAATTCGAGGGGACACGCGCCCCCCCCGAAACCCAAACAATCCCGACCCGTTACAAACCAACCTGCGGGTTTACATAGGCAGCCCCGAATTCGGGTGAGCCGGGTGGCGTCTAGGCGGTACGTGGGAGGGTCATGTACGGGT
>CBFCWN010000160.1:0-5295 GCA_965601515.1 uncultured Myxococcales bacterium | reverse complement strand
CGCCAAAAACCCTCTTCCGCCTCTTGAAGGCCATGGGATAGGACGCCCCCAGGCGGACAGTCGAGGTGCTCGCGCGACGCCTCGGCCTCAGTGCACGCACGCTGCAAGAACGGCGACCGCGCGGGTCGAGGCGTGGAGAGAGTGCTTCACGACCTTCGGGTTATGGGTTCAAGCACCCGATTTCGAAGTGCCGACACAAGCAATCGAAATCACTCAAAAACCCCAATGAAGGCCAGGGTTTAGTTCCTTCGCCATGTTCACGGGTAGTCACTTCATATCATTGGATTTCAGATCGTTAAGGCACCCTGGTGTCACCGTCGCGTCCAACTCTCCAATCGACCGAAGCCTATTGATGAAAGCAGTCGTCTAGAATCGGTCCGGCTTTACCGGAGGCTCTCGGATGTTGAGCACCAAAGTGCGCCGACCTATGTGAATCAGTCCAGGCGGCCTTTTAGTGCGGGACGTTTGGGGAGGTGACGTAAGCCCATCCAAGCGAGGGCGCTGATGTGTTTGGCAACCTCTTCGATGGGCGGTTTGCGCTCTTCGGTCCACCACGTGCCCACGAAGGTGACCATGCCGATGAGGGCGTTGGCGTAAATGGGGGCAGCGTTCGTGTCGTAGCCGGCTTCTTGGAGCGCGGAGACGAATACGTCGCCGACGCGCTCGGCCAAGCCGTTCAGCAGGCTCGAGATGGTACCTCGCGATGAGCTGAGCGGTGAGTCTTGGGAAAGCACGGCGAAACCGTCGGGGTGGTCTCTCACGTAGCTGAGGAATGCGAGCGAGGCGCGCTCGACGCGTTCGCGTGGCAACCCGGACGAGATCGCTTCGGTGATGCGGCGCTCCACGTAGTCCATCTCGCGATCGACGATGACGGCGTAGAGCCCCTCTTTACCGCCGAAGTGCTCGTAGATGATCGGTTTGGAGACTTTCGCGCGCTTCGCGATCTCCTCCACCGACGTGCCCTCGTAGCCGTGCTTGGCGAACACCGAGCGACCCACCTCGATGAGCTGAGCGCGACGTTCGGAAGCGGGCAGACGGCGGCTTCGACTTGCCATCGGCTGAAGATACTACGGAATCGTAAGTTACGCCATCGGTGAATAAGAGAGCAAATGCCCACACATGCGCATTTCTCGTGGGGTTTTTACGAAACAAAGATATTGACCGCTCGATACGGTGACGTAAGTTACGTATACGTAAGTTACCGATCTGGAGGTTGTTGATGGTTTCGATGTCAAAGATTGGAGGAGTCTGGAGGGGTGCAGGGAGCACACTGGCCGAGCGCTTGTTCCTCGACCGCCAGGCCGAGTTCTGGATGGGTGAGCTCGACCCGATTCTTTCACTTCGCGAGATCCGCGCCCGGGTGGTCGAGGTCATCAAGGAGACCGCAGACACCAAAACCTTCATGCTCCAGCCGAACGCCGCGTGGCGTGATCATCGCGCCGGGCAGCACACGTCGGTCGAGGTGGAGATCGACGGCGTACGCGTGCGTCGCTGCTACTCGATCTCGTCGGCTCCGGGTTCGGCGCTGATTTCGATTACGGTCAAGCGCGTGCCGGATGGCCGCGTGTCGACGCGGCTCCACGAGGCGGTGCACGCCGGTGACGTTCTGCGTCTCGGCGCTCCAGCCGGTGACTTCGTTCTACCCTCCCCGACACCCGACAAGTTGCTTCTCCTGAGCGGCGGCAGCGGCATCACCCCCGTCATGTCGATGCTGCGCGACCTCGCGGCGCGGGACACGCTGCACGACGTCGCCTTCGTCCATCATGCGCGGAGCCTCCACGATGTGATCTTCCGCAAAGAGCTCACCGAGCTCGCCGCGCGCCACACGGGCCTGCGCCTGCTCCTGTGCCTCGACGACGACGCGTCGACTCCGCGTGGTTTCGATGAGGCGCATTTCGCCGAGCTCGTCCCCGACTTCGCCGAGCGCTCGACCTTCCTCTGCGGTCCTGGACCGCTCATGGATCGAGCAGAGCGGCTATGGAAGAGCATCGGCGCGTCCGAGCTGCTCGAACGTGAGCGCTTCACGCCGGCGCCGAGACCGGTGCCACTGGCGACCTCCCCGAACGAGGTCCGGGTGCGCCTCACGCGCTCGGAGCGAGATCTCGTGACCAAGGGCGAGGGAAGCCTGCTCGAGCAGCTCGAGCACGCCGGGGAGCGCCCGACTCACGGATGCCGCATCGGCATCTGCCACACCTGCAAATGCCGCAAGCAAAGCGGGACCGTGCAAAACCTCGTCACCGGTGAGGTATCGAGCGAGCCGGACCAAGAAATCCAGTTGTGCATCTCGGTGCCTTGCTCCGACTTGGAGCTCCGCCTGTGAAAGGACATCCCATGAAGACCCAAAGCAAGAACCTGACGCCGCAAGAAGCCGATACCTTTGGCCGCGAGCTCGACGGGCTTCGACAGGAAGTCGTCGCCGACCTCGGCGAACGCGACGTCGCACACATCCGCCGAGTCATCCGCGTGGCAAACCGCAGCGAGGCGGCCGGCCGAGTGCTCTTGCACTTCGGTTTCGGCCCGGTGAGCTTCGTGCTCGGGACCAGCGCCCTCGGGCTCTCCAAGATCCTCGAGAACATGGAGATCGGCCACAACATCATGCACGGCCAGTACGACTGGACGCGCGACCCCGCGCTCGATTCGCATCGCTACGAGTGGGACAACGTGTGTACGGGCGACGACTGGCGTCACTCGCACAACTTCGAGCATCACACCTTTACCAACATTCTCGGCAAGGACCGCGACGTCGGTTATGGCTTCTTGCGCGTCGCGCCCGAGCAGGAGTGGAAGCCCGTGCACCTCACGCAACCGGTTGTCGCTGCCTTCTTGGCGCTTTTTTTCCAATGGGGCGTCGGCGGGCACGACCTCCGCATCGACGAGGTCTTTTCGGGCAAACAGACGCCACGGCAGCTCGCCGAGCGCGCGCGACCCTTCTTGACCAAGACGGCCTGGCAGCTCTTCAAGGACTACGTGTTCTTCCCGTGGCTCGCGCTCGGCAACGCCCCGCGTGTGTTCGTCGGCAACCTCCTCGCAAACGGGACGCGCAACCTCTGGACCTTCGCGGTCATCTTCTGCGGCCATTTTCCGGAGGGCGTGCGCCTCTACGACCAAGCCGAAACCGAGAACGAGAGCCGCGGGCAGTGGTATGTGCGCCAGCTCAACGGCTCGGCAAACATTGAGGGGAACCGTTGGATGCACGTGCTCACGGGGCACTTGAGCCATCAGATCGAGCACCATCTCTTTCCGGACCTCCCGGCCGCGCGCTATCCGGAGATGGCCCCGCGTGTGCGCGAGATCTGCGAGCGCTACGGCCAGAGCTACAACACCGGTAGCTTCCGGCGCCAATTGAGCAGCGTCATCAGACGCATCGTGCGCCTGACGCTACCCGGACCGAAGGTTGCGGCGCAGGCGACACGAGCGCCGTCGGGGAAAGCCGCGGCGGCGAAAGTCGCATTCACTGACCGGGTAGCTGCATGATGCACTGCCCACGAGATCCAAACACGAGAGGGCAAGCGTCATGAAGGACAAAGAACTCTATCAACAGAAGATGCAAGCTCGACTAGATGAGTGGAACGCAGAGGTCCACAAGCTCAAGGCAAAGTCGTCACGGGCCAGCGCGGATGTCCAATTGGACATCAACCGGCAAATCAGGTTGCTTGAACGCAACCTCGAAGAAGGCAAAACGATGCTTCGGGAAATTGCAGCGGCTGGTGAAGACGCCTGGGAGTCGATCAAGGAGGGTTTTGAAGACGCTTGGGGGTCATTGAAGTCTGGAGTGACTGACGCGGCAACAAAGGTGAAGAGGTGAGCTCTGTGGCGCAATCGCTTTGGCATTGGGACATGCGCGGTTCTGGAGTAGCCCAATGAGTAAGGATGCCTCACATGCGAGTCGTCGGTCGATTCGTCGATCATGGTGCACCTCTTTCGTTTCGCGAGCTCTGCGCTCGGGTACTCGAAGAAGAGCCGGACTATTTGGTGCTCGACCTCGACAAGACCACTCACCTCAAGCGAAACCTCGGTGAGCTTCTGGCCTGGGAGCTCTGCGCGCACGAGGCCTACGGCGACTCGCGGACCGCGCCTGCCCCCCGCCGATTCGGTGGGCGAGTCCTGTTGCTCTGGTCGAAGCCCCTCGCGCTGGGGAAGTACCTGATCGCGGGTGCTCGCCGCTGGGCGCTTCCGGGAATTCACTATCTGGTTTGGGGCAAGCTCGCATCGCGCGTGGCGTGGCTTCGCCGCCTCGCCCACAAGCGCTTCGGCGCGAGCCCCACGCTCGTCGTGCAGCAGACACCACAGAGGGTCGCGCTCTCTCATCTCTCCACTGCGGACGAATTTCTCTTGCGTAAGCTCGCTCGAGACGTGTGGGATCGATACGCGCATGATCAGGTCATCACGCGGGAAGACCTCGATTGGGTTCGTGCTCGCCATCCCGGTATCCAGATCGTGCTCTGTAGCGCGTCCCCCAAACCCATGCTCGAGGTGGCCTGCGAAGAGCTCGGGGCAGACGCCATCTGCTACTCGACGCGCCAACGGATCAACAGCGGCGAGGCCAAGATCGACAGGCTTCGCGAGTTGTGTCCCGGGGCATTCGAGCCCAATGCGGCCGTCACTGGAATCACGGACACGAGCTACGGTGAAGACCATTGTTGGGCGAAACACTTCGCCCGCGTGGTCGATATCAACAGCGACTCTCCCTTTCCGCCGATTGTTTCTGAAACCGCACGCGTCGAGGAGGTCCATTCCGCGCTCGTCCTCACACGCGAGGAACGGCGACGGCGTAACGATGGCGACTCCAAACACCTCGATCGCCGGCGAGGACAAGTTGAAAGGAGAGAGCACGTGGAGTTTGACCGCGATTCGCTGCAGTCACTACTTCACGACTTGGTCCGCGTAGTCTCCGCGCTGGTCGCGCGCATGAAGAGCGTACCCACCCCCGACGCCAGCTACGACCTCGCGACAGTGCTGGAAGCATCGCGCACTCGGCTCGCGCGACAGCTCGGATAGCGAGCGTCCGCTACCGATCGTCTCGAAGCCTCGAATCGTCGTGGTAGACCGCTTCCTTGTCCTTCGGGTTAAGCACCTGCAAGGTCGCGGCGGGGTCGCGCAGTCATGATCGAAAACCCAACGTTTCCAAGCGATCCGTGCACCGCAAACGGGACCGATCGCGCTCCGCTGCGACACCTCATGGCACCGTTAAGGCACCGAGCCAAAAAGAAAGGCACTCCACGAGAACGCTAAGTGCCTGATGTGCTTCCTGGGAGATAGGTAGCACTTCATTCCGGACACATGGGTTACACAATT
>CBFCWN010000159.1:0-5354 GCA_965601515.1 uncultured Myxococcales bacterium | reverse complement strand
GAGTTGGGACGTCTTGTTCGTTCTCGGGATTCCGGTCGGTGCGTTCTTGGCGGCCCGCCGAGATGGCCCGGTGCGCGCATCGAAGGCAAGTCCAACGGACGCAGGGAAGCGCTTTTTCGGCGGCTTTGGGCTGGGCGTCGGCTCATCGCTCGCAGCAGGGTGCACGGTTGGTCACGGTCTCACCGGGGTTCCGCTTCTGGCTCCAGGAAGCCTCGTGGCCGTCCTCGCGATTTTCGCCGGAAGCGCCATCACGTCGCTCTGGGCGGTGCGCGGTGCCGAACGCTCGGTTGCGTAGGGCTTGCCTGAGGGGGGCCGCGCGCCTACGCCCAGTTCATGCACCGCGCGGCCCTCTTGCTCGGTATCCTGGTCGTCGTTTTGGTTCCCCACCGCTCGACCGAGGCCAAGCGGGTAGGGCGGGATCGATCGAACGTGTGCACCACAGAGGAAGCACGGGCGGTCACGCAGCGCCCCGAGTTCAAGTCGGACTACACCTATTGCACGACGGGGAATCGCGCGATTGGTTCGAGAGCGGTCATCTCTTGCATCGAGAACAAGTCCGGGCTGCCTGAGGAGTGTGCGAGCTGCTACTCCTGGTACAAGGCATGCATCCTTCGGAGCTGCTTCAACGCATGCCACAGACCCAAACCCAAGGTGTACTGCAGCATCTGCGCTCGCACTGCGTGTCAAGGTCAGTTCTACCAATGCTCAGGAACAACCAAGCCGTTCCCGGGCTCGAAATGAGGTCCGCGGCGCGCCCGCAGCACGCTAACGAATCGCTTCAGGCGGCTTCGAGCATCCACCAGAGAGCTTCGCGTGTTCGTTCGCGGGCACCGTCACCTTCGACGAAGTCTCCGTGCGCCAGGACGACCCGCTCGAAGTCCCACTCGAGCATCTTCTCGACGCTTTTCCCCGCGGCGGCGCGATCTTTGGTGATGGAGCGCCAAAGACGGCTTTGCGCGAGCTTGCCTTTGTGCACACCGCCCATCCACAGGATCGTCTTGGTGAGCGCATTGACCGGATAGCGGATCTGAAAGAGCAGATCGGTGAGGATCAGCGTGCCACTCGCGCGATGGAAAAACACGAACTCGTCGACCTTGGGGACGCCCTCGATGCACATGGATTGAATCTCGTTCGACCACCGTGGCTCCGTTTCGCCGAGCCACGCATCGATCGGAGGCTTCTCCTTCGAGTTCCTAAGAACCGGGGAGCCCCAGAGCTTCGCGGCCGGATAGTGCTGCTTGGCGTCGGCGGCGTACCGGTCGTGAAACCCGTTGGGCGCGACGATGTGGCGTACTTCGCCGATCAAGTCGATGCCAGCGACAAGCTCCGCGTCGAGCGGGATGGGTGAGTGCATCCAGAGGGTGCCGTCCTCGAGCCGGACCAACGTCATACGTGTCTTGAACTGGGCGCCGCCGGTGATCGTGTGGTCGTAGGTGGCGTGCCAAACGCCTTTCGTAATCTCTTGGAACATGGGTGCTCCTTTCTAGGTCAAACCTGGGCCCATCTTCCTTATAGTCAAGTAGACTTTACTAAAAAGTCAAGTACGATTGACGATGTGGCGGCTGAGCAGCGGAGCATCGCCGAGTTTGAGGCGAAAAAGAGGGCATCGGTGGCGCAGCTCCTGATGAAGTGCGGGCGTCTCTTGAACGACCTCGGCGTCGAGTCGATGCGTGCCAAGATGGGCTACGAAGGCCTCCGCGCGGCTCATACGAACCTCTTTCCGCATATCGACCTCGAAGGGACGAGGCTCACCGTTCTCGCGAAACGCGTGGGCATCTCAAAGCAGGCGGTCGGCCAGCTCGTCGACGAGCTCGAAGAAATGGGCGCGCTCGAGCGCGTTCCTGACCCTGAGGACGGCCGCGCAAAGTTGATTCGCTTCGGGACGAACGAAGACGGCCCCATGCTCACGCGCGGCCTCGAAGTCTTGAGTGACCTCGAAGCAAACATGGAAGAACACATCGGATCGCGACGAATGAAGGAGCTCCACCGAGCGCTGCTTGCGGTCGAAGCCTGGCTCCTTGCCGAGTGTCCTTCCGACGAGTGAGCCGCGAAACCGGGGGACGAGACGGCCCGCTTCCATCCCGGGTGGCGCCTCAGTCCGTGCGCATAGCGGCCGAAGTCCCCGCTTTTCGTCCGAAGAACGTTGCATCGGCGACCGACATACCGCTCGCGTACCCCTTCGAGGTGCGCGGGATGCCGGCTGCGGTCCGACCTGCGGCGAAGAGTCCAGGGATGACCTTTCGGTCTGGCGTCACGACTTCTCCGGTTGGCAGCGTATCGAGGCCACCGAGCGTGAAGACCGCCGGCACGATCTTGTCGAGCTGGTAGCTGACGAGCGCGAACGGTGGCTCGACCAACGGGGTGAGCCACTCCGGGGCTTTGTGAAAGAGCGGGTCGGCGCCGTGGGCCGCGTACCGATTGTAGAGGGCGACGGTCGACTGCAGCGCGCCTTCGGGGAGACCGGCTTCCGACTCGACCTCCGCGACCGTGTCCCCGGTCGCCGCGATCTCGGTGTGAAGGACGTAGCGCGGTCGAGCGAAGTGCGCGTCGTCGATGAACATGAAGACGCGCCCGCCCGGCTGCACCGACGCGTAGTGGCCGATGCGCGCAAGGTACGCGTCTTCGTTGACGAAGCGCTGGCCCTTGTCGTTGACGAAGATGCCGAATGTGAGGCTTTCGGGCGGGTAGTGCGCGATGCTGATGAAAGCCTCGCCCATGTGAATCGCGTGACCGCCGGCTGCGACCCCCATGAGGATTCCGTCTCCGAGGTCGTATGGGTTTCCGTGGCGCGTGCAGAAGCTCACCTCGCGAGGAATGTGCTGCTTCGTCATCGCTTCGTTCATGATGAAGCCGCCCATCGCAAGGACGACACCGCGCGTCGCCTCGATGAAGACCGCTTCCTCACCGATTCGTGCGACGCCGCCGCGAACGCGACCGTGTGCATCCTGCACGAGTCCAATGAGACGCGCGTCGCAGCGAATGTCGGCGCCCGCTTCTTCGACGCGCTTCATTAGAATCGTCATCAGGGTCACGCCGCCTTTGTGCCCCGAGTCTGCGGGAAGGTGACCGCGAGGCACCGGCGTACATGTCTCGCGGAACGGATGCGCCTTTTCGTTTCCCGTGTACTGCAGGGAATCTCCCGTCAGCGCGACGACGTCACGCCCGCCGAAGAAGCCTCGCTTGTAGGGGATGCCAAGCGATTCGGCCCAGTCGAAGTGCTCCGCCGCCTCCTCCGCGAACATCCGTACGCGAGCTTCGTCGGCATGAGGACCGAAACATGCCATCAGGTAGTTGAAGAAGTTCTCGGTGGTGTCTTCGAAGCCGAGGTCTCGTTGAAGCCGCGTCCCGCCACTTCCGCCGAGATACATCTCGCAGGCGGACATCATCGTCGAACCGCCTCCTCCGCTCGCTCGTTCGAGCACGATGACGTCTGCGCCGAGCCTAAGGGCCTCGAGCGCTGCGCTTGCTCCGGCGCCTCCGAACCCACCGACCAGCACGTCAGTTCGAAGGTCGAAACGATCGACCTCTTCGTACGGGTAGATCCGGTCCATCAGGATGGCAGGCTACCAGACCGGTCCGCCGCGCCTTCCTCTTTCGGGACGACCCCGGACTGCCGTCGCGCGGCGCTCGGACGCGCGCGATAGCGGGCGATGCACGGGCGATCGGCACGCGCGACGCCGCCGATCTGGCGAACCAGCGCGTGGGGCTTCGAGTATTCCGGCTCGAGGTCGAACCGGAGGAACAGCTCGCTGACGGCGTGTCGTATTGCCGAAGACGAGAAACGGTGCGCGGGGCACGTGTGCTTTCCGTGGCCGTACGTGGTCACGAGCTCTCTCGCGGGAAGGTCGTCGGCTCGAAGGAACGTTTGACCGCGGTAGTTGCTCGCATCGAAGTGGTCGAGACCCGGTGCGGCGGTGCGGTTGGTGACCGACAGCATCGTCGCGACGAGGGTTTCGGGAGCGAGCCGGTATGTTTCGTGCTCGTCGGAGATCTCGATGGGGCTCACGACGCGCCGAAGCACGATGGAGCGCTGGCTCATACGAATCGCCTCGTGGCTGAACGAATCCATGTGACTCGTGTCGCCGCGCCGAAGCTCTTCGATCAGCCAGGGCTGCTCGAGCGCGTACACCAAGGTCCATGCCATGGCGGCGAAAAGGTTCGATTGCGAACCCATGTGAACCACGATGACGTCGCGTGCGATGCCGATTTCGCGATCGGGGCTCGGCACTCCCTCCCACGATGCGCAGATGCGCGAGAACAGGTCGCTCGTTCCAAGGCCCGCGCGGCTCCCGAGAGCGTTGATGAAGATCGACTCGATGGCGCGCATCGCTCGTCTTTCACGACGCTTTCGCATCAGCGTGGCCGCCAAGGCCTTGTGCGGATGCACGAAGGATTCCGAGGCGTCGAGCTCTTCGAAGTGGACGATGAGCGCATCGAGCTCGTCTGCGCTGAGGGCGTTGAGGCCGCCCCAGCTCGCCAGCCCCATTCGGTGTGCGAGGCGCTTGGTGAAAGTGAAGAGCTCGATCGACCCTTCCTTGCCGAGGTCGGTGAGCTCGAAGTCGACGGCGGTTCTGAGGTTCTCGAGGTAGGTCTCGACATCGTCTCGCGCGAAGAGGTCGTGGGGCAACGTCCTCCGTCCTTCGAACAGCTCGATCGGGACCTTGTGGCTCAGCAGCGTGAGGTCGGCGAGGGCCTTGCTGGCTCGTTCTTCGGGGAGCTTCCAGAGGTTGCGGACGCCGACTGGTGAGAAGACGCAGAACAACCGGTAGCCGAACGCGTCGACGACGAACGTGTCGCCGTGCTTGTCGCGGCAACGGTTGAAGAACTCAGTTGGATTCCGTGTGAGCTGGCGGCCTGCGCCAACCCAAGGGACTGCCCCGGATACGCGTGGCGGCATGGGTTCGATCGACGGCGGGGTGGCGAACGCCGCAGTCGCGACCGCCTTGGCACGACCGATCGCGGCTGCGACAGGGTTCTCCACCGAGATCCCGTAGCCTTCGACCATGTTGACGACGTTCGGAAGATTCACGGCAAGCTTGAGATCGCCGTCGACGCGAACCTTGCCTCCCATGAATGCGCGCATGGGGTTCATCTCGCCTGTCGTGAGCGCGACCCAGTGGACGGCATCCACATGGATGGTCGCATCGGGGTCGGGTTCGTCTTCGCGGTAGACGAACCGCGTGGTCGTGCCCTTGCGCAGGTCGAGGGTCCACGCGCCGCCACCTTCGCCGGCAAGCTCGAACCGAAACACCGCATCGGGCTGGGTGGCCGTCTCAGGCGCTGCCTTCGCGGCGCGTTCGAACGCTTCGAAGAAGTCACAAGGCGCGGTCATCGGCGCCCCGAAAGTATCAGCG
>CBFCWN010000158.1:0-5426 GCA_965601515.1 uncultured Myxococcales bacterium | reverse complement strand
GAGACCGGGGCCGGTGATTGGGCCCTCGACGTTTGGATTGGAAGGGGAGCCGCCGTTGCCCCCGCCGCCCGCGGTTCCGCCGCTGCCACCCGAACCGCTGTCGCTACTGCTGCAACTGCTGAGTGCAGCTGCAGCGCATATGGACGCCAGCTGCGTCAACCATTTCCGCTTCCGCATCGGCGGCATACTTGCAAGAAACACTGCCGAAAACAACAGGCCGCGCGGCCTGTTGGTGGGAGCGCGGTACCGCCTTCGAGGCTCAACCGGCCCGTCGGATCTCTTCGATCTCCTCCACGGTATAGCGTGGGGTGATGTGCTGCGGGCAGTTCGAATCCCATGCGTCGACGTGGAAGACGATCGCACGCTCCGGCACGGCGCCGTACTCCGGATCTGCGACGCGTTGCAGCAACTCGTCATCCCCCTCCACGTATTCCGCACGGCCCCAGACCTTGAGTCTCTGGCGATTCGGGTAGTCCATGAGAAACAGGAACGCCTTGTCATTCTCGTCGAGGTTTCCGACGGAGACGTACTGTCGGTTTCCGCGGTAGTCCGCAAACGCGAGGCGATGCTCGTCCAACACCTTCAGGAAGCCCTTGGGTCCGCCTCGGTGCTGGATGTAGGGCTGTCCATCGGCCGATGCCGTGCCCAGATAGAACGAATCCCGTTCGTCGATGAACGCTTTCAGAGCAGGCGTAATCGTGTCCGACCAGTCGTGTCGCTCCATCGCACGCTCGTAGCCCTCGCGCGAACCGCGCAAACGCTGTGCGTTCTTCACCGACGGCGAGAACGCGACATCACTTCGGCGCGGGAGATTTGTGGACTCACTCATGATGACCTCCTGAAGCTACTACGGGGAAAGTCATCGCGCGTTATCCACTTGACGCGGATTTGTAACTCGCTAGACTACAAATATGAGCTTCGGCACTGGCCTGCACATCATGCTCGCGCTTGCATACAACCCGGGTATGCGGCTGTCGTCGTCCGACCTGGCTAGCAGTATCGATGTGAACCCAGTCACCGTCCGCCGCGTCATCTCCGAGCTCTCGGCCGCGGGGCTCGTCGACACCCAGACTGGCCCCGGCGGCGGCGCAACGCTGGCTCGACCGGCGAACAAAATTACAGTGCAGGACATTTATGAAGCGTTGGGCGAGCCACCGTTCATCGAAGGCCACTCGAACCGCCCTGTGGACTTCTGCGCGGTGTCTGTCTGCATGCCGAAGGTCTTCCATCGTCTGAACGACGCCGTCACGCAAAAGGCAGCTCCCATCCTCAAGAAGACCACGCTGCAGCGACTTCTCGACGAGGACGTCACCGGATAAAAAATTTTTGGCAAAATTTGTAACATTGCAAGCTACAGAAACGTAACCCACTCAGAACTTCATTGGAGATGAACATGTCACACCACAGCAACAAGATTTACCTCGTCACCGGCGGCACCACCGGGATCGGCGCCGCTACTGTCGCAGCTCTCGCGGAGGCCGGCGCTACGGTGATCGCCACCGGCCGCAACCCTGAGACATTAGAGCGAGCACGACAGTCGCTTCCACAGAACGCAGAGCTTGTCGCCTCAGACGCAGGCGACGTCGATGCCATCAAGGAGCTCGCGGCACACATCAAAAGCAAGCACGGCAGGCTCGACGGGGTGATCCTCAACGCCGGCGTCGCGCCCTTCATGCCGCTCGAGGCCTGGAATGAAGACGGCTTCGATACGCTCTTCGACATCAACGTGAAGGGCCCCTTCTTCCTCCTTCAACAGGTGGCGCCGCTTCTTTCCGAGGGCGCATCGGTCATTTTCAACACCTCGGTCGTTCGCGACGTCGGGATCGCTGGAGCCGCCCCGTACGGTGCGACGAAGGGCGCACTTCGCTCGCTCATCCGCAGTCTGTCTGTGGAGCTGGCACCACGGGGCATCCGCGTGAACGCCGTGGCACCGGGTCCGATCGAGACCCCGATCTACGGAAAGATCGGCATGGCTCAGGCAGAGGTCGACGGGTTCCAGCAGCACCTGTCGAGCCGCGTACCCCTCGGTCGCTTTGGTGCAGCCGCGGACGTCGCGTCCGCCTTCACCTTCCTGCTCTCGCCCGAAGCCGGCTACATCACCGGCGAGGAACTCAACGTCGACGGCGGCCTTCGCAACAACATCGCCTGATACTCGACTTTCTGCGGTCGCTTTCGGTCGCAGCTCACCCGCAACTGTCCCAACTCCTCAAACCCAGTCCCACACAACCGAAGGCCTCAGGGGTGCCGTGCCCACACGCGGCGCTCTTGGGGCCTTCCCCTTGTTGGTGGGTTGTTGGTGCGTTCACCTGCGACCCGCTATGCGCTTTCGACTCCCTTGGAATTCCGGGTAGCCTCCTTCGAACCCGACGGAAGGACGTTGCATGGAATTGATCGAACACACGGTGACCTGGTGCCGCGGAGAAATCTTCGAGGGGCGTTTGCTTGCCCTCTTCGGCACGACCGTCGTCATCATCGCACTCTGCTTCTCGCGCTTTGGCACCACCCCGTCGGCGCGCGCGATGTTCATACCGCTGCTCGTGGTAGGCGCCGTCGCGCTGCTCGTCGGCCTATCCATGAATTTCAACAATCAGGCCCGCATTCCGAAGTACACCGCCGCATACGAGACCAATCCCACCGCCTTCATTCAGAGCGAGCGAGAGCGGACCGACGACTTCATCCGCTGGTACCCGATCACCATGGCGTCGTTCTCGCTAATCGCGCTTGTCGGCTGCGCCATCTACTTCTTCCGACCCACGCCGATGGGTCGTGCGATCGGCCTGGCCACGCTTTTGATGAGTCTCGCGGTACTCTTCCTCGATCACTTCTCAGAAGAACGCGCCGCGGTGTACCAAGACGCAATCGTTCAAGCGTTGGACGAGTCAGGACCCCGGCCTTGAGGGCCGATCCTGCGACTCCCAAGCCTGTCCGTGTCTACGGCGCCACCTGACAGGGGAAGGGATCCACCCCGGGGATATCCATGACGAAGTCCCCTTCTTCCATGCGGTCGACGACGTTGTCCGGGCCCGTGACTGCGCCGCCGTAGAGCCAATCCACCATCGTTTCGCCGTCGACCGAGCCCTCGTACAAAGCGTCGTCCAACGACACCACGTGAATGCTCTGAGTAAACGTCGTCAGGTAGTAGTGGATCCCATTCAGGTCGCGGGTATCGCATACGGTCGTTCTCTCTTCGTTGATCCAGTCCGCGTTGCTGGCGAAGCCCGTCGTCCCGACCTGCACGTCGTCGTTCTGGTTCGTGAGAATCATGAACTGCTGGTTCGGCACCGCCTTCAAACGCGGCTCGGACGCCTCGTACATCACGGGCCCAACCGCGCACTCGTTACTGAAGCAGTACGGCGGAAGAAACGCCTCGGCCTGCCATGCCCCGATTGCGAACGACCCGATAGTCGGGATAATCGCTAATTCTCCGCTATTGAGAGCGAGTGCTGCGTCGGGAAAGGCTGTTGTCGAGGGCCACTGCAGGTCATCCAGTACGAAGTGATAGTTGTAGAGGGTGCCGAAACCGCCAGCCGACCAACCGCCAAACATCGCAGTCACCTGGTCCGGGCGGTATCCGTCACCATCTTCGGCGTCCTTCAGCCTCCAAATCAGATCGCGGACGTACTGCATGGCGGCTCGCACGTTTACAGCGCCGTAGCGGGCGACCGAGAAGTTCTCGTTGATTTGCTGAATTGCACCGCCACCGACAAATACGTCTTGGTTGCAGTACGGCAGGTAGACCTTCGTCCAGTTGCCAAAGGGATTGCTCTCGGGGTCGTTTGAGAAGATGCCGCTGTCCGGTGCCACGTCGGTCAATGACTCGAAGAGGTCGGGATTTCTGCTCACGCAGTCGTCGAGCACGCAAACGCCGCCGTCCTGCATGCCGACGATCACGTTTTCGAGCGGCTCACCCTCCGGAGGCAAACGCACCTGGAAGGCCCACTCGCTTCCGTCGCCGCACAGCGTGCCCCACTCTTCACTGTCGAGGATCACCTGGAAGTACTCGCCGCGGGGTAGGTCATCGGGCGCCCGAGTCGGTCCGCACGAAAGTTCCGTGCCGGGTGTCTCGGTGTGCGTTGTCGCGACGACGCAGTCTGCCTGGTATTTCGCGCGGTCGAGATATACGTCTGTGCTCACCGCGATGAGCGAGGCCAGGTCGGTGCACGCTGCATCGATGTCTGCGGTAGCCGTGTCCTGGAGCGACATGAGGGTCGTTTCGAGGGTGTCGGGGTCGCAATCGCCGGCCGCGAGGCACTGATTGTATGCGGCTGTGGCGTCTTCAAAGAATGCGATTGCGCTTTCGTGCGCGGCGAGCAGACAGCTTTGACCGTCGCCGTCCGCGCTAGTCCAGGCTGCGCCCTGCGGGCCGCCGTAGCTCCGTGACTGCAGTGAGAGCGCTTCGGACTCGCACGACACCTGCGCTCGCTCCGTCAGCGCCTGAACCGTCAGCGATCCGAATTCGTCGTCTGCGCATGCGGCGTCAACCACCTGCCCGAGGACCTCCATGGCGGCCTCGATCGCAGGGTCGTCGTCCTCGCAGGGCCCGCCGGTTTCGACGTAGCAGTCGGCCCACGCTCCGCTGACTTCAACCACGCAGGTACTCGCGGCCAACGCCACCGCTTCCTCGCAGCTGTCGGGAATCCCGCCGCCTGCACCGCCATCTCCGCCGCCGCCCGGGCTCCCGCCGGAACCGCCGGTTCCCGAGCTCGAATCACTAGAACCACAGCCCGTCGCCAGCACGAGGCACAGACCACACCAAGCCGCCCCACGGGCGAGCGCCATCCAACTCATAGCAGAGGGGTATAAGGCGAGACCGTGACGTGGCCAATAAAGGTAGCGCCGCGCTTGGCCACGAGTCTTGAGTGCCGCGGCGCGTCAAAGAAGACGAAAGGTCGAATTCGCTGGAAAAGCTACAGGCCGCGCGGCCTGTAGACTTCGCTGCATGCCGGTTGAGCGCAGTTCTTTGTCGGAAGTCCTTCGAGCCGCTTCCGCTTACTTCGCGATGGTCTTCGCCGCGGGCTTCGTCCTCGGTGCCGCTCGGATGATGTTCATCGCACCCCAGACCGGGGAGCTCATGGCCGTTCTGCTGGAGCTGCCGATCATGCTCATCATCTCCTGGTCCGCCTGCGGTCGCGCGCTCCGCCGCCACCCGGTTCCCGAGAGTGCAGCCGCACACGCAGCCACAGGTGCACTTGCATTCGCTTTCCTGCTCGTCGCCGAGCTGATCCTGGCGGTCACCGCGTTCGGAGGCACGCTCTCCACCTTCGCCGCCCACCTCGCCACTCCTCCCGGCGCGCTAGGCCTCGCCGGCCAGGTCGCCTTCGCACTCTTCCCCCTTGTTCGTGCGCCCAGCTAGCTCCGCACCCCCTGCTTCCACGGTCGGTCGAACCGCTTCTCCCACGCAAAGTAGTTCTTCCGTGCGTCCCTGA
>CBFCWN010000157.1:0-5455 GCA_965601515.1 uncultured Myxococcales bacterium | reverse complement strand
GATTTCCTCATAAGACTCGACGATTCGGTTCCGAATCACCCGGTAGTCGCAATTCGGCCCGCGCGCCGCGTAAACGCCACCCATGTTTCGATATTCGCCGGCGCCCCCAAAGGCGCCGAGGGCGATGAAGCTCAATAGAGCAATGAAACGACCATGGAACACTCGAACTCGCGGCGACAGTGCCAGCTGCGGTCTCCACCCACAAGTCGTACGGGGACGTTGACGCCCCGGTCCGGGCCCGATAGAAGGTCGCGGTCCGCCGAACAGATCACGGAGAGCATCATGAAGTCATCGAATCTACTCGCCAGCTCGCTGTTCGCGTTGCTGCTCACCGCGTGCAGCAGTTCGACGAGCTCAGGCCCGGCGTACTCGAGCGCGTCCGCGGTTCGCGAAGAACCGACGGATGTCTTCTGGGGCGACACGCACCTTCATACGAGCTACTCGCCGGACGCCTTCTTCTTCGGAAACACCACGGCCGATCCTGATACCGCGTATCGCTACGCGAAGGGATATCCCGTCTATCATCCGTACCACAAGGCTCGAATCCAGATTCATACTCCGCTCGACTTCCTCGTCGTCTCCGACCACGCGGAAATGATGGGCGTGCCGTTTCGCCTGTCCCAAGGTGACGAGACACTGAGCAAGACGGCGAACGGGCGACGGATCGTCAAAATGATGGAGGCCGACAAAGGCCAGGACATCTTCGTCGAGTTCATCGGACGCATCAACGAGAGCAAACCCTATGACGACCTCAACACCGAGGCGACGAGGAGGTCTGTATGGGGCGACATGGTCGAGATCACCGAGCGACACAACCAGCCCGACGCGTTTACGTCGTTCATCGGTTGGGAGTGGACATCGACGCCTAATGGAAAGAACCTCCATCGCGTCGTGTTCACGCCCGACGGAGCAGAAGCGGCAGGCAAGTTCATCCCGTACAGCTCGTTTGATAGCGACCAACCCGAAGACCTGTGGGCGTGGCTCGAGTCGACGTCGGCAGAGACCGGTACGCGCTTTCTCGCCATCCCTCACAACTCAAACATCAGCGGCGGATTGATGTTCGATCAGGTAGACAGCGAGGGTCGCCCCATCACGGCGGACTACGCTCGCATGCGCATGAAGTGGGAGCCCGTCATCGAGGTCACTCAGATCAAGGGGGACTCCGAGACCGACCCGATCCTCTCTCCGACGGACGAGTTTGCCGCCTTCGAACCGTTTTCGCACGCGATCGACAGCGAGGCGATCGGCGAAGGAAAGGCTTCGATTGGTCCCGGCGATTTCGCGCGCTCGGGGCTCCGGCGCGGACTCGAGATCGAGTCACAGGTGGGAGTCAACCCGTACAAGTTCGGGATGATCGGTTCCACCGACTCGCACACGGCGATGTCGTCCGCCGAGGAAGACAACTTCCACGGCAAGACGGCATTCGACTCGATCCCCGAAAACCAGTTCAACACGTTCATCGGAATCGAGGGATTCGGCGCAGACATGTCCGCAGCTGGCATGGCAGGGGTCTGGTCACCCGCCAACAACCGCGTCGCGCTCTTCGAGGCCTTTCAGCGAAAAGAGGTGTACGCGACGACCGGTCCGCGCGTTCGCCTACGCTTCTTCGGCGGATGGGACTTCGGTGACGGTGACGCGGAGAGCCGCGAGCTGGCAAGCATCGGATACAACAAAGGCGTGCCGATGGGCGGTGACCTAACCAAAGGTCCAGATGGCAAAGCACCGGCCTTTCTCATCTACGCCATCAAGGACCCGCGGGGAGCGAACCTCGACCGCATTCAGGTGGTCAAGGGGTGGCTCGACGCAAGCGGGGAATCCGAGGAAAAGGTTTACGACGTCGCGTGGTCGGACGATCGGGTCATCGGAGAGGACGGAACGCTCCCGGCAGTTGGCAACACCGTCGACGTTGCGACTGGCCGCTACACGAGCGAAATCGGCGACGCTCAGCTCTCCACAGTCTGGCGCGACCCCGACTTCGACCCGGGTCAGCGTGCGTTCTACTACGTTCGCGTGCTTCAGATTCCGACGCCGAGGCACACTCTCTATGACGCGATTGCGCTCAGCATGGATCCAAAGGACACAAGGCATCCTGCGACGATCCAGGAGCGAGCGTACTCGTCGCCGATCTGGTACACCCCCTGACCTTGAAAAAGCTTCTCAAAGAGCCGCTGGTTCACTTCCTCGCGGCAGGGATCGGACTGTTCGTCTTGTTCGGCATCGTCAATCGCGACGAGCCGGAAACCGACCCGTACGTGATCGTGGTCGACGACGACACGCTGCTGACGTTCGTCCAGTACCGACTCAAAGCCTTCAACCCCGACCTGGCGAAGAAGAAGCTCGCGGGCCTCTCCGACGAAGAGCTCGATAGGCTCATCGACGACTTCATCCGCGAAGAGGTGCTTCACCGGGAGGCCCTGGCGCTCGAGCTCGGAAGCGACGACTACGTCATCCGTCGACGCCTCGTGCAAAAGCTCGAGTTCATCACGGAGGGCTTCGCAGAGGGGACCGTCGAGCCCGACCCCGCGGCGTTGACGCGCTACTTCGAAGCCAACAAGTCCGACTACTTCGTCGAGCCGTACGTGACGTTCACCCATGTGTTCTTCAAGGCGGACGACGAGTCGCCGGAGATGGTGCTCGCGCGCGCCGAGAAGAAGCTGGCGGAGTTGAATCGAAACGGCACTCCGTTCAGTGACGCGCCAAAGCACGGCGACCGTTTCCTCTACCACGTCAACTACGTCGAGAGGACGCCAGACTACGTCGCGAGTCACTTCGGAGTACCCATGGCGAAGTCGATCTTTGGGCTCGAGCCAAACGAATTCGTCTGGAAGGGCCCGTTCGAATCACCATACGGCTTGCACCTCGTACTGCTGACGACCAACGCGCCCGGACGCGACCCCGAGCTTCCGGAAATCGAAGGGCGGGTTCTACAGGACTGGAAGCGCTCTGAGATTCGACGCCGGACCGAAGAAGCGATCGACGACGTCATCGACGCCTACGACGTGCGAATCGAGTACGAGCGAACGGCGCCGAAGCAAGCCGAGGCAGCAGCGACGCCATGACTCGAGTCGTCGGCGTGCTCATAGCCGCCTGTGTGGCGGTGCTTGCAGCGACGCCGAGCGCGCGGGCACACGAAAGCCGGCCCCTCTACATCGAGGTCACGGAAACCGATCCGCTGGTGTTTTCGGTCCGATGGAAGATCCCGCCGTCGGTCGACATCCGAAACGCACCCGACATTCGCATGCCCGAGATGTGCTCGTCTCCGACGGAGGGAGCCAGCGGTTCGGGCACGCTGCGACGCAAGCAGGTTCGGTGCGACAGAGACCCCGCGGGCGGTGAGCTCGGAATCGACTACCCCGCGTTCAACCCGTCGGTCTCTGCGCTCTTCCGAATCTCCCGGTTGAGCGGCGAGAAGCACTCCATCTTGGCCGCACCCGAAGAGACGAGCGTGGTGATGCCCGAAACCGAAAGCTTTGGCTCGGTTGCCCGGGACTACCTCGAGCTCGGCGTCCAGCACATTTTGGAGGGTTACGACCACTTGCTCTTCTTGGTGTGCCTGCTGCTCATCGCCGGAACCGGGCGGCGCATCCTCATCACGGTCACCGGATTCACCATCGCCCACTCCGTCACGCTCGCATTGAGCGCGCTTGGTATCGTGAAGATTCCGGTACCGCCCGTCGAAGCCGCCATTGCGCTCAGCATCGTGTTCCTCGCCGTGGAGATCGTTCGCGGCGACAAAGAGAGCCTTACCTACCGCTATCCCATTGCCGTCGCGTCGACGTTTGGACTGCTGCATGGCTTCGGCTTCGCGGCAGTGCTCGGGGAAACCGGCCTGCCGCAAACCGAGATCCCAGCCGCTCTGCTCTTCTTCAATATCGGAGTCGAGGTCGGACAGCTGCTCTTCGTCGGCGCCGTCATCGCGCTCTACCAACTCATACGCTGGATCGGCAAGACGATGCTCAGCCGCGATCTTTCCATCGACGCGTTGCACCCCTTACAGGCACCGGCGGCCTACGCGGTTGGTGCGCTCGCCGCCTTCTGGATGGTAGAGCGCGTCGCCTCATTTTGGACTGCTTGAACCACCCTCTTCACCAACGGAACGCATTCGCGTAGCCTCTCGCACCACGAGGTCATCCGATGGACAACATCAACACCCTACTCGTCGCCTTCATGTTCATCACGATTCTGACGTTGGGAATCGCTGGTATCCTCGGCGAGCTCGCCGAGGTCGTTCGGCACGCGGGCCGAGTGAGAAAGGACGGCTTGCTCATCGGCTGGGCCGCGTTGCTGCTGTTCGCCTACTTCACGTTGTTCTGGCACACGGCGGATATCACGTTGCTCGAGGAGTGGGACTTCGGGCTTTTCTTGTTCGCCGAGACGGGGCCGGTGCTGCTGCTGTTCGCCACACAGATCATGCTCGGCGCATTGACGGAAGAGGCCGCCGAGCCGGAAGCAACCTGGCGGCAGACACGGTTCTTTTGGATTTTCGCCCTGCTTCAGCTGTGGTCGATCGCGGTGGGCTTCGTCCTCGGTGTCGGCTTCACGATCGCCAGCGTGAACGACGTCGTGGTTCTGCTGACCTGCTTGGTCCTTGCTCAGTCGCGGAATCGGCAAGTGCACATCGCCGGCCTCGTCATCGTCTGGGTGGCTTACCTCGCAGGAGCCGCGTTGGACGTGCAGGCTTAGTCGTCGTCGCGCCGACGCTTCTTCTTCTTCTCTTCTTCGACCGGTTCGGCTGCTGAGGCCGCGGCGTCCATCTTGCCGCGCTTCTCAGCCTTCTGCGTCTGCTTGTCTCCCCGTTTCCCCCTGCCCTTGCCGATCGGAGGAGGCACCTCGTAGTCCTCCTGGAGCGGTGTCACGACGCCGTCGATCAGCCAGGTATCGGAATCGGGATAGTACGCGTAGACCGCCTTCTGCCCGCAGCCCTGCACTGCGATCTGCGAAGCCATCTTCCGCGCGCCCTCCGTGTCGACGACGTTGAGCTTCAGCTCCTCCTGCGGGCAGGAGAGGTCGAACGCCGCGCGGCGTACCACCGTCGTGTTCGCGCGCTTGTTGTGCTTGCAGGCGACTGCAGCAACCAACAGAAGTGTAACGAGGGCAAGCCTTCCGAGAATGCGCATTTGAACGGAGTTATGCACCCCGTCACGGTCCCGCGCCAGCCGTTTGTGGGCACCCCACCGCGGGCTCAGGCCGCATCTTCGGATTGCCCGTGAAGCCCGACCAGCCGTGCGATCATCACGGCAAGATAGAGCGTCCCAAACACCCCCTCTAGACCGGCAACCGATCGAGCCAGCTCCGACACTGGCAGGATATCCCCGTATCCCATGGTCGTAATCGAGACGATGCTGAAGTAGAGCAGCGCGCTCCCCACGTCTGCCGCCGACGAACCGACCGGAAGACCCGACCGCATACCCAAGGTGACCACCGTGAGCGCAAGGAACGGATATCGGTGGCGGCT
>CBFCWN010000156.1:0-5503 GCA_965601515.1 uncultured Myxococcales bacterium | reverse complement strand
TGTTGCGCACGGCTGCCAACATTTGATCTCTGCCGTTGACCAACATTCCAAGGCCAATCCGTTCAACGGGATCGACGGGGCCGCCCCATTCTTTGGGAAGAAAGTTCTTGTTGCGAAAATCGGTGTGGCCCGAGTACTGCGACAGGACGGCTTGAGAGGGATAGATCCGCGGCCCCGTCACGTAGCCTTCATCCGTCGCTTGCTTCAAACCGGCGGTGTTTCCGCCAGCATCGCGGACTGTGGTGACGCCACGCATCAGGACTTCTCTCGCTTCCCAGGTTGCGACCGCGTCGAGGTATTGGGCCGGCGAACTGAACACCACCGCGTAGTCGAGCGCCAGTACGCAGTGCCAATGGTTGTCGATCAGACCCGGCGTCAGGTAACCGCCCTTTCCGTCGATGACCTCGGCATACCCGTCAACCTCGCTGCCTGCGGGGATGATTCTTGTAATGGTGTTGCCAGCGACGACCACATCTTTGCCTTTGATCAATTTCTTCGATGTGCCGTCGAAGATGCTGACGTTCTTGATCAGCACGGTTGCTGTGGGCTTCGCGTGCACCTCGTCTTGAGGGGATTTGGAATGCTGATCGGCAGCGGCCGGGAGCGCCAAGACAGCCGCTACAAGCAATCCCACTGTGGTTGTCGCTAAGGCAGATTTTTGGTTCATCGTCCTTCTCTCCGTTCGTTTCGCGAGCTTTTCGATGCCGTGCTGCGCACAAGGAAAGCTAACCCACCGCCCGCAACGCCGCAGCGCTCACGACGGGGGAAAAATGGGGGATGCCTGAGGGTCGATGGGTTGCCTCCCCCATTTTTCACGCCTGTCTTGGCAGTGCACTCCGCCATGAGTGATGTAGAAGGGAACCATGCATCTGCACCAAGCAGTTCGAGCCGTCGCGATTGCGTTGTGTCTGGGGGCCACGTTGGGCTGCCAAGAGGCCGCGCAGCCGGCGAAGCCCTCCACGCCGGCGACCCCAGGCGAAAAGCCTCCCGAAGCCCCAGCGGAATCCGAGATCCCGTCGGACCTCGACCTGGTCATCCTCAATGGTCGGGTGATGGATCCTGAGAGCAACCTCGACGCGGTTCGAAACGTTGGCGTGAAAGATGGGAAGATCGTCGCCGTCACCGAGCAAACGATCGAGGGCGCCGAGACCATCGACGCGAAGGACCACGTCGTCGCTCCTGGCTTCATCGATACGCACGTCCACGTCATCGATCAACCCTTTGCGCAGAAGCTCATGCTGCGTGACGGCGTGACGACGCCCCTCGACCTCGAGGTCGGTGCCGCCCCGGTCGATCGCTTCTACGACACCATGGAAGGCAAGTCACAGACCAACTACGGCGCCACGGTGTCCACGTTGGGCGTCCGGGAAAAGGTCTTCAACCCCAAGTACGACTCGAAGACGGGCATCATCACGACCGACATCTTTGCCAAAGACGAGCACGCGTTTGTCGATATGGAGTGGTCGACGACCGTCCCCACTGAGAAGCAGATCGCCCAGATCAATCAGATGATCGACGAGGGCCTAAAAGACGGTGCGCTTGGGATCGGGGCGCCGGTCGGTTACGCGGTTCAAGGTGTCACATCGCAGGAAACCACCGCGTGGCAGAGGCTTGCTGGGAAGTATGGCAGGGCGGTTTTCATCCATGGTCGCTTCTCGAGCCAGCAGCCACCCACCACGGGGATCCTCGGCTTCGAGGAGTTCATCGCGAACGTGGGGATCTATGGCGGCGGCCTGATGTTGCAGCACATGCACCAGCAGGCGCTCGACCTCGCCGAAGACGCACTCAAGCTGGTCGATGATGCGCGTAGCAAAGGTCTGTCCGTCATTGCGGAGATCTATCCCTACAATTTCGGAGCCACGATCGTCGGGGCCGATTACCTGAAGCCAGACAACTACGGACCCAACATGGGCCGTACCTACAAAGACATCATCGAGACTGCGACGCTCGAGCCGTTGACCAAGGAGCGCTACGACCAATTGGTCAAGCAAAATCCCGGTACGTCGGTGATGTTCTACGGCGCCACCGAAAAGGACATGCTCGCGGCTCTAGCTCATCCGGGGTCCACCGTCGGGAGCGATGCCTTCCCGATGACCGTCAGCAAGACCGGGGCCATGGCCGTCGATTGGGACCTCGCCTACGAGGACGTGCAAGGTCATCCGCGGGCCGCCGGTACGCATTCCATCGTGCTTCGCCTGGTGCGTGAGAAGAAGTTGATGCCCCTGATGACGGCCATCAGCAAGATGAGTTACTTGCCGGCCAAGTTCCTCGAGGAAAACGGTGTCGGGCACATGGCGAACAAGGGGCGAATCAAGGTGGGCGCCGATGCCGACATCACGATCTTCGACCCAAAGACCGTCAGGGACAACTCGACGATCAAGCAGGGGGCACTGCCGGCGACTGGGATCCCCTACGTCGTCGTCAACGGAACCGTCGTAGTGAAGGACTCGAAGGTCTTGGAGGGCGTATATCCCGGAAAGCCCATCAGAGCGCCCCGCCGGTGAGAAGATGGCCGCTTCGCATCGACCACCGCCCCTACGATTCGCCGAGCCCGCCACCTATCGAATCACGGTCGAGGGACGGCTCGAGCCACGCTGGTCCGAGCGGCTGGGCGGCATGCAAATATCCGCCACCGAGCGTGGTGAATCGGGCGCTTTCACGATCCTGGAAGGCGAAGTCAAGGACCAAGCGGCGTTGCTCGGCGTCCTCAATGCGCTCTGCAACCTGCACCTGCCCCTCGTGTCGGTCGAGTCTTGCAGCCGCGCCTCGGGCGGAGAATCAGTCACCGCCGAGTAGCCCGAGGTCTCGTGCTTTGAATACGGCCTCGCGACGGCCGTGGACCCCAAGCTTGTGATAGAGGCCCTTCAGGTGGGACTTCACCGTTGCCGTCGAGACCACGAGCTCTTGGGCGATCTCCTTGTCGCGCAGCCGCTTCGCTAGCAGCTCGAGGACGTCTTGCTCTCGATTCGTCAAGGCCTGCTCGAGCGCGCGGGCCGTCGGTGTTGAAGTGCTCACCTCGAACGCGTCGAAAATCCGCTGCATGTGCGGCTCGCCCGCCGCTGGGTTCGGAAGTTGTTTGAGGAGCGAAGCCATCGCCGGACCCAAGTCCGCGAACGGACGAACCGCTCCGCCAGCCTCGGTCATGGCAAGCGCCTCGTTCAACTTCTGAAACGCCTCGGTTCTTTCGCCCTGCGCTTCATGACAGAGCGCCTGCAGCGCCAGCACGTCCGCCCGGCGGCGCCTGTCGTGGGCGGCGAGAAGCCGATCTTCGACTGACCGGAGCGTAGCCGCCGCCTTTCTCCGGCTCCCCAAGGTGCCCTGCACAAGTTGTGTCTTTGCGAGCGTCAAGTGCGGCAGATAGAAGTAGGGCGTCGTGATCGGCCGGTCGGCTTGGAAAGTTCGCGACCAATCGAGCGCCTCGCCGATGTGACCATGCCGGAGCGCCAGCTCAGCTTGAAATCCACGCGCCTCCTCGAGCACGGCTGGCAGCTCGAGCTCCACCGCGTATTGCGTGACGGACCGCGCAAGCCGCCGAGCGTCCTCGGCACGGTTCTGCGCCTCGTAGCTGAGCGCCAACGCGAATGCGCAATGCGTGAACCAAGTCCGTCGTGCCAAGGCGCGATCTCGCAACACGGCCTGCAAATACGGTTCGGCCGCGCCGAGCTCGTTCCGGAGGTAGTGCGACCAGCCGAGGAAAGCCCTCCCAAAGACACGGGACTCCACGAGCCCGTGCTCCCGTGCGATCTCCAGCGATCGGCGTGCCAGTGGGAGCACGTCGTGCAGAGCCCCATCCCGAAAGTGAACGATCGTGAGGCCGATGAGCGCCCGCGTGTGATACGCGGGGCCCAGAGGTCGATGGCGCTCGAGCTCTTGGGAGACGAACTCCACGGCGCGCGGTGAGTCGCCAGAGGCTTGGTGCGCCCAGGCCGTCGCCGCGACGACAAACCCGCGCATGCAAGATGCGTCGGACGGGAGGTCTCGCAACGTGCGCTCCGCGGCTTGAATCACGCTCTCGGCGTGGCCAGCGAGGTAAAGATCGAGGATCTCCAACGCGTTGATCTCCGCGGACAAGGCCTTGCGCTCCTTTGGGGGGATTGCCGCACAGCGAGCGCGTGCTCGTTCTCGGAACGACCGGGATTCCTCGAGCCGCAGGACGTAGTGGCATGCCCAGGCCTTTGCGACGAGAAGCTTCACATTGGACGCGATGGTGTCGGCGGAGAGCATGTCGAGCAGCCGCATGAGCCGATGATAGCCTTCTTGGTCGATCAGCTCGTGACGGCGCGCAGCCACCACGTCGCCCGCAAGCTCCGAATCGCCGGCGGCGAGCGCATGCTCCACCGCCTCCTCGATCAGGTCGTGGTCATTGAGCCAGACGCTTGCTCTGCGGTGAAGCGCCGCTACCTCTTCTGGGCTTCGAGACCGCTCGAGCTCCTTCCGAAGAAGCTCTTGGAAGACGTGGTGGTAGCGGTACCACTCATGACGGGCGTCCAATGGGACGGCGAAAAGGCCTCCGCGGCCGATGCGTTCGAGAAACGCCGCCCCGTCGATGTTGGACGCCGACGACCCGGCATCCGCATCGCATAGCGCGTCGCAAAGAGGCGCACAGAAGCGGTCCAGGACGGACGTCTGTACGAGCCAATCGCGAAGGCCGGGGGGCTGAGTCGCCAAGACTTCTGGGATTAGGTACTCATGCATGTCCGGAAGCCCGCCGCGCATCTCACTAAGGAAGCGAACGGGATCGTCTTGGGAACGGAGCGCAAGGGCCACCAGGCGGAGGCCGACGACCCAGCCCTCGACTGCTGTTTCCAAGTCGTCGAGCGCCGCGTCGTCCAACTCGATGTCGGCCTGTCGCCTGATCAAAGTGCCTGCCTCGGAACGGTTGAAGCGGAGATGCTCCGTCCTGATTTCGGTCAATTCCCCATGGGCGCGCAGAGTGGCGAGCGGCAAAGGCGGATCGTGCCTCGTCACCACCACGAGGCGGAGTGGCTCGGGTGGGTGAGCCATCAGCTCACTCAACAAGTCGTGCACCGCCGCGCCATGGATGTGATGGTAGTCGTCCAACACCAAGTAGAAGTCTGTACCGATCTCGTCGAGCTCCGCGGCGAGCGTCTCTGCCAGCTCGGAAACGGAAGGCAATTCGGGCGCGTCCACCATCTCGAGCGTCACCGCACATGACTCCGGGAAAAGCGAGCGAACAGCCGCGACGAAGTAAGCGACGAAGAGCCGGAGGTCGGACTCGGCGTCATCCAAAGACAGCCATGCCTTGGGCTCATCACGAGACGTGAGCCAAGAGCTCACCAGCGTGCTTTTCCCGTAGCCCGCAGGCGCGGACACGAGCAGCAACGGGCGGCGGCAACCCTGCTCCAAGACCTCATGAGCTCGCGACAGGTGAACCAGATCCTCGGCCACCCGCGGCAGGTGCAACTTCGTTGGGAGGATCTGTGTCTTCACGGCGCTTCGAGGAATGTCCTATCATCCGATGTCCGTTCGAGCGAACCGCCCC
>CBFCWN010000155.1:0-5512 GCA_965601515.1 uncultured Myxococcales bacterium | reverse complement strand
CCGAAGGTGGTGGAACTGCGGAAGTTCTCAGGCGAAGATTTCGCAGGGAGCTCTCTGCCACTCGCAAGTCCGGTCGAGTGGACAGGGGGAACTGCATTCACGATGCGCACGTGGGCGACTCGACCTGTCGACGTACTCTTCAAACTCGAGGGACCGAATGAAGAGCGTGCGGTCGTACATGAGGGCGGGAGTACGTGGCAGCAGACGTGTTTCGAGTTCGCCGGAGCCACTGACGGCGCCGAGGCCACCGCGATCACGATCATCTTCGACCTCGGCATCGTCGGCAAAGCGGACTCGAACCCCGAGAAGTGGACGTTCTACGTCGACGGGATCGAGCAGGTGGAAAGCTGTCCAGAGCCCGAGCCCGTCGAGTACGAGCTGATCTTCGAAGACGAGTTCGACTCGGGAGCCATGCCATCGCCCGACACTTGGAACATGGAAACCGGGTACGGCGTCGAGGACTCTGGTTGGGGCAACAACGAGTGGCAGCTCTACACCACCTCGCCTGACAACGTTCGGGTAGAAGACGGCAACCTCGTCATCAGTGCCTTGTGTGAGGGGCCCTGTGGAATCCGAGACGACACCATCACGTCAGCTCGCATCACCACGCAGGACAAGTTCGAGTTCCGGTACGGGCGAGTTCAGGCGCGCATCAAGCCTCCGGTCGGAAAGGCCGCGTGGCCCGCGTTCTGGGCGCTCGGAGCCAACTTCCCCGAAATCGGTTGGCCACGGTCGGGTGAAATCGACTTCATGGAGATGCACAACGCGTTTTCGAACGACCGAACGACCCACTTCACGATGCACTGGTGCGACGAGGAGGTTCAGGCTCCCGAGACCTGCTCGTTCCCAGAGGGTTGGGTCTTCAACACACGCTTCCGCACGTTCGACGAAACGCTTGGCGATGACTTCCACATCTTCGAGGCGGAGTGGGACGAGACGAAGATCGTCGGGAAGATCGACGGCATCGTGTACTACACGAAGGCGATCGACCCCGACAAGATGGAGGAGTTTCAGCGGGAGTTCTTCCTCATCCTCAACGTTGCGATGGGTGGTACGCTCGGAAGTGACAATCAACCCCCGACGGGGACGGAGACCTATCCGCAGACGATGCTCGTCGACTGGGTACGGGTCTATCAGCGCGTCGAGTGATCGAGTAGTCTCACCGACAATCCCATGTCACGACCGGAAAAGCGGCGCTTTCAGGTGAAGTCGGGCTCCTGGCCCGACATGGATGCTCGCCGAGCACGTTACAAGGTGCCGGGGTTCCCGGCGCTACTGGGCACCGACTTCTCCGCGATGTCGCACGCCGACAAGGTCGAGTGCCTGCTCGCCATCCTCGAGAAAAAGATTCACGGCCTTTCGTTCAGCCCGTACGTACGCGGCCAGTCTCCGGGCGACGAGATCAGTCAAGAACAGATCCGCGAACGTATGCGCGTCATCGCGCCCTACACGAACTGGGTGCGAAGCTTCTCCTGCACCGAAGGGCATCAGGCGACTCCGCGCGTAGCCCGTGAGCTGGGCCTGAAGACGATGGTTGGAATCGGGCTCTCCGCAGAGCTCGACATCAACGAGGAGGAGATGGCCAACGGTATCGAGCTCGCCCGCGCCGGGTATGCGGACATTCTCGCCGTCGGGAACGAGGTGATGCTGCGCGGCGACCTCACCGACGATCAGCTGATCGAATACGTTCGGCGCGTGCAGGAGGCGGTCCCGAACGTTCCGGTCGGCACGGTCGACGCGTACTTTCTGTTCGAGGACCACCCGCCCGTCACAGAGGCCTGCGACATCCTCCTGGTCAACTGCTACCCGTTTTGGGAGAGCTGCCCCGCCGAATACGCGATCCTCTACATGAGGGAGATGTACCGGCGCGCGGAGAACGTCGCCAACGGGAAGAAGGTCATCATCAGCGAGACCGGGTGGCCGAACCGAGGCACTCCGTTCGGCGACGCAGTCCCGACGGTCGAACACGCCATCGAGTACTTCATCCGAACCTACGAGTGGGCGTATGAGGACGACATCGAGATTTTCTACTTCTCGTCCTTCGACGAGTCTTGGAAGACGGGCGCAGAGGGCGATGTGGGTGCCTACTGGGGGCTTTGGGACGAGGACGGCAAGCTCAAGTATGGCTGAGCGCGTCCTCGGGCTCGCCGTACTTGCAGCTTTGTTGCTGCCCGCAGTGGCCAGCGCCGACGGGCGCCACGACCCTGGTCGGAGCCGCTACGAAGCGCCGATGGCCAAACGGGCGCCCGTGATTGACGGCATCGCCGACGAGCCCGTCTGGAGTCGAGCGAGCTGGCGACGCATCGACCATCGCTGGCTCGGACCGGAATACTCCCCAGAGGACTTCCGCGGCCGCTTCAAAGTCGTTTGGACGGCAGCGAAGCTCTACATTCTCGTAGAGGTGGTGGACGACATCCTGTTCGACAGTCACCGGGACCCGCTCGTACAGTATTGGGACGACGACTGCATCGAGATCTTCCTCGACGAGGATTTCTCGGGCGGCAACCACCAGTACAACCACAACGCGTTCGCGTATCACATGTCGCTCGACAACCGGGCGATCGACATTGGAACAGACAAGAAGGCACGCGAGTACTCCGACCACGTAGAGAGCCGTTGGCGGGCGCGCGGAAACACCCTGGTCTGGGAGCTTGCCATCGACGTGTACGACGATAGCTACGTGGACGGCTCGACGAAGAATCGGCCGAAGAAGCTTCACGCCGGCAAAGTGATGGGGTTGATGCTTGCGTGGTGTGACAACGACGGTAGCGAGCTCCGCGAGAACTTCATCGGTTCGGAGTCGGCGCCAGGCGAACACAAGGACCGCGGATGGATCGACGCGGGGATTTTTGGTGAGCTCGTCTTGGTGAACTGAAGCCGCTGCGTCGTCGTCAGTTCAGTCGTCGTCGCGATTCACGGTCGGGTTTTCGCGGATGAGTTGCTTCGGGGTGCGGTCGACGTTGAACAAGCCCCAGTGCTTTTCGGCGCCCATGGGCACACCCGGGTCGCCCTTCCAGGGCTCGTCGAACGCCTCGAAGAAGAACACCGTGGTGTTCGTCTTGCGCGCCCAGTCCTGAATCTCGGTGTAGTAGCGCGCCTGCGCCTCTTCGCTCGCGCGTTCGCCGAACTCCACGGCGACTGTGGCCCAGCCTGCCTCGAGGATGGCGATGGGTTTGCCTGGAAGCGCGGCACGTACACCCTCGATGTTTTCGATCGTGTACGACAGCCCTTCGTCGATGGTCTTCCCCTCCCACTCGGGGTAGGTGTGAACGCCGAGAAAATCGACTTCCTCCGCGAGCCCGGCACCATCGTTCGTCCACCAGACGTAGTTCTCGGCGACGGTGACCGGCTGTGTGATGGCGCGTTTCACCTGACGCACGTAGGCGATGACGCTTTCGACCGGTACCATGTGGTCGTTCCAGTCCACCAGCGCTTCGTTGGCGACGTTGACGGCCACGATGATGTCGGGGTACTTGCGGGCAAGCGCGATTCCACGCTCGATCTCGGCGGCGTTGACCTTCTTATTGGCCTCTAGAACGCTGTCGGGAATGGGCTCGTTGATCCACTGGCAGCCCTCATGGTTGCTGAACTCCGCATTGAGCCACATTCCAAGCAGCACCTTGATAGGCAGGTTGTGTTCTTTGATGAGCTCGAGCGTGAGCGCCGAGTTTTCGCCTGAATCGTAGAGGCGAATCAGTCTGAAATCGTGGGCGACGAGGATCCGAAGGTCTTCGAGGATCTCCTCTGCGGTCGGGTTGACCGCCCCGTCGCCCCGGTCCGGATACTGCCCCTCCCGAAAGCCTGAGTAGGCAATCGCCATCACCTCCCCAGCGATGAGAGCGTCGGGCGACTGAACGCTTTCGTCAACGTCTGCGGCCGATTGCACCAGGCTGGAGCTCGATTCCGCATGACATCCGGCGACAGCGATCGCGATGACGGCTAATCCTTCAGTGGTCTTCATAGTCTGCTCCACTACTGGCCTACGGAGCGGCGACGATTGCGCCGCGACGAAGTTCGAGTTCCGAGCGGATTTCATGAGCCTTGTCTTCGGTGATTTCGTACGAAGCCACAATCCAGATGGCGGCAATCGATGCCAGCATCGGAATGCAAACGTCGAAGATGCGCATCCACAGGAGCGTTTGAGCGCTTTGCTCGCCACCGAGGGCAACGTCGAATCCTGTCATTTCGAGCAGCACGCCGCCGCCCGCCAACGCTGCCGCCATCCCGAGTTTGACGACCCACCAATAGATCGAGCCGTACATACCTTCGCGTCGTTCCTTGGTTTCGAGCTCGTCCATGTCGACGACGTCGGCGATCATTGAGCCCATCAGCGTGAACAGTCCGCCGAGTCCGAACGCCATCAAAGGCGCCGGAAGAAGGAGTAGCCAAGGGTAGTTCGGGTTGTAGCAAAACCACTTGAGGCCGTAGCCAAAGACGGAAACGCCGATGGCTACGAAGAAGGCGTGGCGCTTCCCGATCTTGGTCGCCAACCAGGTCACGAGGATGATGATGAAGAACGTAGCGATGGCGCCCGCGGTCCCCGAATAGCCGACGAACTCCGCGCCGAGCTCCGTGTCGCCACCGAACACGTAGTAGATGATCACGTACGATTGAAACGACGAAATCAGCATGAAGCCGTTGAACACCAGGAAGGTCGCGACGCAGAGCTTGACGAACGGCTTGAATCGAAAGGTCGCCGCGAAGCCTTTGAAGAAGTCCTTCATGTTCTCGGCGAGTCCGCGCTTCTCAATAGCTCGACCGCCGGCTGTCTGGTCCTCGGGGCGTGCCGGCGGCGCTTGGCTCTGCCGCATCGTGCTGAAAGGTTCCTTCAAGAACACCGCGGGAAGGATCCCGATGAGGGCCGTGCCGACGCCCACGGCGATCGCAAGGCCCGCCGCGCCCTCCACCATGTCTTCGAAGACCAGCTCGTACTGCATGATCCAGAGGAACCACGGCGAAATGACGTAGGCGAGCTGGCTGAAGAAGTTCTGAACGCCCATGAGGCGAGTTCGTTCGTGGTAGTCCGGCGTCAGCTCGTAGCCGAGCGCGACCCAGGGCGTCGCAAACACCGTGTACGCCAGGTAGAAGACCAGCGATACGAGCAGGAAGTACCAGAAGTAGAAGGCTTCGCTCTTTCCTACGGGCAGTTGCCAGAGTAGGGCGAAGACTAACCCGGCTAAGATGGCGCCCACGAAGATGTAGGGCCTACGCCGGCCCCACCTGGTATTCGTATGGTCCGAGATGTAACCCATGAGCGGGTCGGTGAACGCGTCGGTGAGGCGCGGGATGGCCCCGAGAAGCCCAACGAGCGCGGGGCTTACGCTAAGGCCTAGGTTGAGTACGATCACCATCGTTCCGCTCGCAGCCGCAAGCAGGTTGTTCACCAGGCCGCCAAGCCCGTAGATGACCTTGTGCGTGAAGGAGATCCGGTCTTGGGGGGCCGTCTCGTAGTGCCCCGATGTGCGCTCGGTCACTGCGCGCGCTCGTAGATGCGCACGTAGTCGACGAGCAT
>CBFCWN010000154.1:0-5600 GCA_965601515.1 uncultured Myxococcales bacterium | reverse complement strand
AGCCGTGAACGAGGCGCCGGAGATCACAGGGTGGGGCGTCGCGAGCGCGCTAGGCATAGGTCGCAAGACGTTTCGCGAAGCGTTGCTACGGGGTGAAAGCGGCATCACGGAAGTGCGCCGGTTCGACACTTCCGTGTTCACGACACGCGTTGGAGCGTTGGTCGTCGGCTACGAGGAGGACGATCGCGATCCCACGGTGCTCTGTCATGAGTTCGGAATCCTTGCGGCTCGCGACGCGCTCGACCACGCGAACCTCGAGCTCAGGGCGTTTCCCGCGACTCGGATCGCAATGACGGTTGGCGCCAGCCTATTTGGTGACCACGACACGCACGATCTCGCCCTTGGCCTTGCCGAAGAGCTAGGAATTCGAGGGCCGGCGATCACGATCTCAACGGCCTGCACCTCGTCTACGCAGGCAGTTGGCTTTGGCGCCGATCTGATTCATCGAGGCTTCGCCGACCTGGTTCTTGCCGGAGGCATCGATGCGCTGACGCCCGCCCTTTTTGCCGGCTTCCATGCGCTCGGCGTGTTGAGCCGAGACCCCTGCACTCCGTTCGCCAAACAGCTTGGTACGACGCTCGGCGAAGGCGCGGGCTTCCTCGTGTTGGAGCGAGCAGGACTCCGGGCCACCCGCAGCTATGCTCGACTTCACGGCTACGGGCTCTCGGGCGACGCGTACCACGAGACCTCTCCCGAGCCGCGAGGGCGCGGAGTTGCCGCCGCAATTCACGGTGCCCTCGACGATGCGGGCGCGTGCGAATCGGACATCGGGTACTTCAACGCGCATGGGACGGGGACGGCTGCAAACGACACCGCTGAGTGGTGCGCGGTCCAGTCGGTTTTCGGGCCCGAGGCTGCTCGCTCGCTGCCGCTCAGCTCGAGCAAAGGCCACCTCGGCCACGCCCAGAGTGCAGCGGGCGTCTTGGAGGTCATCACAACCCTCGAGTGCATGAAAGCCGGGGTTGCGCCCACGACCGCGGGCTTTGAAACCCCGCGACCCGGTGGCCCACCTTCTCCGGTAGGCTCGAAGCGGCCGTCGCCGCTTGCATACGAGATTGCGCTTTCGAACAACTCTGCTTTTGGCGGCAACAACTGCGCGTTGGTGTTCGGACCCGCAAAGCCAATCCGCGACAATGCACCGGATGCTCGTCGCGTGTTCCTTAGCGGTGCGGGTGTTGTCTTGGCGGGCGTGCGAAGCGTTGCCGACCTCGAGACCTTCGACGAGTCGGAGGTCGCCACTCAAGACGAGAACCTCGACCTAAGCGCTGCGCTGCCAAGGGCGGATCTCCGCGGGATCGATCGCGCGACGGAGCTCTTGACAGCTGCCGTCGTTCGCGCGCTTAGCGATGCAGGGGTCAAGCTCAAAGGCTCCATGCGCGAGCGAACCGGCCTCATCGCCGGGGCACTGCGAGCTTCACCGGACAGCCTTGGTAGATTTCACTCGAGTCTCGAGGCGCGCGGCCTTGGCAAACCCGACACCACGGCCTTCGCGCAGGTGCTGCCGAGCGCTGCACAGAGTGGATGTGCGAAGGCGATCGGCATCCGCGGCCCGCAGAGCACGATTACGATTGGTAAAGGGAGTGGGCTCTTCGCGGCTGTCATGTCGGCATGGATGCTCGGGCATCGACGCGATGCCGATCGCATGGTCGCGGCAGGAGTAGACGGGGGCGCCGTGGGCAAGGAGCACGGCCCGAGCCGAGACGCGGCATGCGCGATCGTCTTGACGACCACGGCCGCGTCGGTGGAGGTCGTTGGTATCGGCCTGGCCGGGCCGGGTCGACTAGACGAGGCGATTGCCGAGGCGCGACGTCGAGCCGGCTCGAACCGACTCCCCGAGCTCATCGCTTGCCCACTCAGTCCGATTGGCAGGTTGTCATCGACTTCGTCTGCGTTTTCGCTTGCCCGCGCATTCGAGGTCTTGAGGTCGGGTCGCTCACGAAGCGCGCTTGTTGCGAGCGACGGAGACACGGCCTCCGCGGCCATGGTGCTGATGTACAACGAGGCGGGCGATGTCTGCTGAGGTTTCCGAGTACGTGAATGCGCGCGAAGCCATCCTGACGCAGGTCCGGCAGATTCTGCGCGACACGATGAAGCTACAGATCGATCCCGAAACCATCGACCCGGATGCGCCTCTTTTCGGAACCGGGCTCGGAATGGACTCGGTCGATGCGGTTGAGCTTGTCGTACAGCTCGATGCGATCTTCGGACTCACACTGAGCGGATCGCCCTACGCTTCTTCGAAGATGCGCACGGTGAACACCATCGTCGACGCCATCATGGAGCTTGGTGATGGCTATCCGTGAAGAGTATCCAAACGTCCGCAACGCTGCGGCGATCAGTCGTATGGACCATGTGAGGGTCGTTCGAATTGAAGGCGAGGATGCGATGGAGGCGGTCGATGCCATCTGCTCGGGAGACCTGTGGGTACGCGACGGACGAATGCGGCAGACACTGATTCTCGACGAGAGCGGAGAGCCCATCGCGGACGTCTACGTTTGTCCGGATGACGAGGCATGCATCCTGATGTTCGAGGGGATCCAGACGAGCGAGCTCTCGGACGCCATGGGCCGTTCCGTCGACCCCGAGCTCGAAGCCGAAGTCGTCGATCTCGGTGATGAGTACGAGCTCATCTCCATCAATGGCCCCTACGCGTGGGAGGTGATGAGCAAATGGCTTACGCCCGACATCATCGGCCTCCCCTACCTCTCATTCTACCATTTCGACGGAGGCACATGCTTTCGTGCGGGCAAGACAGGCGAGTACGGCTACGACCTGCTCATCCCGGGAGACTCTGCTGGGACGGTTTGGGACGAGCTATCGACTCTCGTCGATGCGATAGGCGGTGGCGAAGCCTCGCTTCACACGCTCGACCTCTGCGCTCTGGAGAACGGATTCTTCTCAGTTCGGCATGGTCGGCTGTCGGGCCTGACTCCGCTCGAGCTCCAGCTCCAGTGGCGTGTTTCCGCAAGAAAACCGTTTCCCGGTTTCGAGGCGGTGGCGGCTCGCCGGGTCTCGGGCATCAAGCGTCGGCTGACCTGCTTCGTCGCACGCGGCTCGGTGAGCGCCGAAGACGAGATACGGGAGGGAGATGCTGTCGTGGGGACGGTGCACAGCGCAGCCTTTTCGCCAGGCCTGAGCGGATTCCTCGGAACCGCGCTTTTGGACATCGAGGTTGCGCACCCGGGTATCGATTCGTTTGCTGCCGAAAAAAGGGAGGCGAGCGAGCCGATTCGTACGGTCTCGAGTCCGTTGGTTTTCAATCGGAGTCTGCTTGTCGATCCGCATCGGCACACGCACGGCATGCGCGACGAAACCAACGACCCGCCGCTCTTTCGAGATGCGACACCATGAGACGTTTCGAAGGCCAACGAGTACTCGTCACGGGGGCGTCGAGAGGACTTGGACGCGACATGGCGCTTCGTTTTGCGGCCGAAGGCGCAACCGTATTCATCGGCTTTCGCCATCGCCGCGAGGAAGCCGAAGAGTGCGCAGCGCGATGCGCGGAGCTGGGGGTCGACGCGACCTCAGTGCAGCTCGATCTGGAGGATGCGGCCGCAGCCCGTAGCGCCGTCGCAGCGCTGCCTACGCTGGACGTTCTGGTGAACAACGCCGCGACCGTGCGCGATCGGTTCTTCTTGATGCAGTCGGATGTGGAGGACGCCGAGGTGATCGCCGTCAACCTCGGTGGTGCGATGGCCTGCATTCGAGCGGCCCTTCCTGGCATGCTCCGGGAGGGGCGCGGGGCCATCGTCAACGTCGCTTCCGTGGCGGCACTGCATGGCAGCCCAGGTCAGGCCAGCTACGCCGCCTCCAAGGGAGGCATGATTTCCCTCACGCAAACACTTGCCGCGGAGCTTGCAGGACGAGGAATTCGCGTAAACGCGGTTGCGCCGGGCCTGTTCGATGCAGGCATGGCGGAGCGCATGGATCATCGAGCGCGCACGGAGAAGCTTGAGCGTATTCCGATGGGTCGTCCTGGGCGCTCTCAGGAGCTTGCGGCCGTGGTCGCGTTTCTCGCATCGAACGAGGCGAGTTACATCACGGGTCAAACCATCGTGGTGGACGGAGGCATGACGGCATGATCGCATGGATGCTTGCCGGACAGGGTGCCGAGCACGCCGGGATGGGTGTTGACCTTGCTCGTTCGTATGCGGATGCCGCGAAGCTCTGGGAGTGTTCGAGCGAAGCGGCGGGCAAGGACTTGCTCGCGCTCTCTGAACGTGGTGGACGCGCGCTGATCAAGACGCAGTATCTTCAGCCCGCGCTCACGGCGGTGGCGCTTGGGGCGGCGTCGTTTCTTCGAGACGAGGGGATCGCGCCAGAGATCGTCGCCGGTCATTCAGCGGGAGAGCTCGCGGCGGTAGCGACCGCTGGTCACTTGCCGTACGAATCCGCGTGCGAGCTGTCAGCGGAGCGGGGGCGTGCGATGGCGAAGGCGGCACGTGCACGACCCGGTGGCATGGTGGCCGTCCACGGCTCTGCCGACAGGCTAGAAGGCATCATGAAGGATGCGAGCCTCTCGGGCGAAGTCTATATCGGAGGCCAGACGACAGAAGACACTCACCTGGTGACCGGCGAGAGCGCGGCGCTTCGGACCGCCGCCTCCCATCAGGGCGTGTCGCCGTTGCCCGTTTCAGGTCCTTGGCACTCACCGCTCATGAAGACTGCGAGCCAAGAGCTTCACGATCGATTCGAATCTGCGATCGAAGACGCCGAGCAGGGCCCGACGTGGGTCAGCAATCAAACCGGCGTGGACGCCCGGGGTGATGGTGAAGCGGTCTCCCAGCTTCTCCTGTCCCAACTCACCAGTCCAATGAAGCTGCATCAGTCGATCGAGTTCGTCCTCGAGCAAGGCGCTACCGACGTGGTCGTACTGGGCCCCCACCACGCGCTGGGCCACATCATCAAGCGTCACCTCGACGAGCGCCGGGAAGTCCGTGTACACAGCACATCCACGGTGCAAGAGTTGAAATCCATCGTTCGGGAGCTGTCGTGACGCGTTCGAGCGAAGAGCGCCGCGGCCTCGGCGCCAACATCGTCCAGCGACTCTTGCCACATCGCCGTCCGTTCTTGTTCGTTGATCGGATCAAGCGGTATCGACTGTCGGAGGCCAGGTCCATCGAAGCGTCGCTGCACGTCTCCGCGACTCACCCCGTCTTCGACGGACACTTCCCTGATTGGTCTCTTTGGCCGGGGGTCTACGTCGTCGAAGGCCTCGGTCAGACGACGCAGCTGTTGGCGACCCTCGACGCGATTCGAAGAGCTGGGGCTGAGCGTGGTGACGAGACGCTCGGCTTGACCACGCTTGACGCCCTCGACGCGGCCTACGCGCTTCGGCCAGGCGGCCCGCCCACTAGAGAGGGCCTCGAGCTACTTGAAGAGATGTCGAAGTCCCCCATTATCGGCCTCGCCAGCAAGATCGACATACGCCTCGTCGATCCTGTGCTCCCGGGTTCCCGTCTCGACTACCGTGCCGAATGGACCCTCGAGCGAGATGGCGTGCTCGGTTTCGAAGTCGAAGCATCGGTAGGTGGAAAGCCGGTCGCCCGCGGAGAGCTAGGCGCAAGCATCAACACCCAGATCCCACGCTAGGGACACGC
>CBFCWN010000153.1:0-5620 GCA_965601515.1 uncultured Myxococcales bacterium | reverse complement strand
GCCGACGTACTTCTTGATCGTCTTCGCCTTTGCAGGGGACTCCACGATGAGGAGGGTTTTGGCCATGGAATTGTTTCTAGTAAGGCTTCTCGCCGGCTCGGCAACTTCGGACACGACCCCCGGGCCTCTCCTCGATCAGCCCACGAACGAGCAGCCGAAGAATAGACTGCTGGACTTGGAAGGCTGGAATTCCGGTGCGTTGGCAGAGCTCGTCCGGATGGCGGGCGCGGCCCGCGATGCTTCGGAGGATAGTTTGGTCGAGTTGACTCAAGTTGCTGACATCATGGGGTTTTCGCTGTTGCCCAGCCCGGGAGACAACGCCGTCGCCCCCCGGCGACGCCGATGGCGATAGGACATCGGCTGGGCGGGCGCAAATCCTCGCGCCCTCGTCGAGGAGCTTCAAATTCCCAGAACCCTTGGGATCCCAAGGGGATGCGGGCACGGAAAAGACTGGCCTCCCGAGCTTCCGTGCCAGGCGAGCCGTCGAAAGGGCTCCGGATCGCCTTGGCGCCTGAACGACCACCGTGCACTGTCCAAGAGCGGCCACCAGGCGGTTCCGGGTGAGGAATCGACCCTTCTGGGCGGGCACCCCATCGTCGACCTCCGTTAATAGGCAACCGGACTCGGAGGCCCGCTCAAAGAGCTTGCGGTTGGCACTGGGGTACGGCGCGTCGAGACCGGTGGGAAGCACGACGACCGTGCGCCCTCCCCCGTCGATGGCGCCTTCGTGAGCTGCGCGATCGATGCCGACTGCGCCGCCGGACACCACCGCGACCCCGCGAAGCGCGGCCTCTCTTGCGAGGTCGTAGGCGAAGTCGAGCGCTTCCTCATCGGCGCGCCTCGTCCCGACGATCGCAAGGGCGCGATCGAGAGGCGGGAGCTCGCCAACGACGCGAAACAAGTAGGGTGCGTCGGGCAGGTCGCACAGCGATGCCGGGTAGTCCGCACAATATGCGCTCACGAGACGTGCGCGCGCAGAGAGACTGTGAGCCACCACCCCGTATCGGTCGCTTGCGGTGGTAGTTTCGTTCAGCCGCCGGCAGCCGGGTTCCGCGAGGACAAAACCTATGTTAGGCCAAGGCGGCTTTCCTGATGGCGCACAACATTCCAGCCACGCCACTTAGCTTCCGACGGCGTCTCAACCTTCTCACGGCTCGGCTCATCGCCCTCGCGCTCGCTGCGATCGACAAGATCCGCAAGCGCCCCGAACCGCCTGCTCCCATCTCGGAGCACCGCTACGGCTCTCATCCCCGCGAGACCCTCCAACACATTCCGCCCGCGCCTGGCGAGCCGGCCCGAACGCCCGTCGTCTTTTTCCACGGCGGCGGCTTCATCATCCTGAAGAACACACTCTGGAACCGAGAGCTGATCGACTTCGCGAACCACGGCTACCCCGTCTTCAACGTCGAGTATCCGTTGGCGCCGGAACACCCTCACCCGAGCCTGCTTCTTTCGCTGCTCGAAGCACTTCGGTGGATTCGCGAACAGCACCCGGAGATCGAGAGCGTGCATCTCATGGGTGACTCCGCCGGCGGCAACATGGCGATGATGCTCGCACTGTTCGACAAGAACCCGAGCCGACTGAGGGACCTCGGCCCGGATGCGCCGTCGTCCGTTCCTCTCACCGTGCGCAGCGCCGTGTCGCTCTACGGCATCCACGACCGCACGACCTCTCGCCGAAACCGTTTCCCGGGCATCGACCTGATGCTCGAGGCCTATGGCGGAAAAGCAGTCTTGGAGGACGAAGTGCCTCGCGACAAAGCCATTACTCCGATGGACCTCGAGTTCGACGACTGCCCACCGGCATTTCTGGTCGCCGGTTCCAAAGACCGCCTTGCCGACGGCACGCGCGCGCTCTCGAAAAAACTCGAGCGCGCCGGAAGCCCAACCCAAACCAAGATCTACGAAGGCGAGATACACGGCTTCTTCTCCATGCCCTGGCGCCCGGGCTACGCAGAGCTTCGTAGAGACATCTTCGAGTTCCTGTCGGCTCAGGAGACTCGCCCAGAAACGAAAGCTGAAACGGAACTCGCGGAGGCCGGACAATGAGCAACACCGAACCTCGAATCGGCATCATCGGAGCGGGCCCTACCGGAATCGCCTGTGGTCGTGAGCTACTACAGAACGGGTACCGAAACTTCACCATCTTCGAGGCGATGGACGCACCCGGTGGGACCTGGCGGGTGCAATCGTACCCAGGCCTCGCCTGCGACGTCTGGGCGCACTCGTATTCGTTTTCGTACGCGCCAAACCCGAGCTGGTCCGCCAACTTCGTCGAGCGGGCGGAGATTCAAGCCTACCTCGCCAAGTGCTGGAAAGACTTCGGTCTCGAGCCCTACACTCGGCTCAACACCAGCATCGCATCGGCTCATTGGACCGGAACGCACTGGGACATCACCACGAAGGATGGTGAAACGATCGAGCTCGACATCCTGGTGAACGCCATGGGCAACCAACACACACCCCTCTATCCGAACGTCCCTGGGCGCGACGAGTTCGAGGGCGATAGCTGGCATGCCGCACGTTGGAACCACGATGTCGACCTGACCGGCAAGCGCGTCGTCATCGTGGGATCTGCGGCGAGCGCCGTGCAGATCGTTCCGGAAGTCGCAAAGGTCGCGAAGCACGTGACCGTGCTGCAGCGCTCGCCCAACTGGATCATGCCGCGCAACCGCCGCTTCTACACCGAACGTGAGAAGAAGAGCATGCGGCGTTTCCCAGTCCTCATCGAGGCGACCCGCAGAGTCCAGGCGTTCTTGATGGGCCAGGTGGAACACGCGGCAACCCTCGGTCATCCGCGCATGAGACAGTTCGAATGGTTTGCGAAGCGCTACCTCGACAAGACCATCGACGACCCAGAGCTTCGCGAGCAGCTCACCCCCGACACCAACTACCAGTGCAAGCGCGGACTCATCTCCGACGATTTCTATCCCGCGCTGTGCCTCGACCATGTCGAGCTCATCGCGAGCGGTCTGCAGGAAGTGACGAAGACCGGGATCATCACGTCCAACGGCCGGCGAATCGATGCCGATGCCATCGTCTATTGCACGGGCTATCGCATCCTCGACTTCGACCGTATCGACGTTCGAGGGACGGACGGACAGTCGCTCGCGGAGGCGATGGGGACGACCCCCAAGGCCTTCAAAGGCATCGCCGCGCCGGGCTTCCCGAACTACTTCTGGGGCATGGGCCCGAATGGTTTGGTGCTGAACGTATCGTACTTTCGGACGGCCGAACGAAACGTAAAGACCATCGTCGGCCTCATCAACAAGATGCGCGCCGCTCGGGTGACTTCGATCGAGGTTCGTCGCGATCGAACGGATGCCTACTTTCAGTGGATGAAGAGTCAGTTCGGAAAGTTCTCGTGGGGCGACCCTGGCTGCACCAGCTACTACACGAACGCCGAGGGCCATGCGCCCTTCCTCTTCCCCGGCAACTTCAAACACTGGGTTGAGCTCCACGAAAACATCAGCCTCGACGACTTCCACACTGCGGGGCCCGCTCACGAAACCCCGTCTCGAGGCCAGCAGAGCAAGACCATCGCCGACCAGATGTGATATCCCATCGGCGCATGGGCGCGATGGATCCGATCTTACCTGGCTTCGACATCGAGGAATGGAAGAAGAAGCCCTGGCCCGAGCGACTCAAGATGGCCTGCCAGGACTGGGTCACTCGGGGGTACGGCACGCCGATGCCGGTGTACCTCTTCTACGTCTTCAAGGTGCTGCTCTACATTTGGGCATGGACCTGGTTCTGCTCGTTCACGCCAGGTCTCGGTAGCCTCTCGACCATCGGCGAATGGTGGGCCGAACCGATCGCGTTCCAGAAGGCGGTGCTCTGGAGCCTGCTCTTCGAAGTCTCGGGGCTCGGCTGCGCGAGCGGCCCGCTTGCTGGCCGATACAACCCTCCGATCGGCGGCGCCCTCCACTTCCTGCGCCCCGGCACGCTGAAGCTTCCGCTCTTTCGCGGCGCGCCTCTCATCGGTGGCACCAGGCGAAGCTGGACGGACGTTGGTTTCTTCGCGGCGCTGGTCGCCAGCCTGATCATGGCTCTCGTCTCGCCGACGCTCGGCCGCGACCAGCTAATGCCGATCGCGATTCTGCTGCCCATTCTCGGGGTGCTCGACACCACCGTGTTTCTCACCGCACGTTCCGAGCACTACTACACAGCCCTCATCTGCTTTCTCTTTCCGGCGGACTGGATCGCGGGCACCAAATGGCTCTGGGCCGCGATTTGGATATGGGCGGCAACCTCCAAGCTCAACCGTCACTTCCCGTCGGTCATCGCGACGATGCAAAGCACGAGCCCGATCACGCAGTTGTTCCCGAGCATTCGCAAAGCGATGTTCGTCGACTATCCGAACAACCTACACCCGTCGCGCCTCGCGGCGGTGCTTGCTCATTTCGGGACGGTCGTGGAGCTCACCGTGCCGGTCGTGCTGATCGTGAGCGGCGACCCTACGGTGATATGGACCGCGCTCTTCGTGATGCTTGCCTTCCACTTCTTCATCACGAGCAGCGTGCCGCTCGGCGTCCCCATCGAGTGGAACGTCATGATGGTGTACGGCGGTTTCGTCCTGTTCGGCGCCTACTCGAACGTGAGTGCGTTCAGCATTCAGTCCCCCTTGCTGATCGCGTACCTCGTGTGCGCCGTGTTCCTGTTGCAGCTCATCGGTAACATGTTTCCGTCGAAGGTCTCGTTCCTCCTGTCCATGCGCTACTACGCCGGGAACTGGGCGTACAGCGTCTGGCTCTTTCGCGGGAACGCCGCCGACAAGCTCGACGAACGCATCAAAAAGCCCGCGCGTACGCCTCGCGCGCAGCTCGGAGACATGTACGACGAAAACACCGTCACCGCGATCCTCTCGAAGGTCCCGGTCTTCCGGGCCATGCACATTCAAGGGCGCATCCTCCACGAGCTCATCCCGAAGGCGGTCGACGACATCGACGCGTACGAGTATCACGACGGCGAGGCCATCGCGGGCCTCGTCCTAGGATGGAACATGGGCGACGGACACCTCCATCGGGAGGGACTGCTCGAAGCCATCCAAAAAGAGTGTCAGTTCGAAGAAGGCGAGCTCCGGTGCATCTTCGTCGAATCACAACCCATCCACCGGCCGTACTTCGCGTGGCGAATCTACGACGCGAAGACGGGGCTCATCGACTCGGGCGAGACGAGCGTGAAGTCACTTCTTCCACTACAGGCCTGGCCCGACGCAGCGGAGTAGCCTCATGACCCAACCGATCATCGACGCGTGGATTCAGCACCCGACCGGGGAGTTCATCGGCCACGAGATGTTCGCGTCGCTCAGGCGGTGGATGCGGCTCGACGTAGTACCCGACGAATTTCCCGTCGCGCTTACCATAGGGGCGCTTGATGCCGCCGGCGTCTCCAAAGCACTGACGTCCGCTTGGTGGGGACCGGAGGGACCGCTGCTTTCAAATGACGAGGTCGCGAAGACCGTCGCCGCGCATCCCGAACGATTCGTCGGTATCGGCTCCGTCGATCTCTACCGACCGATGGACGCGGTGCGCGAGCTCCGCCGATGCGTGAGGGAGCTCGGTTTCGTCGGGGTGCGGCAGCTCCCTTGGCTCTGGGGGCTCCCGCCGAACGACCGCCG
>CBFCWN010000152.1:0-5793 GCA_965601515.1 uncultured Myxococcales bacterium | reverse complement strand
GTCTCGGGATTGAGCTGAAGTGAAGCGACCGCGCCTGGCAGCAACTCTGCCTCGGGCGGGTGTCCCCCCGCCTCGAGTAGCGCAACGAGACAGTTGGGGTCTTCGCTGAGTCGCGATGCGATCACAGCGCCAGCCGAACCGCCTCCAATGACCCGATGAAGTCGTAGTTCTCAGTCATCGAGTGCCTTGCTCCTCGTGTTCGAAGGTGCCCAACTCACGTGGGAGATCAAGCCAAAGAGCTCGTCGTAGTGGATTTGCGCGACGGGTCCCTGCTCGGGGTTCTTTGCGTCGAGAATGACGAGGCAGGAACGGCGCTCCCTTGGCTCCTGAACCCAGCTTAGGAGGTACCCCGCGTCCTCCCCGCTTCGCTCTGGGTCGGGAACGAATGCGGGCGGAGACGCCGTCGCGCCCGCGGGAGCGCTCCAGACCGCGGCAAGGTTGTCTTCGAAGTCGAGCTTGCCGACGCCGCCGAACCAGATGTATGCGCCTTCATCGAAGCTGTCGTCGTGGCTGGTTCTCGCAGACGCGTAGCCGTAGCGATAAGGCTTGCCGCGATACGCTGGATGGATGTCCGGGGCCTCGCATGCGATGTCGGGCATGACTCGCTCTTCGACCGCGAGAGTTTCGAGATCGATGCGGTACCGAAGGATCTCAGGAACCGGGGTCGGTGTGCTTTCGACGCCGATCCTCTCTCTCGCGTCGTCTGGCAGGAGTCGACTGAAAGTGACGCCTCCTCGGTAGCCGATCGTGTCCAGCACGATGGTGCCGTCTTCCTGAAACGCGTTGAAGTAGTGGAAGTGCATTCGATCGGGAAGCAGCACCTCTCGAGGCTTACCGCCCTGCCGGGGCACCAGATGCAGGGTCGACGTCTTCTCGTTGAACGTGACCGCGCCGAACACGGGTGACGCGCCCCACAACACCTTCGGCACGTTCAAGCCTGCAAACCGGGTGACGATATAGTAGTCGTCCGTGAACGCGATATCGTGACGAAGCCCCGCGGGAAGCTTGCAGGACGTCTGACGAACGACTTTGAGATTCTCGTCGACCTCCACGAAGATGAATTGGTCTTTCGGCCCGGGTTTCTGAAGCCAGAGCACGAGTCGACCCGTCGCCGGATCGACTCTTGGCATTGGGGTCATGTTCATCCCAGGCTTGTGCAGTCCGCCGCAGTCGAACGGCTTGGCGACTTCGAGTGAGCGGTCGCTTAGGATGAAATGACCCGGGTCCTGGCTCGCGATCACGTGCCGACCGAATGAGTAGACGTTGTGGTTGCAGGAGTTGCCCAGATTTAGGTCGAAGAGGTTCGACCATCTCGACGGTTTATTCGCGTAGAGTCGTCGTTTCGTGACCTGGTTTTGAGCGAGCTCATCCCGATACAGGGGGGTGGTGACGTGGTGCCCCTGTAGCACGGCGACGTTCGGCTCGATGCTCACCGAGACCACACGGCCATACGCATCGAAACCGTGAAGCTGCTGGCCACCGATCCTCATCTGCCCAGCGCCGTTGAAAAGGAACCGGCCCCTGACGGCGCTCGGAATCGTTCCGTCGATTCGGAGGGCGGTTTCCGGAAGCTGTTGAGGGCGGTCTTCGAAGATGAACTGATTGGGTTGGGCGGCGTGTTCCATGTCCCGGACTCTTCGTCGAAGACCGTTTCTACACCGTTTCAGGGGGAGCCTTTGTGCTGAAGCGTTCGAGAAACGGCACTCGCGCAGGGTGTCGTCATGGACAACACCTTCGCCCACGCCATCATCATCATGAGGATGCGCCCCGGTCGTGAGACCCAGCGCAAGGCCCTCGAACTCTTCATGACCCACGGTCCTGCCGCTGGAACCCAATGGATTCTGGCCAGCCCGAGCGCCAAGATTTACGTGACCCTGGTGGCTCTCGAGGAATGGAGCCTCATCGACGTCGCAACCTTTGCACCCTACTTCGATATGGAGACCATCCCCGTGTGCAACGTGGATGACGACTGGGTCGGCGCGATGAGGGAGGTCGTGGCCCGGCAAGAGTGAGCCGCACGCGATACGTGCGCCGCCTCAGCGACGGTCGGGTCGACGATCATGCAGAGTGCGGAGGTCCGCGTACCGGGGTCCCGCGATGGGGTATGCCCTCGCGTAGGACCTCAACTTCGCGAGCATCTCGCGGGCGCTGGGCGTTGAAGGTCCCGTGCGGCGCTCGACCGCGATCGCCACCGACGCTGCTCCGCAGTGCGACTCGAGATGTTGAATCGCCAGTGCGCTGTCGGCAGCCAAGCCGGGGAGCGCGTCGCGAAGATGCGCTCTTGCGGTCTCGAGTGCGTCGGACTTCAAGTCGAGCCTCGCCAGCATGATGTGCGCGCGGGTTGCGTCTTCCGGGCGACCATGCTCGTTCGCCGTACGTAGGGCATCTTGTGCGGCTCCGCGAGCAAGGGCGAAATCGTGGATCCGATACGCGGCTTCCGCTCGCGTGGCGTAGACCCACGTGAGACCGCGACGGAAGCCATTTCGCTCGATTTCTCTCTCGATGTCGTGCAATCTCGCCAGCGCATTCTTCGCCTTCCCCTCGTGGCAGTCGACGAGTGCCAACAGGATCTCAGTCTGACTGACGATACGTGCACGCCCTGACGCCCTGGCCGCTCCGATTGACGCCGCACAGTCCTTGCGGGCATCTGCCCACTGCCCCGCTCCTGCCGCTACGAGAGCGGTCACTCCCCATGCCATCGTGGCCGTAAAGGGATCTTGACTGGCCGCATCCTTCAACCGATCGCGGGCTCGTTTGCGGTAGCGTTCGGAGACACCATGCGCGCCGCTCAATTGGGCGGCCACGGAAATCGCGGCGTCGCCGGATGCGATGAGGACGGGCTCACGAGACTGTCGTCCGGCGGCCAATGACCCGAGGCTGTAGCTGATCATTTCTGCACGCCGCTCGGAAACGTAGAACACCTCTCCCAAGAGACTCATCAGTCGAGCGCGCTCTGCGGCGCGTTGCTCTTTTTCGGCGGAAGCCCGGCCGAGGGGTGAAACCGACAAGACCGCGGCCTGCTGCGCGTTCCACACCCGCCGCCGGGCGGAGCCATTCGGGATGCGAGATCCGACGCAGGCAAGTCCCCGTTCGAGCGTGCGGGTAGCCTCGTCGATCTTCCCAGCATGCAGCATCGCCTCTGCAGCGTAGCGGTGGAGCTCGGCACTGAGCACGGGACCAAGGTCGTCTCGCTGAAGCGCAAGCTCGATCGTTGCGAGGCCCGCTTTGAACCATCCCCAGGCACGCAAGTATCCCAAATAGCGACGAAGGGGTGGCATCAGTGTCTCGACGTCGATGTTTGCGATGCACCAGGAGATTGCGCGACGGAGATCGTCGGCACGCGTCTGGATCGTCGAATCGTGACCCGCGTCGTCGTCTCGGGTCATGACTTCGATCATCCGGCGCGCGTGTCGTGCCGAGAGCTCATCGAGAGCGTCCGGTGAGTCGAATAGCGTCGTTGCGAATCGTCGAATCACCGGATGTAGGTGATAGCGTTCCGAGTGCAGGGTCAGCAGGGAATGCTGCACGAGCTGCGCGAGCTCCTTGTCGGATACGATCACCAGGGCTTCAATGTCGCGTCGACTGAACGGGCCCGAAAATACGGTGGCGGCCCGAAGGACCCGTTGGGCTTCGGGCGAGACACGCGCGACCGATGCGGCGACGAGGACATCGAGAGCACGGTGGCGGGTCGGCAAGTCGTGAGCAGTAGTGGCAAGCGCGTGGTTGGTTTCGACGACGGCAGCAAGCTCGCCGAGCGAAGCGCTGGCGGCCCAGTGAGCAGCCAGCTCGATCGCGAGCGGATGTCCGGCAACGGTCGAGCAAACCGAACGAATGATCTCCATCTCCGATGCCGTGTCGGGGGAACGGGGCAAGCGATCGAGAAAGAGGGCGACGGCTGGAGAGAGAGTGTCCCCGTGGTCATCGTACGCGAGCCCTTGGAGCTCCAGTACGCGACCCGAGACGAGAACGAGACGTCGTCGCGTCGTGAGTATGATCTCGAGCTCCGGACAACGAGTCGCTAGGTCGCTGATCGGGCGCTCGACGTCTTCGAGCTGTTCCACGTTGTCGAGACAGAGCGTCCGGCGGCCCTGACTCAAGTATCGACGCAAGGTGTCCTCAGGCCCTGCCTCACTATCAGAGGGCACGCGGAGCGAGGCCAGTATCGTCTCCGCGAAGACGCGAAAGGTCGCTTCCTTCGACGTGGACTCGTGACCGTCGAAGGTCGTGTAGATCACCTGTGCGCCAGAGGCTTCGCGCTCCTTTGCGAAAGCTGCCAGGAGTCGGCTCTTGCCGATGCCTCCAGGCCCCACGATCGAGACTGGACTGCGGAACCGAGCCAACTGCCGCAACCTGTCGAGCTCCGATGAACGACCAAGAAACGCGGTAGGCCAGGTAGGCGGTCGAGCCGCCGCCAAATCTCTCGGCTCGAGGCGTGGCGGTGGTCGCGGGCGATCTCGAATCGCTGCGACCAGTTGCTTCGTCGCGGGTTCGGGCTCCGTGCCTACTTCTTCTTCGAGACTCCGCGCAAACCTCTCGTAGTGCGCGATCGCGGCGGTCGGTTCCGTAGTCGCGGCGATCGATTCGATCAGCCAGCGATGCCCTTGCTCGTGCCAGGCCTCGAATTCGACGAGACGCTCAGCGAGTTGGCGGCAAAGGGACCAGTTCGAAGCGTCGCGAGCTCGTCGTGCCTCCTCGGAGATCCGTTCGATACCCGTCGCGTGCAACACCGCTCGGCGCCCCACCAACCACTCGTCAAACAGCTCTGCCCCCGGTGCAGCGAAGCCGGATAGGAAGTCCCCGCCGTAGAGAGCGAGAAGCTGCTCTGGGCTCGCAGAGCTCAAGAGATGCGCGTCGTAGGAAAACGACCCCTCCAGCCAGAGCGCATCTCGGTCGGACGCGACTCGGCCGCCAAGCCCTCTACGAAGGCGAGAGAGTGTGATCCGTAGGTTGCTACGCGCACGCTCTTCTGTGTGATCCGACCACAGCAGACCCGCCAGTTTCGTTCGGCGTACCCGTCCACCGTGATCCGCCAAGTACACCAAGATGGCAGCCGACTTTGCAGGAACGGTGTGCTCGAGCCGTTGCTGCTCGATGCGCAACGCAAGACCTCCGAGCGTCGCGATGGCCAGCGTTGCCTCCTTCGCGACGTTCGAACCCTTCATCGGACGAGCGTAGATCCGGTACGATATCGATGGCAACACGAAGGTTTTCGGATGGCCTGGTACTTGCTCGCCTTCCGTGTCGCTGTAGAACGCACTCATGTCGCAGGGCGATACGCACAACCTCGGAATCGGCTATCTACTTTGGATCTTCGGGTTCATGGGAGCGCACCGCTTCTATTACGGACGACCCGTCAGCGGTACGATCTGGTTCTTCACGCTGGGCCTCTTGGGAATCGGATGGCTCATTGACCTCTTTTTGATGCCATCACTCGATCGTTCGGCGGAGCTTCGCTACAGCGCGGGGCCGATCAGTCACAACATCGCCTGGATCTTGCTGACGTTCACCGGCGTGTTCGGTCTCCACCGCGTCTACATGGGCAAGTACCTCACGGGGCTCCTCTACTTCGTCACCGGCGGCCTGTTCTTCATCGGCGTGCTCTACGACTACTGGACCCTCAACGACCAAGTCTCCGAACAAAACCTAGGGGACACGCGGGCCCCCTAAACCCCCAACGATTTCGAACCCTTGCAGACCGACCTGCGCGATTCGCAATTTTCCCTGGGTTTCTGACCCTCCGCGCGGCCTGTTGAAAGCCCGGCGTTTTCGCGAATTGCGCGGGTCGGTCTGCAA